>JBGOTT010000250.1:0-6372 GCA_041476585.1 Gammaproteobacteria bacterium | reverse complement strand
GGAAGAACTCGATCGAGTTCTCCGGCCCCTGCATGAAGGCCTGAAAGATCTCGTCCCGGACGAATACCGCGCCCATCGGGACCGTGCCGTTGGTGATGCCCTTCGCGGTGACGATCAAATCCGGCGTGACGCCGAAGTAATCGGTCGCAAATGGCTTGCCGAGACGCCCGAACCCGGTGATCACCTCGTCGAAAACGAGCAATATGCCGTGCTTCGTGCACAGCTCGCGCAGGCGCTCCAGGTAGCCCTTCGGCGGGACCAGCACACCGGTCGAACCGGCCACCGGCTCGACGATCACCGCGGCAATGGTGGACGCGTCGTGCAGCGCGACCAGCCGCTCCAGGTCGTCGGCGAACTCGGCACCATGCTGTGGCTGCCCGCGGGCAAATGTGTTTCGCAGCGGGTCGTGGGTGTGGCGGATGTGGTCCACGCCCCCCACCATGGGGCCGAAATGCTTGCGGTTGGAAGCGATGCCACCCACGGAGATGCCGCCGAAGTTGACTCCGTGATAGCCGCGCTCGCGCCCGATCAGGCGGAAGCGGCCGGCGTCGCCGCGGGCGCGATGCCAGGCGAGAGCGATCTTCAGAGCGCTGTCCACCGACTCGGACCCCGAGTTGGTGAAGAACACGTGCTCGAACCCTTTGGGCGTAACGCCGATCAGTTTCTCGGCGAATTCGAACGCCAGCGGATGGCCCATCTGGAACGTCGGCGCGAAATCCATCTGCGCCACCTGCCTCTGCAGCGCCGCCACGATCTTCGGCCGGCAGTGCCCGGCGTTGACGCACCACAGGCCGGATGTGCCGTCAAGCACCTCGCGGCCTTCCAGCGTGTAGTAGTACATCCCCTCGGCGCGCGCGAGCATGCGCGGGGCCTTTTTGAACTGGCGGTTCGCCGTAAACGGCATCCAGAACGCGGACTCTTTCAGGGAAACCGGGTTGCGCAAACGATCATTCATGAACTGCCTCCATAGATTTTCACGCGCCCGCGCGCGCAAGCACCGCCTGCAGCAGCACATTGCAGCCTGCGGCGATGTCCTCGGGCCTGGCGCTCTCGAGCTCGTTGTGGCTGATGCCGCCTTCACAGGGCACGAACACCATGGCAGTGGGCGCGACCCGCGCGAGGTATACCGCGTCGTGCGCCGCGCCGCTGACGATGTCGCGGTGCGAGTATCCGAGATCCTTGGCCGCCGCGCGCACGCTCTCCACCAGCTCGGGTGCGAACTCGCTGGGCGGGAAATAAACGACTTCCCGCAGTTCGATCGCGACACGGCACTGCGCGGCGATCGCCTGCGCGCGACGCTTGAGCTCGTCCACCATCGCGCTCAACGTCGCATCCTTCGCGTTGCGCAGGTCCACCGTCATACGTACGTCGCCCGGCACCACGTTGCGCGAGTTGGGTTTTACCTGCATTGACCCTACGGTGCCGCGCGCATAATCCGGGAAGGTGGTGGCGATGCGGTTCACCTCGAGCACCAGGCCGCTCGCCGCGAGC
This sequence comes from Gammaproteobacteria bacterium, assembly GCA_041476585.1. GTDB lineage: Bacteria > Pseudomonadota > Gammaproteobacteria > Burkholderiales > SG8-39 > JADGRQ01. The sequence continues at coordinate 4,881 of JBGOTT010000250.1, read as the reverse complement.
AGCGCGTCCTTGCGCGTTTCCATCGGCGTCGGCCCCGCATGCGAGTCCTGGCCGGTGATGACCACGTCGAACCAGCGCTGGCCGAGCGCGCCCTGGACTATGCCGATGGTCGTGGCCGTCGCTTCGAGTATCGGCCCCTGTTCGATGTGCGCCTCGAAATAGGCCCCTACCTGGTGCGTCCGCGCCGCGCCGGAATAACCGATCGCTTCGAGAGCGGTCTTTACGCTGACCCCGTCGACGTCCTTCTGCGTGAGCGCATAGTCCAGCGCGTACACGCCTGCGAAGACGCCCGAGCCCATCATGGTGGGCACGAAGCGCGAGCCTTCCTCATTCGTCCAGGCCGCGACTTCGAGCGGGGCACTCGTCTTGACGCCTGCGTCGTTCAGGGTGCGCACCACCTCGAGGCCGGCCATCACGCCATAGGCCCCGTCGAACTTGCCGCCCGAGGGCTGGGAATCGAGATGGCTCCCGATCACCACCGGCGCCGCATCCGCATCCAAGCCCTCACGCCGCGCAAAGATGTTGCCGATGCCATCGATGCGCACCGCGAGCCCTGCCTGCTTCGCCCAGGTGATGAAGGTGTCGCGGCCCTGGCGGTCGAGGTCGGTGAGCGTGAGCCGGCAAACGCCGCCCTTCGGCGTACCGCCGATCCGCGCCAGCTGCATCAGCGAATCCCAGAGACGGTCAGCGTCGATACGCAGCCCTTGCATCACCGCATCAGCCGGACCACGCCACGACCTTCTGGCGCTGCTCTCCCAGGCCCCGGATGCCGAGCGAGACGACGTCGCCGGGTGTGAGAAATACCGGATTGGGCTTGATGCCCATCCCGACGCCCGGCGGGGTACCGGTGGTGATGATGTCACCCGGCATCAGCGTCATGAACTGGCTCACGTGCGAAACGACCTGCGCCACGCCGAAGATCATGGTCTGCGTGTTGCCGGTCTGCATGCGCTTGCCGTTCACGTCGAGCCACATGTCGAGCTTCTGCGGGTCGGTAATCTCGTCGGTAGTGACCAGCCACGGCCCGATCGGGCCGAAGCTGTCGCAGCCCTTGCCCTTGTCCCATTGGCCGCCGGGACGCCCGACCTGGAAGTCGCGCTCCGAGACGTCGTTCACGATGCAGTAGCCGGCGACGTGCTGGAGCGCCTTGTCCTCCGACACGTACTGCGCCTTGGTGCCGATCACCACGCCAAGTTCCACCTCCCAGTCGAGCTTGGTCGAGCCCTTGGGCTGGATCACGTCGTCGTTCGGCCCGTTGATGCAGGTGGTCGCCTTCATGAACACCACCGGCTCGCTCGGAATCGGCAGGTTCGATTCCTTGGCATGGTCGGAGAAGTTCAGGCCGATCGCGACGAACTTGCCGATGCCCGTGTACGGCACCCCGAGGCGCGGGTTGCCGGCCACCACCGGCAGCGTCTCCGGCTTGATCTTGGACAGTATTCTCAGCCCGCGCGGCGCGATGGTGTTCTGGTCGATCTGCTCGATCACCTTGGACAGGTCGCGCAAGCGGCCGTCGGCATCGATCATGCCGGGTTTTTCGAATCCGTTTTTTCCGTAGCGGCAAATTTTCATATCGTCATCCCACCATCGATTGAATACATGTTTCCGGTTGCAAAGAGGGATTCGTCCGAAGCAAGAAAGACGAGAATCCCCGTGATGTCCTCCACCGTGCCGAGACGCCCCATCGGCTGCCGCGCAATGAAGTCCTTCCTCGCCTGCACCGGGTCGGCAAAGGCATTGATCCGGTCGTGCAGCGAGGGGGTGTCGACGGTTCCGGGTCCGATGCAGTTGCAGCGGATGCCCTGTTTTACGAAGTCCGCCGCGATCGACTTGGTCAGCCCGATGACCGCAGCCTTCGAGGCGCCGTAGGCGAAGCGGTTCGGCAGGCCTTTTACGCTCGAGGCGATCGAGGACATGTTGATGATCGAGCCACCGCCTGATTTCAGCATGCCCGGCAGGAAAGCGCGCGTCACCAGGTACATCGACTTCACGTTGAGATTGAAGCTGAAGTCCCAGTCCTTCGGCGAACAGTCGAGAATCGTGCCGTGGTGCACGTAACCCGCGCAATTGAACAGCACATTGACCGTTCCGACCTCGGCTGCCAGCCTGCCGATTGCCGCCTCGTCGGTGACGTCGAGAACGCGAGTGCGGATGCCTTGCCTGCCTTCGAGATCGGCGAGCGCTTTGGCGTTCACGTCGGTCGCCCACACGGTCGAACCTTCGCGCGCAAATGCGAGCGCGGCGCCGCGCCCGATGCCTTGCGCGGCCGCCGTGATGAACGCGACCCTGCCCTGCAGCCTTCCCGCCATGCTGTTCTTGCCCGCCCTGATGACAGGTCTGCATTCTACTATTAGCGCCGCGCCGTCCTGAGCGCGCGTTTCATATCGCAGTGCAGCTTGACTTCGCGGCGCTCGTATGGAAACCTGCGGTCCGACAAGTGGCCTGACCACTTGACCAATAAACACGCGAGCGCGTGCCGCAAGGCGCGCATCCCCGAGAGACTACCCGATGCCGATCCAGGCGGTCGAGCCGCGCCGGCTGTATCGTCAGATCGCCGACCAGATCGGCGCGCTGATCGAGAACGGCGAATACGAGCGCGGCACACGTCTTGCGCCCGAGCGCGACCTTGCGAAGCAGCTGGGAGTGAGCCGGCCAAGCTTGCGCGAAGCGCTGATCGCACTCGAGATCGAGGGACTGCTCGAAGTGCGCGTCGGCTCGGGGATCTACGTGACACGGCCTGGCGAACAGCCGCACGGTGCCGAGCTGGCAGGCGTGTCCGGCCCGTTCGAGGTGATCCGCGCGCGGCGCATGCTCGAAGGCGAATGCGCCGCGGTTGCGGCGAGGGCCGCCAGTCCGGCGCAGCTGCGAGCGATCCGCAAGGCGCACTCAGTAATGGTCGGCGAGAGCCGGCGGCACCACAATCCGCTCGATGCGGATCGCATGTTCCATGTGCGGATTGCGGAGGCGAGCGGCAACAGCGCGCTGGTTCTGGTGGTGCAGACGCTGTGGGACCAGCGCATGGGCCCCTTGTTCCGCGCACTCGAGAGCAAGACCGAGTATCCGATGATGGCAGCAGACGCCATCCGGGAGCATCAGGCGATCGTCACCGCGATCGCACGGCACGACCCGGGTGGCGCACGGGCGGCGATGCGACGACACATGGATATGACCAAGAAGCGCTACAGCAAGGAATGGAAGGTGGACGGCAAACATGGCTGACGTCGCCCTCCGGCAGATCCGCAAGTCGTTCGGCAACACGCCGGTGGTGCATGGCGTGGACATCTCGATCGCCGACGGCGAGTTCTGCGTGCTGGTCGGCCCTTCCGGTTGCGGCAAGTCGACGCTGCTGCGCATGATTGCCGGACTGGAGGAAATCAGCGCGGGCGAAATCACCATCGGAGGCCGCGTCGTCAATAACATCGCGCCCAAGGAGCGCGACATCGCGATGGTGTTCCAGAATTACGCGCTCTACCCCCACATGACCGTGCACGACAACATGGCGTTCAGCCTGAAGCTGGCCGGCGAGTCCGCCGAGGCGATCCGCAGCCGCGTCACGGAAGCGGCGCAGATCCTCGGCCTGATGGACTACCTCCAGCGCTACCCTCGCCAGCTCTCGGGGGGTCAGCGCCAGCGCGTCGCGATGGGCCGGGCGATCGTCAGGAAACCGCAGGTGTTCCTGTTCGACGAGCCGCTGTCCAATCTCGACGCGAAACTGCGCGTGCAGATGCGCACCGAGATCAGGGCGCTGCACCAGAGGCTGAAGACCACGTCCATCTACGTCACGCACGACCAGATCGAAGCTATGTCCATGGCCGACAAGATCGTGGTGATGAACGGCGGCAGGGTCGAGCAGATCGGCGGCCCGCTCGAGCTGTACGACAATCCGGCCAACCTGTTCGTCGCAGGGTTCATCGGCTCGCCGGCCATGAACTTCCTGCCCGGCAAGGTCGCGCGCGCCAACGGCGCGCTGGCGGTCGTGACGAGCCCGGGCGTCGAGTTCCCGCTGCCGGCCCGGGCGCGCATCGACGAAGGCCGCGAGGTGGTGGTCGGCGTGCGGCCCGAGCACCTGAGCGTCGGCAACGACGGCATCCCCGTCGAGGTGGTGGTGGTGGAGCCCACCGGCGCGGACACCCAGATCTTTTGCCAGCTTGCAGGTGCAAACATCAATGCCGTGGTGCGCGAGCGCCACGAGTTCCATCCGGGCGAGAACATCCGCCTGAAGCCCGAGCTGACTTACCTGTTCGACCCGGCGAGCGGCGCAAGGCTCGCCTGAATCCGTTCCAATTCACCCCCATAGGAGCAGACCATGAGCAACATCAACAGACGTGATTTTCTGAAACTTTCCGCTGGCGTTGTTGCCGGCACCACCCTCGGCGCCGGCGCTGCGTACACGCCGGCGGCCCTCGCGCAGGCGGGCTGGAGCAACCAGCCGGAGAAGGGCGCCAAGCTGCGCGTGCTGCGCTGGAGCCGCTTCGTACAGGGCGACATCGATCAGTACATGAAAAACGTCCAGGCGTTCACTGCAAAGTACGGCATCGAAGTGCGGGTGGACAACGAGAGCTGGGAAGACGTGCGGCCGAAGGCGGCGGTCGCGGCCAACACGGGCGCGGGCCCCGACATCATCCTCGGGACCAACGACGACGCCAATCTCTACCCCGAGAAGCTGGTCGACGTCACCGACCTCGCCAACTACCTCGGCAAGAAGTACGGCGGCTGGTATCCGGCGGGCGAGGCCTATCTGCGCCCGAACGGCAAGAACTGGATCGGCATTCCGCTCGGCGCGGCCGGCAGCATGATCGTCTATCGCGAGAGCCAGGTGAAGGCCGCAGGGTTCGACAGCTTCCCGAAGAACACCGACGATTTCCTGAAGATGATGAAGGC
>JBGOTT010000249.1:0-6384 GCA_041476585.1 Gammaproteobacteria bacterium | reverse complement strand
ATGCGCTTCGAATTCGTCTGCAACCTTGGAGCGTACCTCGCATTCACCGGCGCGTTCGTAAACACCGTGAATCTCGTCAACGTGGTGAGCGGCGTGTACGACGTGCAGGCGGTCCACGTGCATGCGAACCTGACCTTCACCAACACGGTGCCGACAGCCGCGTACCGCGGCGCGGGCCGGCCGGTGAGTTCGTTTGCAATCGAGCGCCTGATCGACGAAGCCGCGCGCGCGATCAACATGGACCCGGCGGAATTCCGCCGCCGCAATCTGGTGCCCAGAGAGAAGTTTCCGTACAAGATCGTCACCGGTTTCGAGTACGACTGCGGCGACTTCGCTGGCGTGCTCGACAAGGCGCTCGCCGCCGCAGACTGGAACGGGTTCGAAGCGCGCCGCGCCAGCGCGGCTGCGCGCGGCCGGCTGCGCGGCCGTGGCATCTCGACCTACATCGAAGCGAGCGGCGCGGGCGGTTTCGCGCCCTACGACCAGGCCCAGATCGAGTGGGACAAGGACGCGAACATCACGCTGCGCGCGACGTCGCATTCGCACGGCCAGGGACACGAGACGGTGTACGCGCAGATCGTCGCCGAGGTGCTCGGCGTGCCCATGGAAACGATCTCCTTGCGCACCGCCGATCCGGAGATGAACATGACCGGCAACCCCACCGGCGGTTCACGCTCGCTGCTCGCCGTTGGCAGCGTGTTTCAGGTCGCGGCGCACGAGGTGGTGAAGAAAGGTCTTGCGCTTGCCGCCGAGAAAATGGAGACGGCGGAAGCCGACATCGAGTTCACCGATGGGCGCTACCGGGTCAAGGGCACCGACCGCGAGGTCGCACTCACCACGCTGGTGAAAATGCATGCCGGCAACGCTGCCAACCCGCTCGACGTGGACAAGGCCGACATGAAGGTCGGCGCGACCTTTCCCAACGGCTGCCATATCAGCGAAGTCGAGATCGATCCGGAGACCGGCGAGGCGCAGATCGTGCGTTACACGGCGTGTGACGATGCGGGCAACGTCATCAACCACCAGATCGTCGAAGGCCAGATGCAGGGCGGCATCACCCAGGGAGCCGGACACGTTTTCGGCGAGCAGGCAGTTTACGACCGCGAAACGGGGCAGCTGGTGAGCGGCAGTTTCATGGACTACCCGATGCCGCGTGCGATCCTGGTCGACGGCCTGCAGGTGCTCGAGCATCCGGTGCCGACGAAAACCAATCCGCTCGGCGCGAAAGGCGTCGGCGAGGCGGGCGTCACCGGTTCGATGCCCTGCCTGATGAACGCGGTGCTGGATGCGCTGAGACCCGCTGGCGTGACCCGCTTCGACATGCCCGCGACGCCGCAGCGCTTGTGGGCGGCAATTCGCGCGGCGAAGGCCGGCAAGCCGGAAGCGTTTGCCGCCGCGGATCTGGGCGACATCGGCTAGAAGCTGGATCACCGGGCCCGGCGGCCTGGCATACAATGCAAACGGCGTTTACCTTCCTGGAGGGCAGGGCATGAACCATCTATTTCGCAGTGCCGCAGGGGTCGCAGCCGCAGTGCTCGTTGCCGCGTTGCCCGCGTTGGACGCGGTTGCGCAGCAGAAGGTGCTGAAATTCATCCCGCAGGCCGACCTGCGCATCCTCGATCCGATCGCGACCACCGCCTACATCACGCGCAACCACGGCTACATGGTGTACGACACGCTGTTCGCGATGGATGAAAAATTCCAGGTCAAAGAGCAGATGGTCGGCAAGCATGAAATCAGCAAGGACCAGCTCACCTACACGTTCACCTTGCGCGACGGCCTGAAGTTCCACGACGGCCAGCCGCTGCGCTCGGCCGACTGCATCGCCTCGATCGAGCGTTGGGCAAAGCGCGACGCGCTCGGGCAGAAGCTTGCCGAGGCGACCGAGTCTTGGACCGCTGTCAACGACAAGACCTTCAGGCTCAAGCTGAAAAAGCCGTTTCCGCTCGCGCTCGAGGCGCTCGCCAAGCCCTCATCGAACGTGCCGTTCATCATGCCCGAGCGCATCGCCAAGACCGATGCGTTCAAGAACATCGAGGATGCGACCGGTTCCGGCCCGTTCAAGTTCGTGAAGGCAGAATGGGTGCCCGGCAACAAGGTGGTATACGTCAAGAACACCGACTACGTGCCGCGCAAGGAAGCACCGTCGTGGGCCTCCGGCGGCAAGGTGGTGAAGGTGGACCGCGTCGAGTGGATCTACATACCTGATTCGGCCACCGCCGCCGCTGCGCTCAACGCGGGCGAAGCTGACATATGGGAGCAGTTGCCGCCCGACCTGATCCCGCTGCTGTCGAAGAACAAGGACATCACGGTCAAGAACATCGACCCGCTCGGCTCGATGGGGATGATCCGCTTCAATTTCCTCTATCCGCCGTTCAACAATGAAAAGATGCGCCAGGCGCTGCTCTACATGGTCAACCAGCAGGACTACGTGATCGGCATCGCGGGCGACCCCAAGAACGGGCATCCGTGCTACTCGTATTTCACCTGCGGCACGCCGCTCGCCTCCGAGACGGCAGCGGATCCGCTCAAAGGCGCGCGCAACCTGGACAAGGCGAAGCAGCTGGTCAAGGAGTCGGGCTACAAGGGCGAGAAGATCGTCATCATTGACGCGACCGATCAGCCCATCGTGCATTCGCAATCGCTGCTCACGCTGGACATACTGAAGAAGATCGGGTTGAACGCGGAGATCCAGGCGGGCGACTGGGGCACGCTGATCACGCGACGCGCGGTCAAGGAGCCGGTCGACAAAGGCGGCTGGTCGATTTTTCACACCTGGCTGGTGGGTCCGGACATGGTCAACCCGGCGGTGAATTTTCCGATCCGCGGCACCGGCGAGAAGGCGTGGTTCGGCTGGCCGACCGACAGCAAACTCGAAGAGCTTCGCGAAACCTGGTTCAACGCCACCGACGCCGCGGCCTCGAAGAAGGCGGCGACCGCGGTGCAGCAGCGCGCGTTCGAATTCGTGCCGTTCATTCCGACCGGACAGTTCATTCTTCCGACTGCCTATCGCTCCAACATCACCGGCCTGATCATCGCGCCGATCAACCTGCTGTGGAACGTGGAGAAGAAATAGCCCTCGTCCGGCGGCGCTCGTATCGGTGTTCGCGTATGTAGTCCGGCGGCTGTTTGCGACCGTCGTCGTCATGGCGGTGGTCGCGTTCGTCGTGTTCCTGCTGCTTTATCTCACGCCGGGCGATCCGGCCGCGATCCTTGCGGGCGACGCCGCCACCGGCGACGACATCCGGCGCATCCGGGAGAAACTGGGGCTGGATGAGCCGTTCCTGGTGCGTTTCGGCGGCTGGGTCTGGGGTTTGCTGCACGGCGACCTCGGCGTCTCCATCTTCACCAATCTGCCGGTTGCGCACCTGATCGGTCAGCGCATCGAGCCGACGTTGTCGCTTACGCTGTGCACCCTGCTGGTTGCGGTAGTGGTCGCCGTGCCGCTCGGCGTAATTGCCGCGGCGCGCGCCGGCACCTGGATCGACCGTCTGGTGATGGCGTTTTCGGTGGGCGGATTCTCGGTGCCGGTATTCGTGCTGGCCTATATCCTGATCCTGGTGTTTTCGATCGGGCTCGACTGGCTCCCGGTGCAGGGGTACCGCCCGATCCGGGAGGGTTTGTGGGAGTGGGCGCGTCACCTGATCCTGCCCAGCGTCGCGCTGGGCACTGTCTATATCGCGCTGATCGCGCGCATCACGCGCGCCAGCATGCTCGACGTGCTGGCACAGGACTACGTGCGCACCGCGCAGGCGAAAGGGCTCGCGCCCGGCGCGGTGCTGGTCGGGCATGCGTTGAAGAATGCCGCGGTGCCGATCGTCACCGTGATCGGCATCGGCATCGCGTTGTTGATCGGCGGTGCGATCGTGACGGAAACGGTGTTCGCGATACCGGGCATCGGGCGGCTGTCGGTCGACGCGATCCTGCGGCGCGACTATCCGATCATCCAGGGCGTGGTGCTGATCTTTTCCGGTGCCTACGTGCTGATCAACCTGGCGGTCGACCTGAGCTACATGTTCCTCGATCCGCGCATCCGTTACTGACATGACCGCAATCGCGATCGATGGCGCGCAGAAATCCGTATCGCCGACCTGGTGGCGGTTCAGGGACGCGTTCCGGCGCCATCCGACCGCGATCGTGGGCGGTGTCGTGCTGCTCGCGATGATTCTGATCGCGGCGTTCGCGCCGTGGCTCGGCACCGTCGACCCGCAGGCGGTGGCGCCGGTCAGGCGCCTGAAGCAGCCGTCGGCCGATTTCTGGTTCGGCTCCGACATGATGGGGCGCGACGTCTACAGCCGCGTGATCTACGGCGCGCGCGTGTCGCTCACCGTCGGTATCGCAGTCGCACTGTTCAGCACGCTGGTGGGGCTCTCGATCGGGCTGGTGACGGGTTTCATCCGCTGGCTCGATGCAATCGTGATGCGCATCATGGACGGATTGATGTCGATCCCGCCTGTGCTGCTGGCCATCGCGCTGATGGCGCTCACCCGGGCGAGCATCGAAAACGTCATCGTTGCGATCACGCTTGCCGAAATGCCTCGCGTGGTGCGGCTGGTGCGCAGTCTGGTGCTCACGTTGCGCGAGGAGCCCTATGTCACTGCGGCGATCGCCGCCGGCACCAGCCTGCCGCGCATCCTGCTGCGCCACATCCTGCCGAACACGGTTGCGCCGCTGCTGGTGCAGGCCACCTACGTCTGCGGGTCGGCGATGATCACCGAAGCGATCCTGTCGTTCATCGGCGCCGGCACGCCCCCCAACATTCCGAGCTGGGGCAACATCATGGCCGAGGCGAGGAGCCTGTTCCAGATCGCCGGCTACCTGATCCTGTTTCCGGGCATCTGCCTTTCGCTCACCGTGCTGGCGGTGAACCTGCTCGGCGACGGCATGCGCGACGCGCTCGATCCGCGCCTCGCCCGGCGCATGTGACTCGGATGAACGCTCCAGCCGCCCCGCTGCTCGAGGTCGATGGCCTGAAGACGTACTTCTTCACGCGCGATGGCGTGGTGCGCGCGGTCGATGGCGTTTCGTTCTCGGTGTACCCGGGGGAGACGCTGGCGGTGGTCGGCGAGTCGGGCTGCGGCAAGAGCGTGACTTCGCTGTCGATCCTGCGTCTGATCGCGTCCCCGCCGGGCCGGGTCGTCGCCGGACGGTTGATGTTCGAGGGGCGGGATTTGCTCGGGTTGCCGGAACACGAAATGCGCAAGGTGCGCGGCAACGAGATTGCGATGATCTTCCAGGAGCCGATGACTTCGCTCAATCCGGTGCTCACGATCGGCCGGCAGATTGCGGAAGCGCTGACGCTGCATCGCGGCATGTCGCGCAGCGACGCGCTGGCGCGCGCGATCGAGATGCTGCGGCTGGTCGATATTTCCGAGCCCGAGCGGCGCGTGGGCGAATATCCCCATCAACTCTCGGGCGGCATGCGCCAGCGCGTAATGATCGCGATGGCGCTGGCCTGCAACCCGCGGCTGCTGATTGCAGATGAGCCCACCACTGCGCTGGACGTGACGATCCAGGCGCAGATCCTCGACCTGATGCGCGCGCTGAGGGATAAGACCGGCGCTGCCATCGTATTGATCACGCATGACCTGGGCGTGGTCGCTGAAATGGCGCAGCGGGTGGTGGTGATGTATGCGGGCCGCAAGGTCGAGGAGGCTCCGGTCGACGCGCTGTTCGCCAATCCGCGCCACCCGTACACGCGCGGTTTGCTCAAGTCGATTCCCCGGCTGGGCGAAGCCGAAAGCGCCGGGCGCAGGCGGCTTGCCGAGATCCCGGGGATGGTGCCGTCGTTGCGCGAGGAGATCGCGGGTTGCATTTTCGCGCCGCGCTGCCCGCACGCCACCGATCGCTGCCGTCGCGAATATCCGCTGCTCGAGCACAAGGGCGCGGGTCATTCGGTCGCCTGCTGGGAGTCGGACCGGATTGTGGCAGGGATCGGGGAGGGCGCTTGACTCTCCGTCCCGAAGGCATCCTGCTCGAAGTGAAGAACCTCACCAAGCACTTCCCGGTAAGGAAAGGCGTGTTCTCCCGGGTAAGTGGCCAGGTGCATGCCGTCGACAACGTGAGCTTCCAGATCGCCGAGGGCGAAACGCTCGGCCTGGTGGGCGAAAGCGGCTGCGGCAAGTCGACCACGGGCAAGACGATCCTCAGATTGGTCGACGCGACTTCCGGGACGATCGAATGGCGCGGCCGTCGCATCGATGCGCTGAGTGCCGGCGACATGCGCCCCTACCGGCGCGAATTGCAGGCGGTGTTCCAGGACCCGTATTCATCGCTCAATCCCCGCATGCGCGCGGAGGACATCGTCGCCGAGCCGATCCGCAACTTCGATTCGGCCGGTGAGAGCGAGATCCGCGAGCGCGTTGCGGCGCTGTTCGAGAAAGT
>JBGOTT010000248.1:0-6395 GCA_041476585.1 Gammaproteobacteria bacterium | reverse complement strand
GAGTTCCTGTTCGAGGCGGCGCAGGCACGCGTCCCATAGGTGTTGCATCTTGAAATCGGGCTTTTTGTCTTCGCGCTGCCGCTCTGATGGGGGATGGCGCGCCCGGGTTGGCGCGTGGGCTTGGTCGAACAAATTTATTTTACCGCGTTCGGTTCGAGTTATCCACAGGCAAGACCACAAAATCACGGAAATTTGACAAGGGCTGAGCTAAAACGCTGTAATAGTCGGTTTTTGCCAGACGGGATCCCCATGAAGCGAACCTATCAGCCTTCCAAGACCCGGCGTTCACGTCGGCACGGATTTCTTGTGCGCATGAGCACGCGTGGAGGTCGCAAGGTGATCGCCGCCCGCCGCGCGAAGGGGCGTCGGCGCCTGGCGGCCTGACCGGCGTTACCGCGCGCGTGGCCGGCGCAACGCCGACGCGAGCAATCCTTGGTTTTGGCCCGGATCGTCGGATCCCTACCCAGGCAGAATACGAGCGGCTGCTGCACAGCGGCGTACGAAAATCCTTGTCCGGATTCACGTTCATCGTCGCGCCAGCGACCGCAGGCTCGGCCAGGCTCGGCATTCTCATGTCGCTAAAAGTCTCTCGGCGGGCAAACGTGCGCAATCGCGTGAAGCGCTGCATCCGCGAGGCGTTCCGTCTGCAGCAGACCGGTCTTGGCGCGATCGACATTCTGGTGCGCCCGCCGCAGAACATCCGGGTCGAACGCAATCTGGTTGCCCGGCTGCGCACCGCATTTGCCGGGCTGAGCGCATGAGAGAGCCTTTGCGTCTTTTGATTCGCGCATATCGTTACGCTGTCAGCCCCATGCTCGGCCACAACTGCCGTTTTTATCCTAGCTGCTCCGAGTACGCGGAGCAGGCCATAGGCCTGCATGGTTCATTGCGCGGCGGCTGGCTTGCTGCGCGGCGCATCGCTTGCTGCCACCCGTGGCACCCCGGCGGATACGACCCGGTGCCTGAACCCGCGCAACATCAACGCTGAAATCTTCCAGCACCCGAATTCGACGCAATGAGAATGGATACCCAACGCCTGATCCTGCTGTTCATTTTCTGCTTCTCGGTGTTCCTGCTGTGGCAGGCCTGGGAGAAGGAGCACCGTCCCAAGCCCGCTGCAGTGGCAACGATGCCGCAACAGGGCGTCCCTGCGCCTGCCAAGCGTTCGGAAGGCGCGCCCGCCGCGCCGCCAGAGAAGCTTGGCGCCGTGCCTTCCACCGACAGCGCGCCTGTCAAGGGAGAGACGCTGCAGGTGCGGACCGATGTCATGCTCGCCGACATCGATACCTTGGGCGGCACGCTGAAGCGTGTGGAGTTGCTCAAGCACAAGGATTCCAAGGACCCGAACAAGAACCTGGTTCTGTTAGGGCCGGACCACAATTACGAGGCGCAAAGCGGATTGACGGGCGAGGGCGTCCCCAATCACCGCACTCTTTGGCGCGCGCAGCTAGGCAGCTACTCGCTGGAGCCAGGAAAGGACGCGGTTGAAGTTCGCCTTACGGCGCAGGGCCGCGATGGCGTGGCGGTCGACAAGATCTATACGTTCCGGCGCAACAGCTACGTGGTCGATGTGGCGCTCGAGATCCGCAACCAGGGCACGGCGCCGGTCGCGCCATACGCCTATTTCCAGCTGACCCACGACGGCAAGCCCGACGCTGGCGGCAATTCGGTGGCGTCGACCTTCGGCACGCAGAGCTACACGGGCTTTGCCGCGTACAGCAACGAACGCAAGTTTGAAAAGGCTCCACCCGCAGATGTGGACAAGGGCAAAGTGGATGTGGTCAAGCGCGCGGACAATGGCTGGCTCGCCTTTGTCCAGCATTACTTCGTCTCCGCGTGGCTGCCGCCGGAGGGCACCGTGCGCGAATATGTCTTGGAGAAGCGTCCGGACGGCGTGTACGCCGCCCGCGCCCTATTGCCGATCGCGCCGATCGCTCCTGGAGCGAGCGCCAAGATCAGCGCTCCGCTCTACGCAGGACCGCAGGAGTTTGAGAGGCTCAAGGCCGCGGCGCCGGGACTGGATCTGGTGGTCGACTTCGGCTGGTTGACGATCATCGCCTGGCCGCTGTTCTGGGTGCTGGAGAAATTTCACGGGCTGACCGGCAATTGGGGTGTGGCGATCATCCTGCTCACCGTGACGATCAAGCTGATTTTCTTCCCGCTGTCGGCGGCGAGCTACAAGTCGATGGCAAAAATGAAACTCGTCACGCCGCGCCTGACCAAGATACGCGAGATGTACGCCAACGACCGCGCGCGCCAGAACCAGGCGATGATGGAACTCTACAAGACGGAAAAGATCAATCCGCTCGGCGGCTGCTTCCCGATCCTGGTGCAGATCCCGGTGTTCATTGCGCTGTACTGGACGCTGCTCGCGGCGATCGAACTGCGCCATGCGCCGTTCATTCTGTGGATCAAGGACCTGTCGGCGCTCGACCCGTATTACGTGCTGCCGATCCTGATGACGATCACGATGATTTTTCAGACGCGCCTGAACCCGGTGCCGCCCGATCCGGTGCAGGCCAAGGTCATGATGTTCATGCCTTACATCTTCAGCGTGTTCTTCTTCTTCTTTCCGGCCGGTCTGGTGCTTTACTGGCTGGTGAACAACATTCTCTCCATCCTCCAGCAGTGGCAGATACAGCGCATGTTCGATCGCGACAAACCTGCCCACGCCAAGCGCTGAAGATTTCCCGAACGCCTTCACCCCGCCGGCAGTGCACCCCGACACGATTGCGGCCATTGCCACCCCTCCGGGCCGCGGCGGCATCGGCGTGGTGCGGGTCGCGGGAGCACTTGCGGCGGAGATTTCGCGCGCGCTGACCGGCGCTGTTCCTGCCGCTCGGCGCGCGACGCTCTCTGAGTTTCGCGACGCGCGCGGGGAATCGATCGATCGCGGGCTGGCGCTGTTTTTTCCCGCTCCGCACTCCTACACCGGCGAACCGATGCTCGAGCTTCACGGGCACGGCGGCATGGTCGTGATGCAACTGCTGCTCGAAGCCTGCCTCGATGCCGGCGCGCGCCTGGCGGAACCGGGCGAGTTCACGCGGCGCGCCTTTCTGAACGGCAAGCTCGACCTGGCGCAGGCCGAAAGCGTGGCCGACCTGATCGAAGCGGCCACGAGCGATGCTGCGCGCTGCGCGTTGCGCTCGCTCTCCGGTGAATTCTCCGCCGCAGTGCACGCACTGGTTGCACGGCTGACCGAACTGCGCTCGCTCACCGAGGCAATGCTCGACTTCCCCGAAGAAGAGGTCGACGCAATGCATCGCGATGACGCGTTGGGCAGGCTCGGGCAGGTGCGCGCGGCGCTCGAGGAGGTTCTGGCAAGGAGCCGACAGGGCAGCCTGCTTCGCGAGGGCATCCGGGTGGTGATTGCCGGCCGCCCGAACGTCGGCAAGTCGAGCCTGCTGAACCGCCTCGCCGGCGAGGAGCGCGCCATCGTCACGCCGATCGCAGGCACCACGCGCGATGCGTTGCGCGAGGACATCCGGATCGACGGCGTGCCGCTGCACGTGGTGGACACGGCGGGGCTGCGCGAGGCGCGCGATGAGGTCGAGCGGATCGGCGTCGAACGCGCGTGGCAGGAACTCGCGCGCGCCGACGTGGTGCTCGCGGTGTTCGATGCCTCTTGCGGGATGCGCGCAGAGGATCACGCGATCCTGAAGCGCTTCGCGGGCGCACTTCCCGCCGGCGCCGTGCGCATCGATGTATTCAACAAGATCGATCTTGCGGGCATGCCGGCAAAGCTGACCGACCAGGCGCCGCCCGCGGTCCATCTTTCGGCGAAGACCGGGGAGGGTCTGGAGTTGCTGCGCGGCGCGTTGCTCGCCGCCGCCGGCTGGGAGCGCAGCGGGGAGACGCTGTATCTTGCGCGCGCGCGGCATCTTCGCGCGCTAGCATCCGCTCAGCAGAACCTGTCGGTCGCGGGCGACACCCTGCCGCGCTGGGAACTGTTCGCGGAGGAATTGCGCCTCGCGCAGGAAGCGCTCAACCAGATCACCGGCGAGTTCACCTCCGACGATCTTCTGGGCGAGATCTTTTCGCGGTTTTGTATCGGGAAATAAGTCGATGTTTCAGACCACCAGCCGAATTCCAAAGTACGTGATAGGAGCTTCCCCATGCCGGTACGTCACGTCCTCAACCCCAGCCCGGAGACCATCCACTGGGGTTATTTCGATGCCAAGATTCCGGCACGCCTGCAGGTCGACTCGGGCGACACGGTGGTGGTCGATACGGTCTTCGGCTGGCGCGATGCGATGGACGTATCGCTGTTTCGCCCCGACCACCTCGAGATCGTCACCAGGATGAAACCGGTTCTCGGACCGCACATCCTGACCGGTCTCATCGCGGTGCGCGGCGCGAGCCGGGCGACGTGCTGGAGGTGCGCATCCAGGCGATCGAGCTGACGGTGGACTGGGGATGGAACATCATCCGACCGTTGCGCGGAACGCTGCCGGAGGATTTCCCGAATTTCGAGCGCCGCACGCTGCCGCTCGACCGCAATGCGATGACCATCAAGCTTCCATGGGGTCCGACCGTGCCGCTGCAGCCTTTCTTCGGCATTCTCGCGACCGCGCCGCGGCCTCGACCCCGATATCGACAACGCTGCGAAGCAAGCGCTGCGCGACATGATCGCCTGGCTGGTGCAAATGGCAGGCTGGAAGCCGTCCGAGGCGGACGTGTTCTGTAGTCTCGCCTGCGATCTGCATGTCACGCAGACGGTGGATGGCAACAAAGGCGTACATGCGATGGTGAGGCGCAATCTGGTGCGCTAACGCCACTCGCAATGCGCGCCGCGCGCGACTCCTTTCTCAACCCGCTTCTCAGCCTTGTACTGTGCGCCGCGGCGGGTGCGTTGTTTGCATGGCTGAAGACGCCGCTGCCCTGGATGATCGGCCCGCTGGTGGCGATGGCAACGTGCAATTTCAGCGGTCTCGAGTTGCGCGCGCCGACCGGCGGGCGCGAGCTCGGACAGGTGATCATCGGCACCGCGCTCGGCCTTTACTTCACACCTGCGGTTGCACACGAGGTTGCATCCAATTGGTATCTGCTGCTGCTCGCGGCGCTGCTCGCAATTGCGCTTGGGGGCCTGTGCGGCTGGTTTGTCGCAAGCGCCACGGGCACCGACCGGACGACGGCTTTCTTTGCCAGCGTGCCCGGCGGTGCGACGGAGATGGCAGTGCTGGGCGAGCGTTTTGGCGCGCGCACCGACCGTGTCGCGATCGCTCAGTCGATGCGCATTCTCGTGGTGGTGATCGTCGTTCCGTACGCGCTTGCGTATTCCGGCGTTCACGGCGCGGATGTCTATGTGCCGCTGGCAGCGGCGCTCGATTGGCGCGGACTTGGCACGCTGCTGGCGATCGCGGCGGCGGCGGGTGGCTTCTTCCTGATGGTCCGTCTGCCCAATGCTTTCATGCTTGGTCCGCTGGCGGTCGTCATCGCGCTGACCGCGAATGATTTGCAGTTTTCGTCCATGCCGTCGGCGATGTCCAATCTCGGCCAGGCGCTGCTCGGTTGCGCCCTTGGCGCGCGATTTGAGCGACGCTTCCTGCATGGTGCACCGCGATACATCGCGGGCGTTTTTGCGTGTTATCGTGCTGGTCACGACCACCGGACCGATTTATCGGATGGCGCTGCGCCTCGCCCGGCGCGCCCCGACGGGATGAAGTGGTAAAATTCCGCCAAATTCATGTCCGGCCCTTGAGGGCCGTTTTGTTTTCATGAGCGACCCCAGCGACGATCCTTCCAGTGCTCCCGGC
Source organism: Gammaproteobacteria bacterium (assembly GCA_041476585.1). Classification (GTDB taxonomy): domain Bacteria; phylum Pseudomonadota; class Gammaproteobacteria; order Burkholderiales; family SG8-39; genus JADGRQ01. The sequence goes on along the minus strand of JBGOTT010000248.1, from coordinate 639 downwards.
TACGTCCGCCACGCGCGGCTGCGCCGCTGGGTTTCGGATATCGCACGCCTTGCAAAACCCGATCGCATCGTCTGGTGCGATGGCACCCAGGCCGAGTACGACCGTTTGTGCGCGGAACTCGTGACGAGCGGCGCCTTCCTCAAGCTGAACCCGAATTTGCGGCCGAACAGCTTTCTCGCGCGGTCAGACCCGGGCGATGTCGCGCGCATGGAGGACCGAACCTTCATCTGCAGCGCGAAACAGGAAGACGCCGGTCCGACCAACAACTGGATCGAGCCCGCGCAGATGCGGAGGACCCTCGAGCGCCTGTTCGACGGGTGCATGCGCGGACGGACGATGTATGTCGTGCCGTTTTCGATGGGTCCGATCGGTTCGCCGATCGCACAGATCGGCGTCGAAATCAGCGATTCCGCCTATGTGGTGGCGAGCATGCGCATCATGACGCGCATGGGCCGCGCCGTGATCGAGCAGCTGGGCGCGGACGGCGACTACGTGCCGTGCGTGCATTCGGTCGGGGCACCGCTTGCGCCGGGACGGAAAGACGTGAGCTGGCCGTGCAACAGGGACGACAAGTGGATCGTTCACTTCCCTGAAACGCGCGAGATCTGGTCGTTCGGATCCGGCTACGGCGGCAACGCG
>JBGOTT010000247.1:0-6424 GCA_041476585.1 Gammaproteobacteria bacterium | reverse complement strand
TTCTTTTCCAGCCACGACCGCGTTTCGTCGCGGAAGGCAAGCTCTTCGGCTGAGTAGTTGAGGTCCATGGGAGGGGGCCTGATAGGGAGATGAAAAAGTCTAAACCAGTTATCCGTTTCAAACGGATCGCAGTTACAGGATGGTGACGCCTCCGTCGGCGACGATCACCTGGCCGGTGATGAAAGCCGCGGCCTCGGAGGCAAGAAAGACCGCGATGCCCCCGATGTCCCGGGGCTCGCCCAGGCGCCGCAGCGGCGTCGCCTGCTCGCGCTCGGCGCGGCGCTTCTCGTCCTCCCAAAGCGCGCGGGCGAACTCGGTTTTCACCAGCCCCGGCGCGATGGCGTTGACGCGCACGTTTTTCGGCCCCCACTCGGCGGCGAGATTGCGCACCAGGTGGTGGTCGGCGGCCTTCGACATGCCGTAGGCGCCGATCACCGTGTTGGCAAGGATGCCGCCGATCGAGCCGATGACGATGAAGCTGCCGTTTTTGCGCTGCGCCATTCCGGGCAGCGTCATGCCGGCAAGCCAGAGCGAGCTCTTCACGTTGTTGGCGAAGATCTTGTCGAAGGCCTCGTCCGGCAGGCCGGTGAGGGGGCCGTAGTACGGATTCGAGGCCGCGTTCGCCACCACGATGTCGAGCCGGCCCCATTTTGCCAGCGTGGCGTCGACCAGCGCCTGCAGCTCGTCTTTGCGCGAGACGTTGCACGGCTTGGCGAGGGCCTCGAAGCCTTCTTTCTCGAGCTCCGACAGCACTTCCTCGCAGGCTTCGGCTTTTCTGCTGGAAATACAGACTTTAGCGCCGGCGCGCGCCAGCTCCTCGGCAATCGATTTGCCGATGCCGCGCGTGGAGCCCGTGACCAGCGCCACCTTGCCGCTCAGGTCGAAAAGGCCCGCCATCATTTCACCATGTGAAATCTTGTACAACTAAGTTGACACGCAAGCGCGTCCCGACAGAATATCGAAACGCGAAACAATCCGCTTCACCCCAAATAGAAAAACACACAGAGAGGCCTTCCATGGGCGCCCCAGAACCCGCGGTACCGCTTTCCCCACCCGCCGCCTTCAGCTACGAGCACGAAGGCGACCGGCAATTTGCCACGACCCTGGCGCGCGGCCTCGAAGTGCTGCGCTGCTTCACGCCGCTCGAGCCGCTGCTCGGCAACAAGGAAATCTCGGTGCGCACCGGACTGCCCAAGCCGACCGTCTCGCGCCTCACCTACACCCTCACCAAGCTCGGCTACCTGCGGCACAACATGCGCCTGGGCAAGTACCAGCTCGGCTCGGCGGTGCTGTCGATCGGCTACCCGCTGCTCGCCTCCATGAACGTGCGCCAGGTCGCGCGGCCGCTGATGAAGGAGCTTGCCGACTATTGCAACGGCTCGGTCTCGATGGGCGTGCGCGACCGCCTGAACATGGTCTACGTCGAGTCCTCCCGCAGCGGCAACGGCATCACCACCCTGCCCGACATCGGCACGTCTCTGCCGATCGCGCAGGGCGCGATCGGGCGCGCCTACCTCGCCGCGTGCACGCCGTCCGAGCGCGAGGCGCTGCTCAACCAGATGAAGGTCAAGCAACCGGACATGCAGCGCAAGTACAAGGCGCAGATGGACCAGGCGCTCGAGAGCATCCGCGAACGGGGTTTTTGCGTCGCGACCGGAGACCTGCGCCGCGAAATCCACGCGGTCGGTGTGCCGATGCGACTCACCGTGGACGGCGAGATCGTCGCCTTCAACTGCAGCGTGCCGGCTTTCATGCTGAAGAAAGGCCAGCTCGAGGAGGAGATCGGGCCGCGCCTGGTCGCGATGGTCCGCAACATCGAGGCTGCCCTGGGAATGCACTGACGTGGCGGAAGACATCCGCGTTGACGAGCACCGCCGCGGGCGGGTGCTCTAGCGTGAGTATCGGCTTTCGATTGTTGGCGCTGCTGCTTGCCGGCATCGGCGCGCTCGCCGCGCAAGCACAACCCTTCCCGATCCCCGGCAAGACTGTACGCATCGTGGTCCCGTTCGCGCCGGGCGGCGCAACCGACATCCAGGCGCGCCTGATCGGGCAGAAACTGGCCGAGTCGCTGGGCGTGCCGGTGATCGTGGACAACAAACCGGGCGCTTCGACCGTCATCGGTTCGCGCGAGGTTGCGAAGGCGCCGCCCGACGGCCACACGCTGCTCTACACCATCGCGATCATCACGCAGCTGCAGCACCTCTACAAAACGCCGCCCTTCGATCTGTTCAAGGAGTTCACGCCCCTCACCGCGGGCGCCATCGGCGGCACCGTGCTCACCGCGCACGTATCGGTTTCCGCGAACAACATCCAAGAGCTGATCGCGTATGCAAAGGCGAACCCCGGCAAGCTCAACTACGCCTCATTCGGCACCGGCACGACAGCGCACCTGAATGGCGAATGGCTCAAGCGCCTCGCCGGCATCGATATCGTGCATGTTCCCTACAAGGGCAGCGGCGATGCGATGAAGGACCTGCTCGGTGGGCAGGTGCAGTTGTTCTTCGACGGCGTCACCGCTGCGATGACGAACGCGAAAACCGGAAAGGTCAAAATGCTCGCCGCGGCGACCGCGCAGCGCATCGCGGCACTGCCCGGGTTGAGCACGATGCGCGAACAGGGTGTAGACATCGGCATCGACGGATTCCTCGGCTTTTTCGGCCCCGCGGGCATGCAGCCCGCGCTGATTCAAGGGGTGACGCGCGAGCTGATCAAGGCGGTTTCTACGCCCGAAGTGAAGAAGGCTCTGGTCGAAGGCGGCTACGAGCCCGGCGGCATGCCTCAGGCGGAGTATGCGAAATTCGTGCGCGCGATCTACGATCGCTGGGGCGAGGTCATCCGCGACGTGGGCGTCAAGCTGGATTAAGCCAGAGGCCATGGGTCCGCTCACCGGCATTCGTGTTCTGGAGTTCGAGGCGATCGGACCGGGGCCGTTCTGCGGGATGATGCTCGCGGACATGGGCGCCGATGTACTCCTCGTCGACCGCCCGGGTGATTCGGACCTCGGCTTGAAACGCGAGCGCTGGATGGACGTGATGATGCGCGGCAAGCGCTCCGTGACGCTCGACATGAAATCGCCCTCCGGGGTCGAAGCCGCGCTCACCCTGGTGGAAAAAGCCGACGCGCTGATCGAGGGGTTCCGGCCCGGCGTGATGGAACGGCTGGGTCTCGCGCCAGAGATCGTGCTCGCGCGCAATCCGAGACTGGTGTACGGGCGCATGACGGGCTGGGGCCAGGACGGCCCGCTCGCGGCGCGCGCCGGGCACGACATCAACTACATCGCGCTTGGCGGCGCACTGCACGCGATCGGCCGTGCCGGCGAGGCGCCGGTTCCGCCGCTGAATCTGGTGGGCGATTTCGGCGGCGGCGGCATGCTGCTCGCGTTCGGCATCGCCAGCGCGCTGCTCAACGCGCAGCGCACCGGCCAGGGGCAGATCGTCGATGCCGCGATGGTCGAGGGCGCGTCGCTGCTCGCCGCGATGTTTTCCGGTTTCCTCGCGAACAGGAGCTGGAGCGAGCAGCGCGGCGCCAACGTGCTCGATTCCGGCGCGCCGTGGTACGACACCTACGAAACCAAGGACGGCAGTTACGTCGCCATCGGCTCGATCGAGACGAAATTCTACGCGGATCTGCTCGAGCGTCTGGACCTTGCGAAGGACGCCCAGCTCCCCAGACAGCACGACCGCGCGCGCTGGCCGGAGCTGCGCGCGCGATTCTCCGCCGTCTTCAGATCGAAGACGCGCGACGAATGGTGCGCGGCCTTCGAAGGCTCGGACGCCTGCTTCGCACCGGTGCTGACGTTCAGCGAGGCGCGCGCGCACCCTCACAACGTCGCGCGCGGCGCATTCGTCGAGGTCGCCGGCGTGCCGCAGCCGGCGCCGGCGCCGCGTTTCTCGCGCACGCCGGGTGGCGTAGCGCGCAAACCGCCGGAGCGCGGCGAAGGCGGGCGCGAAGCGCTCGCAGAGTGGGGATACGCGCAAGGCGAAATCGCGAAGTTGAAGGCGCTCGGCGTCGGATTCAAATTACGGGTCCCCACCGTGCGCGTGGGGCGTTTCACTACAATAGACGCATGATCCGGGATCCCGCCAGGCTCGATGCGCTGCTCGCGACCGTGCGCGGCTTCGTGCGCGAAGTGGCGATCCCGAACGAGGACCGCGTCGAGGCGGAGGACCGCGTACCCGAGGAAATCGTGGCGCAGGCGCGCCGGCTCGGATTTTTCGGCTGGAGCATTCCGGAGGAGTTCGGCGGCGCCGGGCTCACCACGGAGGAACTCGCGCTCGCGTTCATGGAGATCTCGCAGGCCTCGGTCGCCTACCGTGCGCACTTCAACACCAACTGCGGGATCGGCTCGGAAGCGATCGTTCAGGACGGCACCGAAGAGCAGAAAAAACGCTACCTCCCGCGCCTCGCCGCCGGGGATTTGCTCGGATGCCTCGCGCTCACCGAGGTCGAGGCCGGTTCGGACGCAACCGCGCTGCAGACACGGGCCGAGGACGCGGGCGACGGGCACTACCTGCTGAACGGCGCCAAGCGCTACATCACGCTCGCGCCGATTGCCGGCCTGTTCACGGTGTTCGCACGCACCGACGCGTCGAACCGCGGCGCCAGCGGGGTCAGCGCGTTTCTCGTCGAGCGCGGCACGCCGGGGCTGACGACCAGCGCGCCGACGCCGAAAATGGGGCAGGAGGGCGCCCCGATCGGCGAGGTCTACCTGGAGAACTGCCGCGTGCCCGCCTCGAGCGTCGTCGGGAGCACGCCCGGGCGCGGCTTCAAGACGGTGATGAAAGCGCTCAACAAGCAGCGCATCAATCTGGCGGCGCTGTGCACCGGGCCGGCGATCCGGCTGCTCGATGAGGCGCTGCGTTACGCGCGCGAGCGCAGGCAGTTCGGCAAGCCGATCGGCGATTTCCAGCTGGTGCAGGCCATGCTCGCCGACTGCAAGGTCGAGATCGAAGCCGCGCGCGCGCTGATCCTCGAGACGGCAAGAAAGCGCGACCGCGGCGAGGACGTCACCCTGGAGGTCTCGATGTGCAAGTACTACGCCACCGAGATGTGCGGCCGCGTCGCCGATCGGGTAGTGCAGATCTTTGCCGGACAGGGCTATGTCAAGGGCACCGGCATCGAGCGCTTCTACCGCGACGTTCGCGCCTTCCGCATCTATGAAGGCACCAGCCAGATCCACCAGCTGAACATCGCCAGACTGCTGCTGAAAGGAGCCGACTGAAATGAGCGGACCGCTGACCGGGCTGAGGGTCCTCGACATCGCCACCATCGTGGCCGCGCCCTCGGCCGCGGCGCTGCTCGCCGACTATGGCGCCGAAGTGCTGAAAGTCGAGATGCCCGGCGCCGGGGATGGCGCCCGTGGTTTCCCGCCGTTCAAGGACGGCAAACCGTTGTGGTGGAAGGTCACCAACCGCGGCAAGAAATTCGTCACGCTCGATCTGAGGAAACCCGAAGGCGTCGCGCTGCTCAAGCGCCTGCTGCCCGGGTTCGACGTGCTGATCGAGAATTTCCGTCCCGGCACCCTCGACAAATGGGGGCTGTCGAAGGAGATCCTCTGGTCGCTGCAACCGCGGCTGGTGATCCTGCGCGCCACCGGTTTCGGCCAGACCGGGCCCTACCGCGACCGTCCGGGCTTCGCGCGCGTGTTCGAGGCGATGGGCGGACTCGCCTACATCACCGGCGAGCCCGCCGGCGAACCGATGCACTGCGGCTATCCGATCGGCGACGCGGTCGGAGGCGTGTTCGGCGCGTTGGGTGTGCTCGCCGCGCTGTGGAAACGCGCAAAGGACCCCGGTGCGCCGGGCGAAGAGATCGATCTTTCGATGACCGAGGCAACGCTGAAGCTGATGGATTTCCTCGCCATCGAGCACGACCAGCTCGGCGTGGTGCGCGAGCGCTCCGGCAACGCCAACCAATATTCGGCGCCGGCCGCGGTCTATGGCACCAGGAACAAGCGCTGGGTGTCCCTCTCTGGCAGCACCAACGCGCTCTATGCCAACAACTGCCGCGCGATCGGACGGCCCGACCTGATCGACGACCCGCGCTTCGCCAACAATGCGCAGCGCGTCGAGCATGCTGCGGAACTGAACGGCATCTTCGCTGCATGGTGCGCGCAGCGCACGCTCGACGAAGTGCTCGCGGCATTCGAGCGCGCCCAGGGCACGATTGCGCCGATCTACTCCATCGACCAGGTGTTCGCCGACCCGCAGATGCGCTCGCGCAATGCGATATGCGAGGTGCCCGACGCGGACTTCGGCACGGTGCGGATGCAGAACGTGGTGCCGCGCTTCAGCATCGACCCGTGCGCGATCCGCTCGACCGGCGGCGCGATGGGCGAACACAATGCAGAAGTGTATGGAGATCGGCTGGGACTCTCCGCGGCAGAACAACAGCGCCTGCGCGAAGCCGGCGTCATCTGAAAGGG
>JBGOTT010000246.1:0-6434 GCA_041476585.1 Gammaproteobacteria bacterium | reverse complement strand
GTATGGTCAAAATATTGATCGCCCCGTCTTCACACCACTTACGCCGCTTCCCGGTCGTAGTACCGCAGAAGTCCGCCCAGCCTCTCGCGACATCGGACAGTTCCCGTACGATGCCGTACAGCGACCGGTGGAAACAGCAAGACATTGCCTTTGCCTTGATGATTGTGCTCAGCGTGATAGTGCGCAACATATTCGGTGAGCGCTCGCCTCAAGGAGCGCTCACCGAACAGAATAAGCTTGGACAAGCATTCCTCTTTCACTGACCTTACCCAGCGCTCGGCGTAGGCGTTCCGGTTCAGGCTTCGGGCAGGTATGGCGAGCGCCTTGACCAGACCCGACTCGATGATCGCGCGGAAGCAGCGGGTGTACTTCGCGTCTCGATCATGCAGAAGGTAGCGGCAGTCTCGCAGGACCCCCCATTCCTCCATCGTCACGTTCCGGGCTGTCTGTTGCATCCAGCGCTCATCGGGGTGGACGGTGAGGCCGGCGATGTCCACCCTTCGGGTCTCGAGGTGGATGAAGAACAACACATAGTAGGTCACCAGCCCGCGCAGCGTGACGACCTCCACACTGAAGAAGTCGGTTGTGCTCCGCAAAAATTCGCATTCCGTAGATTTACTGGAGGCGGGAGTCGGAATCGAACCGGCGTACACGGCTTTGCAGGCCGTTGACTTCGTAATCAAATCAATTGATTGCGCTACGCAACGACCCGGCTAACCACCCGGGAACTTGCACCTCGCCCGATTCGTTTGCCGCGCGGAATAGAATCTCGATACGGTAAAATACCGTATATTTTTGATCGTCTTAGGAGCCGCCCCATGACCGCCAGAGCCCGTTTCGATCTGAAGATGGATGCCGACGAAAAGGACGTTGTTTCCCGCGCCGCGGCGCTGATGGGCACGACGATGGCCGGCTTCGTGCGTGCAGCAGCGAAGGAGAAGGCGCTGGCGCTGCTGGATCGCGAGTCGCGCATCAGCTTGTCCAAGCGCGATTTCGCCGCATTCACCCGGGCGCTCAACGGCGCGTTCGCCCCGAATCGCGCACTCAAGGGTGCAATGGCAGAGGCAAAGGCCAAAGTTCGCCGTGCTTGAAGAACAGCCCCTCGACCCGGAACGCCATGACCGGGCGAGATTCAGTTGCGGCGTTCCCGAGTTGGACGAATACCTTCACCGCTTCGCGACCCAGCATCGCCGCAAGGGTGTCAGCAATGTGTACGTGCTGGTCGACACGGGAACGCCGAGCCTGATTCTGGGTTACTACACGCTGAGTGCAGCGCAGGTAGACGCCGCAGACCTGAGGGACGCGGACAGAAAGAAGTTTCCTCGTTATCCGGTACCATGTTTTCGCATGGGGCGCCTGGCCTGCCGCACGGATCGGCGCGACCAAGGACTCGGCAAGTTCCTTATCGGGTGCGCCGTGGAGCGCTGCCTGCAGGCCCGCAAGCACGTCGGCGCGTTTGCGTTGATCGTGGACGCGAAAAATACCGCGGCGAAGGCGTTCTACGAGCACTATGGATTTACGCCCTGCACTGATATGCCGTTGACGCTGTACCTCCCGCTGGGATAAGGCTGTTCAGCATCCCGTTATGTTCGGAAACTCTCCCGACTGTTATGCGGCGGCTCGTTCATAGTAATCGAGCAATCCTCCAAGCCGAGGACGGCGCACCAATGGTCCCTCTCGAGGCGCAGAGAGGGCGCCCGGCGGGATCAGCACATTGCCGGGGCCTTGGTGGTTGCGCTCTTGATGAAAATGGGCGCCGTATTCTCGAAGCGCGCGCCGCAGCATCCCCTGCCCGATCGGGATCAGCCTCGATAGGCATTCGTCGCGGACGCCGCGAACCCTGTACTCCGCAAAAAATGGATCAGCCAGTCGCAGCCGCGAGCGCGTACTCGTATGCAGTCCGCCGAGCACCGATCCGACCACCACTGTAAGGTGCCTGCCCAAGCACCAGGAACTCTGCTTCGTAGTCAAACAGCTTCGCCAGCACGGCAAGGCTGATCCGGATCGCAGAATCGATTCGCCACGGCTTGTTGCCGCGCTCCTTGGATAGCGCCAGCTGACGGCGAAGAAAGCGATTCTCGGCAACCAGTGACCGACTCGGACGCCTCGACAGGATCAAGAACCGCAGGGCATCTGCGCCCAGCACGATTGCAATCGTGACGAGCGCGATCACGCGCTCGTCACGCCATGGCTCGGCTGCCCCAGCGTAGTGGCCTCAGGCACTCACGGATCGAGTTTTTGCGGAGGACAACCGTGTCAGCTACGTCCGATCGCCAGCCTATGAGGTGCCGCGGCCGATTTGCTTGAATCGTTTCACCTGTTCCGTAATGGCGCGCTCTGTCGGCAGCCGGTCCATGCTGGAGCCGCCGAGAAAGCCATCGATCCCGCGGGCGTTCTGCAGGATGTAGGCGACATCCGGCGGCTCCGCGATGGGCCCACCGTGGCAAAGGACCAGAATGTCCTTGCGCACCCGTTTGGCCGCGTCATGCATGCCTTGAATACGCGCCACCGCATCGTCCAGGGTAATCGTGGTCTTCGCACCGACTTTGCCCGCCGAAGTGATGCCAACGTGTGGAACCAGCAGGTCCGCCCCGGCCTCAACCATAGCCCGCGCCTCATCCTCGTTGAACACGTACGGACAGGTCAGCAGGTCGAGGCTATGGGCTTGGCGAATGACGTCGACCTCGCGGCCGAAGCCCATGCCCGTTTCCTCGAAGTTCTGCCGAATCGGACCGTCGAACAGACCAACGGTCGGAAAATTCTGCACCCCGGCGAAGCCGAGACCCTTGAGCTGCGCGAGAAAAACCGGCATCTGTCGGAAAGGATCTGTCCCGCACACCCCAGCCAGCACCGGCGTGTGCTGGATGATCGGCAAGACCTCGGATGCCAGCTCCAGCACGATGGCATTGGCATCGCCATAGGGCATCAGTCCGGCCATAGAGCCGCGCCCGGCCATCCGGTACCGGCCGGAACTGTATAGAACTATGAGGTCAGCGCCACCTGCCTCGGCACACTTGGCGACGAGGCCGAGCCCGATGCCGGCGCCGATGATTGGCCGCCCACTAGCACGGCAGTGACGCAGTTTAGCCAGTACCTCTTTCCTGTTCATGATCACCCACTTTCATTCTTTGACTGTTGCACGACGTTACTTGATGAGACTGATCAAATCGGAGGCCAGTGCACGGCCGAACTCAGGATCGTTGATATGCAGGTCCATCTCGATGCATTTGACCTGCGGGTTCAACTTCTCACGCAGGGCGGCAAACAGCACGCAACGCGCTTCTTCGTCCTCGAACACGCCGCCCGCGCGATCGACATTGGAAAGTCCGCGCATCGGCAAGAGAATGTGCGTGGGCCCGCGCGCGCGGTTCAACTTGGTCGCAATTAGCTCGCCGAGCTGGCGGCACTCCTGCGGCGTCGTGCGCATCAGCGTGATGGCCGGATTGTGCTCGTGCAGGTGCCGCGAGCGGTAGTGGCCGGGCACGACGGAGAGCGGTCCGAACCGCACCATGTCGAGGCCGCCGACGGAGACGACCTGCGGCAGCGAACGGCGGCCTGCCGCCTCCATCCGCTCGGGTCCTGCGCCACCCTTGCCGCCGAACAGCTCGTCGGCCCATTCGGCAGGCGTCATGTCGAGAACGCCGGCGAAAAAGCCCTCCTCGATCAGCGTCTCCATAGCCTGGCCGCCAGGGCCGTTGGCGTGGAAGGCGAGAACTTCGAATCCGGCGTCCTCAAGCGCAGCCGACGCCACCATCGCGCACGGCGTCGTCAGGCCCATCATCGTGAGGCCGATCATTGGCCTGTCGTTGGCGGCGGGCAGCGAAACCGCTGCCATGCCGCAGACGGCGGCGGCGGCGTTGGCAAAGATCTTGCGCGAGACGCGGTTGAGGCCGCTGATATCGACGACGGAGTGCATTAGCGTAACGTCGCGCGCGCCAACATAGGGCCGCGTGTTGCCCGAGCCCATGGTCGAGACCAGGACCTTCGGAAAGCCGATCGGCAGGGCTAGCATGGCCGCCGCCGCAATGGCCGAGCCGCTCGAGCCGCCGAGGCCGAGTATGCCGTCGATGCGGCCGCTGCGTTGCAGCTCCGTAACGATCGCCGCCGCGCCACGCGCCATCGCCGCAATGGCAGCGCCGCGGTCGCCGACCGAGCGCAGGCTGTCAAGGTCGACGTCGGCAGCGTGTGCCACCTGCTCGCGCGAGACGGTCGGCCGTGCTGCCGGCTGCCCCATGACGCCAGCATCAATGAGAACGACGGCGTGGCCGAGATCCTCCACCCAGGATGCGATAAAGGTCGCTTCCTGCCCTTTGCTGTCGAGTGTCGCGAGGATCGCGATCGTCTTTCTCATACTCGGTGCCCAATGTTCTAAATTCCCAGATAGCTGCGCTTGATGGTCGCGTTCTGCGCCAGTGCCTGGCTGGTGCCGGCATGGGCGATACTGCCATTCTCCAGCACGTAGATGTTGTTCGCCGTCTGCAGCACCTTCATCGCATTCTGCTCGGCGATGAAAATGGTGATACCGTCGGCGTTGATCTTGCGCAGGACGTCGAAAATGTCGTCGATGAGGCGCGGCGCAAGACCGAGCGACGGCTCGTCCAGGATCAGCAACCGCGGTTGCGCCATCATTGCCCGGCCGATAGCGAGCATCTGCTGCTCGCCGCCGGAAAGAAGGCCGGCGCGCTGCTGCCGGCGCTCGCGCAGAATGGGAAAGTACCGTTCCACCATATCGAAGGTGCTCTGATATTCCCGGCGGGCGCCCCGGCGATAGGCGCCGAGCTGCAGGTTGTCCTCAACCGACAACTCCGGAAACAGCATCCGTCCCTGCGGGACCTGGATGACGCCACGCGCGACGATGTCCTCGGGCGCACGGCCCTGGATCGGCTTGCCCTCAAACAGGATCTCGCCGGCGCGCACCCGAGTCAGGCCTGAGATGCTCTTGATCAGGGTACTCTTGCCGGCGCCGTTGGGCCCGAGCAGGCCGACGATGGTGCCTTCGCGCACCTCGAGCGTGATATCGCGGAGGACGTCGACCCGTCCGTAGCCCGCTGTCATGTTCCCGATCTTAAGCATGGACAGCACTGCCGTGACCAAGATAGGCCTCGATCACCAGAGGATTGCGCTGGATCTCCGCCGGCGTGCCTTGCGCGATCTTCTCGCCGTGGTCGAGAACGTGAATCATCTGCGCCATTCCCATGATCACCCGCATGTTGTGCTCGACGACCAGCAGCGTCACGCCGAACTCACCGGCAATGCGGTCGCAGGCCGTGATGACCTCCTGGGCCTCGCTCCTGTTCATCCCCGAGGTCGGCTCATCGAGCATGAGCACGCTCGGCTTGGCGAGCAGGGCGCGCGCAAGATCGACCTTCTTGAGCGTGCCGAACGGCAGATCGCGAGTTAGCGCGTCGCGCAGCGGCTGTAGCCCGAACACGTCGAGCATTTCCTCGGCTTCGTGATAGGCGCGGCGCTCGGCCGCGAATTTGGCGGGCGTGCCGAGCAAGTCCTGCAGCACCGTCGAGGTGCGATGGCCGAAGCCGCCGGTCACGACGTTGGTGATCACGCTCTCGTCAGCGAAGACTTCAGCATGCTGAAAGGTCCGGCCGATGCCGGACGCCGCCCTGCGGTGGGCCGGCAGACCGTGGATCGGCTGTCCTTCGATCAGGACGCGGCCGTCCGCCTGGGGGATCAGACCCGACACGGCATTGATCAGCGTTGTCTTGCCGGCGCCGTTCGGTCCAATGAGGCCGTGGATCTCGCCTTTCCCGAGCGACAGGGAGACGTTGGAGACGGCGCGCAGGCCGCCGAACACGACAACCAGGTTCTCGACGAAGAAGTAGCTCATGGGGACCCAGCTCGGTGTTTTTCCAGCATTGGCTTGGCTCGAGAGCCGCCGGCCAGGCGAGCGCGCAGCATCGGCACGAGGCTGACGAGGCCCTGCGGGAGCACCATCAACGACACCAGCACCAGAGCGCCGAATACGAGCTCGTTGTACTCCTTGAAGTCGCGCAGCGCTTCCGGGAGCACCGTCAGCACCAACGCGCCCACGACCGAGCCGGCGATCGAGCCGAGTCCTCCGACGACAACGATGATAATGTAGCGCACCGACGTCCACAGCCCGAACTCGGTCGGATCGATGAAGCCAACGAGGCTGGCGAACAGCGCGCCACCGATGCCGGCTAAGAAGGCAGAGAGCATGAAGGCGATAAGCTTGACGCGTGCAAGCGGCACCGCCAGCGTCTGCGCCACCGCCTCGCTGTTGCGGATGGCGTCAAAAGCGCGGCCGGTCGGCGAGTGCAGCAGCGAGAACGCGCACCACATAGTGACCAGCGTTATCGCCAGGATGACGTAGTAGAAGGCGAGATCGCTGGCAAGCGTCTGACCGAACACCGCCGGGCGCGGCACCGACATGCCGCGCACGCCGCCGGTGATCTCCG
>JBGOTT010000245.1:0-6435 GCA_041476585.1 Gammaproteobacteria bacterium | reverse complement strand
TGCCCGTCGATCGGGCCGATGTAATTGAAACCGAACTCCTCGAACAGCGTCGAGGGCGTCACCATGCCCTTCACATGCTCCTCTGCGCGCCTGGCCAGTTCCCAGACCCGAGGCACGGAGCGCAACACGCGCTCGCTGGTCCGCTTGGCGGTGTCGTAAAGGCGTCCCGAGAGCAGCCGCGCGAGGTAGTTGGTCAGCGCGCCCACCGGCGGGGAGATCGACATTTCGTTGTCGTTCAGCACCACCAGCAGATCGGCGTCCATCGCGCCGGCGTTGTTCATCGCCTCGAAGGCCATGCCGGCGGACATCGCGCCGTCGCCGATCACCGCGATCGCGTGGCGGGACTCGCCCTTCAGTTTCGCCGCCACCGCCATGCCGAGCGCCGCCGAGATCGAGGTCGAGGAATGCGCGGTGCCGAAGGTGTCGTAGACCGACTCCGCGCGGCGCGGAAAGCCGGAGATGCCGTTCAGTTGCCTCAGCGTCGGCATCTTCTCGCGCCGCCCGGTGAGGATCTTGTGCGGATAGGTCTGGTGTCCCACGTCCCAGACGATGCGGTCTTCCGGCGTGTCGAACACGTAATGCAACGCGATCGTCAGCTCCACCGTGCCGAGGTTCGACGAAAGGTGTCCGCCGGTCTTCGATACCGAATCGAGCACGTAGGCGCGCAGCTCGTCGGCGAGCTGGTGCAGCTGCCGCCGCTCGAGCTTGCGCAACTCGGCAGGTTCGTTGATCGACTTGAGCAGTTCGTACATCTGGGCGCCGCCAGCTTCATTGTAGCCGCGCGCGTGCGCACCGCCCTTTTCAGGCAGCTCGCCCGGCAATCCCGTGGTCAGTGTCGTCATACCTAGAATTGTCTCAGAACCACGAAATCCGCGAGTTGCCTGAGTCGCAGCGCCCGCTCGCCGAAGCACGCCAGCGCAGCATGGCTCTCGGCGCGCAGTTCCTCGGCAAAGGCCTTCGCCCGCGCGGCGCCCAGCGCCGATACGTAGGTCGACTTGCCCTGTTTCGCGTCCTTGCCGGCCGTCTTGCCGAGGGTTGCGGTACTCGCCTCGGCATCGAGCACGTCGTCCACGACCTGGAACGCCAATCCGATGAACTTTGCGAAACGCTCCAGCTGTGTGTGCGCGCGCGCGTCGAGCGTACCGCACAGCGCTCCCAGCACCACCGCAGCGCGGATCAGCGCGCCGGTCTTGTGGATGTGCATGAATTCCAATTCCGGCAGCTCGAGCGTCTTGCCGGTGGACGCGAGGTCGATCGCCTGCCCGCCGGCCATTCCGCGCGAGCCGGCGGCATGGGCGAGCGTCCTGACCATCCGGAGCTGCGTTTCGGCGCAATCCGCGATCGGCGAGTCGGACAAAAGCTGAAAGGCGAGCGACTGCAGCGCATCGCCCACCAGCATCGCGGTGGCTTCATCGTATTCGGCGTGCACCGTCGGTTTGCCGCGCCTCAGCGCGTCATCATCCATGCACGGCATGTCGTCGTGCACCAGCGAGTAGGCGTGGATCATCTCGACCGCCGCGGCGGCGACTTCCAGCCGCTCGGGTGCTGCGCCCGCAAGATCGCCCGCGGCAAATGCGAGCAGCGGCCGCACCCGCTTTCCGCCTTCGAGCGTGGCGTAGCGCATCGCCGCGTGCAGGCGCCCGGGCGCGATATTCGCAGCCGGCAGCAGGCGTGCGAGCGCCGCTTCCATGCGCGCCTGGACCGAACCCATCCAGGTTTGGAAGTCAGGCGGTGTCACCGTCTGCGTCGGCCTGCAGGCTGGAGAGATTCTTGAGTACGTCGCCCTCGAGCACTTTCACCTGCGCACGCGCCGCGTCGAGCCGCTCCTGGCAGTAGCGGGCAAGCTCGAGGCCGCGCTTGTGCGCACCGAGGGACTGTTCCAGCGACAACTCGCCCTGCTCCATTTGCGCGACGATGCGCTCGAGTTCGGCGATCGCGTTCTCGAACGTCAATCCCGGCTCGGAGGCTGCTGCGGAGGGCTTGAGGTTGCCGGGGACATCGCCGGGGGAACTTTGACGCGGGGACCGGCTCATAAGCCCGATAGTGTGCCGGGGTCGCGCTTTCCGGTCAATCGGCTAATGCGTTAAAATTACAGGGTTATTTGCCTGCGGGAGGGGGGATGTCGGACATTGCGAGCTTGCGTCAGCTGAAGCGGGCCAGTGCGCAGTTGCCAATGGGCTGGTACTTCGATCGGGAGGTCTTTGCGCAGGAGAAGAAGCTCCTGTTCGATGCGGGCCCCAATTACGTCGGGCACGAGTTGATGGTGCCGAAGGCCGGCGACTACCACACGCTCGCATGGAAGGATCACGCGCAGGTTCTGGTGAGGAACGCAGGCGGCGTCGAGCTGCTCTCCAACGTCTGCCGGCACCGCCAGTCGATCATGCTGCAGGGCGCGGGCAACACGCAAAACATCGTCTGCCCGTTTCATCGCTGGACCTACGACATGCAAGGCGAGCTGCTGGGCGCACCGCACTTCCCGCAGAACCCCTGCGTCAGGCTGCACTCGACGCCGTTGAAGAGCTGGAACGGGTTGCTGTTCGCGGGGCCGCGCGATCCGGCGAAGGACCTCGAGCGCTTCTCGCTCGCGTGCGACTTCGACTTCTCGAACTACATGCTCGACCGGGTGATGATCGACGAGTACGCCTGCAACTGGAAGACTTTCATCGAGGCGTATCTCGAGGTCTATCACGTCGAGCCCTTCCACCCGGGACTCGGCGGCTTCACCGACTGCAACGGCTTCAGCGTCGAGTTCGGCGAGGAGTATTCGCTGCAGATCGTGCCGGCGAAGTCCGGGCTGATGAAGCCCGGCACGCCGGTCTACCGGAAGTGGCACGATGCCTGCCTCAGGGTCCTCGACGGACGCGAGCCGAAGCACGGCGCCCTGTGGATGACCTACTTTCCAAGCATGATGCTCGAGTGGTACCCGCATGTGCTGGTGGCCTCGCAACTGATCCCGCGCGAGCCGCAGCACACCACCCACGTGGTCGAGTTCTACTACCCCGAGGAGATCGCGCTGTTCGAGCGCGAGCTCATCCAGGCCCAGCAGGCGGCATACGTGGAAACGGGCATCGAGGACCGCGAGCTGTGCATGCGCATGAACCGCGGCCGCAAGACGCTGTGGGAGCGGGGTCTGGACGATGCGGGCCCCTACCAGTCGCCGATGGAAGACGCGATGCTGCACTTCCACGAGTGGCTGCGGCTGAGGCTCGGGCGGCCGGCGCAGCGTTGAATTCCTACCGCACACTCGTCGACACCGAGGCGCTAGCGCGGCATCTCGACAGCCCGCTGTGGCGGGTCTTCGACTGCCGCCACGATCTCGCGCAGCCGGCGCTCGGGGCGAAGCAGTATCTCGACGACCACATCCCCGGCGCGCAGTTTCTGCATCTCGACGCTGATCTCTCCGGGCCGAAGAACGGAACGAATGGACGCCATCCGCTCCCGGACCCACAAGTCTTCATCGCGCTACTGGGCCGCGCCGGACTGACGCGCGAGCACCAGGTCATCGCGTACGACGCAGGCAACGGCACCATGGCGGCGCGCCTGTGGTGGCTGCTGAACTGGGTCGGGCATGAGAGTGCCGCGGTACTCGACGGCGGCTTTGCCAAATGGGTGAAGGAAGGCCGCAAGGTTACGCGCGCGCTGCCCGAATACCAGCCCGCGAAATACGACGGCGTGCCCACGGCCGCGAACGTCGATGCCGCATATGTCGCGGCGCACCTCGGTGCAGGCGACACGATGCTCCTCGATGCGCGCGCGCCCGCGCGCTTTCGCGGCGAGGCCGAACCGATCGATCCGGTGGCGGGCCGGATTCCCGGGGCACGCAACCGCTTCTGCACCGAGAATCTCGGCACCAACGGGCTGTTCAAGCGCGCCGAGGATCTGCGCAGGGAGTACGGCGCGCTGCTCGGCGACCGGACGCCGCACGAAGTCGTCCACTACTGCGGCTCTGGCGTCGCCGCCTGCCACAACGCGCTGTCGATGGAAATCGCCGGTTTTCCCGGTTCGCGCGTGTATGCCGGTTCGTGGAGCGAGTGGATTGTCGACCCGCGCCGGCCGCAGGAGAAGGGTTAGCGGCGCAAAATAGCGGTGTGCACTCGTACGCCGCCGATGCCCTCCTCGTGTCTCACTTCGCGATCGTCGCATTCATCGTCGGCGGCTTGGTCCTCACCTGGACCGGCGCGGCGCTCGGCTGGCGCTGGGTGAGAAACCGCGCGTTTCGCTACCTCCACCTGGGTGCGATCGGCTGCGTCGCGCTCGAAGCACTGGCCGGCTATGCCTGCCCGCTCACGCTGTGGGAAAACCTGTTGCGCGGCGGCACCCGGCCCGAATCCTTCGTCGGCCGCTGGGTGTACCGCCTGCTCTATTACCAGGCGCCCGAGTGGGTGTTCACCACGCTGTACGTCGCGTGGGCGGCGGCGGCACTGACCACGCTACGACTCGTCCCTCCGACCACCGCTACTCGACCCAAGGATTGAACAGCTCCACCCCGAAAGGCTCGTGATTGCCGTAAGAAACAGGTCTTCGGTTTCCGCTGACGCGAACCAGAGCGCGACCTCGGGTTCAGGTTTGGCTTTGGTCAGCTCGGAAACTACGCAGGTGTCGAGAAGACACTTCATCCGAGATCGATCTTCCGCGGCGCGGACCGGTCACGCTTCGCAACCCCGGTCAGATCGACGGGACAACTGCGCAACAGGGTCAGAAGCTGCTTCGCAGTGCCGCGTCTGCGCTTCGTTGTCGCTCCCGCAACTGCGGACACGTCTACGACCGGCTTGCCATGCCGCGTCACGGTCTGCGGCCCCTCTGTCATGGCGCGGTCCACGACCTGACTGAACTGATTCTTGGCTTTCTGCAACGGCCAACTGGCAGTCATGGCACCTCTCTAATCTGTCCAGACTGGCCAAATTTCACCACGGATGACTATTACACCGGCTTGATCTTCCCTGACCGGCGCCGAGCGGTTTCAATGACCATAACGGGGGATATTTTTGATACTTGACTGAGGCAAGCATATCCTTGACCATTCCCGGCATCAGGATACGACGGAGTCCGCATGGCCGGCGAGGACCGCAGCGCGCGGATCGAGGCGGTACGCCGCTTCAACCGTTTCTACACGCGGCGCATCGGTGTGCTGCGCGAAGGGTTGCTCGACAGCCGCTACACGCTCACCGAGGCGCGCGTGCTGTACGAACTCGCGCACCGCGAGCAAACCACCCCCACCGAACTGGCCGCCGGGCTCAGCCTCGACCCGGGGTACCTGAGCCGCATCCTGCGCGCGTTCCGCAAGCGCGGATGGCTCGAAACCAGCAGTTCAAAAATTGACGGCCGCAAGCGCATGCTGCGCCTGACCCGCCGCGGGCGGCAGGCATTCGCGCCGCTCGAAGCCAGATCGCGGTCCGAGGTGAAGGCGATGCTGGCCGGACGGACCGACGCGGAACAGCACAGGCTGAACGGCGCGATGCAGATCATCGAGTCGCTGCTTGGTGAAAATGCAGGCGGGAAGCAGCCCTACCTCCTGCGCCCGCACCAGCCCGGGGACATCGGCTGGGTAGTGCATCGACACGGCGTGCTATATGCGCGGGAGTACGGCTGGGACGAACGTTTCGAGGCCATGGTCGCCGGAATTGCGACAAAGTTCATCGAACGCTTCGATCCGAAACGCGAACGCTGCTGGATCGCGGAACGCGACGGCGACATCGTCGGCTCGGTATTCCTCGTTCGGAAATCTGCGACAGTCGCGCAATTGCGGTTGCTGCTGGTCGAGCCGGAGGCGCGCGGCATGGGGCTCGGCGCACGGCTGGTGGATGAATGCGAGCGCTTCGCGCGACAGGCGGGTTACCGCAAGATCATGCTCTGGACCAACGACATCCTCGCCGCCGCGAGACACATCTACCAGCGCGCCGGGTACCTGCTGGTCGGCAAGGAGAAGCACCGCAGCTTCGGCCACCAGCTGATCGGAGAAACCTGGGAACTGAAACTCTAGGCTGGCAGCGCAAGCCAGCCGAGCATCCGGCTGAACACCTGTTCGCGCACATCGGCGCGCGACAGCACCAGGTCGTGCAGGGCGCCCGGAAATTGCATCAGCTCGACCCTGCGCCCGAGCCGCGGGCTGTAGCGCGCGATGTGGTGCCAGTCGAGCACGATGTCGGACTCATCCGAATGCATCGAAAGCACCGGACAGCGGATATCCAGCTTGGCACGCACGCGCCGGTGCCCGGCGCGCACCGCGCGCAGCCAGCCGAAATATGCCGGGAAGCCATTGATCGGCTTGTAGCGCAAATCGAAGTTCCACTCGCCCGCGTAATCCCTGTGCAGGCTCTTCGCGTACGCTGGCAGCACCGCCTTCGGATTGTTCAGGTAGGGAAAAAACCGGCCCAGCGCGCACGCGATCGCCAGTTCGTGGCGGCGCGACGCCGGCGCGCGAAAATCGAAGAACGG
>JBGOTT010000244.1:0-6477 GCA_041476585.1 Gammaproteobacteria bacterium | reverse complement strand
GCTTTGTTTTGCCAGCATCCCAGCCGCCTGCGCGCCGACCCCGTCGCCCCTGATGCTAAAGACTCTAGAACGTGTCGCCCTGTAGCCGGCCGCCTGCAGGCTTTGCTGCAGTTGATCTCCCCGAGCAAGATCTCTGGCGACGCGCTCGAGCGCGCCCTGTGGCTGCAACGGAGGTAAATTTTCCGCGACGGCGCAATTGCCTTCACCCGCGCGCAGGCGATTGATCGAGGCGTAAAGATCGCCCGCCGCCGCATCGAGAGAGAGGACAAGCAAAAGCAGGCAGGAAAGAATACGAAGGCGCATGGTTGCGGGCGGCAGATCGAGCCAAAGTCCAGAACGTGTTGATGTTCAGACCGCATGTCGGGCTAAAGTTCAGCCCACGCTACGCGCTTACTGACCTGCCCCCCGATAGGAGTGCCAATCTGAACTTAGTAGGGTCCGTTCTTCAGGATCGCGAAAGGGCGCAATTTCTACAATAGAATCCGGCGGTGGAAAGCGCTGTTCCTTTTGACGCAAAAGCCTTCGTCACAGGCTTGCCCAACCTACCAGGCGTCTACCGCATGCTCGGTTCAGGCGGCGAGGTGCTCTACGTAGGCAAGGCGAACGACCTCAAAAAACGCGTCACCAGCTACTTCCAGAAAACGCAAGCCAGCCCGCGCATCCAGCTGATGCTGTCCCAGGTGGCGGCGATCGAGGTGACCGCGACGCGCTCCGAGGCCGAGGCGCTGCTCTTGGAGAACAACCTCATCAAGAGCCTCGCGCCGCGCTACAACATCGTGTTCCGCGACGACAAGTCCTATCCCTACCTGATGATCACCGGGCACGAGTTCCCGAGGCTCGGATTCCATCGCGGCGCACAGGACCGGCGTCATCGCTACTTCGGCCCGTTCCCGCACGCGGCGGCGGTGCGGGAGAGCATCCAGCTGCTGCAGCGCGTGTTCCGGCTGCGCACCTGCGAGGATTCGGTGTTCGCCAACCGGTCGCGCCCCTGCCTGCTGCACCAGATCCGGCGCTGCACCGCGCCTTGCACCGGGCTGATCACCGCCGAGCGCTACGCCCAGGATGTGAAGAACGCCGCCCTGTTCCTCGACGGTCACGAGAACGACGTGATCGATGCGTTGACGCAAAAGATGCATGCCGCCTCCGAGCACCACGCCTACGAGGAGGCGGCGCATTACCGCGACCAGATACGCGCGCTTTCGCGCGTGCAGGCCCGGCAATACGTCGAATCGAGCGTCGGGATCGATGCCGACGTGGTCGCCTGCCGCATCGAGGCCGGCGTCGCCTGCGTCAATCTGGTCATGATCCGGGGAGGCCGGCCCGGCGGCGACCGCAGCTTCTTCGCGAACAATGCGGAGAACGCGACGCCGGCCGAAGTGCTGCTCGCATTCCTGACCCAGCACTACGCCGAGCAACCCGCACCACCGCTAGTGCTCGCCAATGCCGAGCTCGACGTCGAGGCGCTCGCGCCGGTGCGGATCGCCACCCGCGTGCAGGGCGAGCGCCGCGTCTGGCTGGAGATGGCCGAGAAGAACGCGCTGCTTGCGCTGACGCACCGCGCGCGCGAACGCGGCACGCAGGAGCACCGGCTGCTCGCCCTGCTGCAGGCGCTCGGCCTGCCCGAAACCGCGCATCGCATCGAATGCTTCGATGTCAGTCATACCATGGGCGAAGCGGCCGTTGCATCCTGCGTCGTGTACGATCGGCACTCGATGCAGAATTCCGAATACCGCCGCTTCAACATCCGCGACATTACCCCGGGCGACGATTACGCCGCGATGCGTCAGGCGCTCGCGCGCCGCTACGAACGCGTCACCAGCGAGGGCGGCAAGGTGCCCGACCTGATCCTGATTGACGGCGGCAAGGGACAGGTGGCGAAGGCGCGCGACGCGCTCGCCGACCTCGGGTTGTCCGATCTGATGCTGGCGGGCGTGGCGAAGGGCCCTGAACGCAAGCCCGGCATGGAACAGCTGATCCTCGATGACGGTGCGCGCACGCTAGAGCTCGATCCGCGGCATCCGGCGTTGCACCTGGTGCAGCAGATCCGCGACGAAGCGCACCGCTTCGCCATCGTCGGACACCGTCACCGCCGAGGCAAGGCGCGCACCACCTCGATGCTGAACGAGGTACCCGGCGTCGGCGCCAAGCGCCGCCAACGGCTGCTTGCGCATTTCGGCGGGTTGCAGGGCGTGCGCGCGGCGGGCGTGGACGACCTGATGCAGGTGGCCGGCATCAGCCGTGGGATCGCCGAACAGATCTACAAACACCTGCACGGCTGATCCATGATGCGTCTCAACCTGCCCAATCTGGTCACATTGCTGCGGATCATGCTGATTCCGCTGGTTGTTGGCGTTTTTTTTCTGCCGGATGCCGTGTTGTCCTATGAAAACCAGAACATTGCGGCGACCGCGATCTTCATCGTTGCCGCGCTCACCGACTGGCTCGACGGCTGGCTGGCGCGCAAGCTCGACCAGATGTCGGCGTTCGGGGCCTTTCTCGACCCGGTGGCCGACAAGCTGATGGTCGCTGGTGCGTTGTTGGTGCTGCTGCATCTCGGGCGCGTGCATGCCTTCGTGGCACTGATCATCATCGGGCGCGAGATCGCAATCTCCGCGTTGCGTGAATGGATGGCGCAGATCGGCCAGTCGAAGAGCGTGGCCGTGGCCACCGTGGGAAAGCTGAAGACCGTCAGCCAGATGATCGCGATCCCGCTGCTGCTGTACCACGACAGCCTGTTGTTCGCGTGGCTGAATTGCGCGGCTCTTGGTACGGTGCTGATCAACGTCGCCGCGATCCTGACCGTGATTTCGATGCTTTACTACCTTCGCAAGGCGCTGCCGCTGATGCGCAAGTCGGCTTGAGCGGAGGCGCCCGGATAGCCTATAATCCGCCCCGGCACAAAGCGGGAGTAGCTCAGTTGGTAGAGCGTAACGTTGCCAACGTTAAGGTCGTGAGTTCGAGACTCATCTCCCGCTCCAGATTCGAAGGGAAGGCTCAATGGAGCCTTCCCGTTTTCATCTCGGGTCCGCGCTGAGTGAGTCGCGGACGCCGGCGAAGGCGGGATGGCAGAGTGGTCATGCAGCGGCCTGCACAGCCGTGTACGCCGGTTCGATTCCGACTCCCGCCTCCATCAATTCGCCTGACGGTGTAACGTCCCACGCGTAACTCGCTTGTGCTTGTGGACAAGCGTCGCTTCCACGCCGTCCACGTACTTGCACTTGATGCAGCTTTCGGTGATGACGTAGGTCATCTGCACATCCGGAAAAAAAACGCCCCGGTCTCCTGGGGCGCCGCCATCAACCGGCGTTCCCTTGGCGCGGGGTCCTCGTCAATCATCGTCACCGTCATGGGGCGGGTCACGATCCTCGCAAGCGTGACCGTTGACGCCGGTACCCTTGTAGTGCAGGTGGCCTGTTGCCTCGTGCTTGTATTTCGCGAGGACGTCGGCACAGACGACGTGGCGCTCCTCCAGGTTTCCGTCGCAGTGGAAATTCGCCGCGTCGTTGGTGCTGCCCGAACCGTTATAGATCGCGGTCTGCGGATACGGGCAGAGCGGGCGCGTGCGTGTCGCGTTCGAAGCGAGGATCGACGCCGGTGCCACACCGTTTTCGACCCAGCTCACCAGCGCGCCGAACAGGTTCTGCGGCTGCGGTCCGGCGCCTCCGCCGCAATGCCCGACCCCGGGAGCGCGGAACAGGCGATAGAAGCTTTGCAGCCGCTCGAAATCCGGCTCGTCGTGCTTTCCGTAGCGAGAGGCCATCTGCCGGTAGTAGTTGATCACCCCGCGCGGCATGATGAGCTGGTCGTTCCCGCCGACGAATGTGAGCAGTTTGCCGCCGCTGTGCCTGAACTCGTCGAGATCGCCGAAGGTATCGGTGACATCCGCGATATTGCGCGAGCCGTCCTGCGCGACGTCCGGATACTCGCCGGCCGACACGGTCGTCCAGTCGAAGCTGCGATCGTGCTCGTCCCAGTGGAATTGCGTGACACCGAGGGCGAAGGGGTTCGTGCCGTTAAGGCCGCCCAGGGCGGTGCCCCGATCGAGGCCGAACCAGACCTTGTTACCGCGGGCATTTCTCGGCCCGTCCCAGATCTTGTCGATGGCGTCTGCCTCCTGGAGCGTCAGGCAGTTCGCCGCGGGCGCCGTCGGCGCGCCGCAGACGTTTGCCACCGCGCTGAACGTGCATGTGCGCGGATCGTCGATCACGCCGTCGGCGATACCGTCGGCCGCATCGCAGGCGGCAACGGCCGAGGCGGTGGCTTGGTTCAACTTGGCCGCGGAGATCGGACCTCCGACGAGATCCCGCATCACGATCTGCCCCCACATTTGCGCGGTCTGAAATCGCGTCCAATAGATCGCCGGTGCGTTGGCGAGAATCCCGTCGAGTTCCTTGCCCAGCTCCTGCGCCACCACATAGCCTTGCCGCCCGCCGGTCGAGCAGCCGTTCCAATAGTTGTACGCAGGCTTCATCGCGTAGTAAGTCTTCGTGACCGCCTTGGAAAAGAGGACCTGCTGCTTCATCCCGTTGCGGATGAAGTCGTTGATGAACTGCAGGTTGTAGGTCCCGTCCAGATTTACGCCGGGTTCGCAGTCGCCTCCGGAGTGGCCGGCATCGCTGCCCGATCCCACATAGCCCGCGTTGACGGGACCGGTGACGCCGAGGCTTCCGGCGCAGCCGCCACCGCCGATGCCCTGCGTCCTGCCGTTCCAGGCACCCTCCACGCCGCCAGTGCCCCCGTCCGCGGAATTGAGCGGCAACCCCACGCGGATGTTGATGTTCTGGTCGGGATTGGTGCCGTACAGGATGTTCACTTGGCAGTACGAGACGTTCGGTCCGCTCGCCGGAGTGATCTGGCTGTTCACCGATTTGACGCCGGGAGCACCGAGCAAACCGTTGCCGGGATCGGTGGCAAGATCGGTGCAGCTCACCGGCTCCGGCGGCTGACCGTGTTTGTTGTCGTGCGCGTAGGCTGCGGGCGCAAGCAAAGCGAAACCGGCCAGCCCGGCGGTCAGCGAGATAAGTCGGATGGATGCGGGACGCATAAGACCCTCCTTTGCTGTTTATTGCCCCGGTAGACTGGTCACAGCCACCCCCCTCTAACGCGGTTGCTGTGGTAACCCGCCGACAGTTTGGCACGACGGGCAGCGCCGCGTCAATCCGGGCGCTGCGAATGACGCTTATTTGATTTTCGAATGGCGCGCCCTAGCACCACTCGTCGGTCGCGTCGTTGAAAAGCTGGGCGACCTGTCGGCGCAGCCACTGGATGCGCGCATCGTGGTGGAACTTGCGATGCCAGTGCTGCTTGACGTCGAAGCCCGCGACTTCGAACGGCGGCATGGCCACCGCGAATTGCTGCGGCGCGAGGCGCGCGAAATACAGTGCGAGCGCGTGCGGGACCGTCGCGATGAGGTCGGAGCGCGACACGATGATCGGGATGCTGAGGAAGTGCGGCGTATGAAGGGCGATCTTGCGGCGGATCCTCCTTCGCTCGAGCAGCTTCTCGAACAACTCGTGGCTGCGGCCCTCGGCATGCACTACCGCGTGCTCGATTTCGAGAAACGCCTTGAGCGACAGGCGCTTGGCGTACCGCGGGTGGCCGGTGCGCATCAGGCAGGCGAAGCGATGGGTGAAAAGCCGCTGTTGGAAGAAGTGGTTGTGCACGAGATCCGGAAAGTAGCCCACCGCGAGGTCGATCTCCCCCTTCTCCAGGCCGCGTACGATCTGCTCCGGCGGCATCGATACCGATCGGATCGTGCAGTGCGGCGCCTCGGCGCGCAGCTGCTCGATGAGCCGTGGCAGAAACACCAATTCGCCGACATCGGATAGCGCAAAGGCGAACGCGCGCGTGCTGCGCGTCGCGTCGAACGTCGTCCCGGAAAGCAGGATCTCCTGCAGCTGGTTCAACAGCGGGCGCGACGCCTTGACGAGGACGTGCGCGCGCGGCGTAGGCACCACGCCGCGCGCCGACCGGATGAAGAGCGGATCGTTAAAGTGCGCTCGGAGCTTCCGCAGCGCCATGCTCACCGCGGGCTGGCTCATGCCGAGAGCCTTGGCGGCGCCGCTCACGCTGCGCGCGTCGTAGAGCGCGAAGGCGATCGGAAGCAGGTTGAGGTTCAATCGATCCACTGGGCTTATGCGAGCGTTCGGTCAAGCGTAGCCTAGGTGCGGCCGGCACGGTGAAGTCCGCCGGGGACCTGCAAGCCGGGGAAAGTCGACAATCCGTCCCACCGCGTCCCTGTCGCCCCGTGAGGTGGGAGGTACAAAGCTGGTCAACGTGTTCAACGACTTCGGCCACGACATGGTCTGTATCGCCGGGATTTGACTGAGACGTCGACGGCCTGCAAAGCCGTGAACGCCGGTTCGATTCCGACTCCCGCCTCCAAAGAATCAGCATCTAGATGAACGGATTGACCAGCGCCACGCCCAAGCCGGAGAAGTGTGCCGTATTGCGCGTGACCAGCGTGAGGCCGTGGGT
>JBGOTT010000243.1:0-6487 GCA_041476585.1 Gammaproteobacteria bacterium | reverse complement strand
GTTCGCCACCGTGGACGCACCGTGCCCGAAATGCGGCGGCCTGGTTCAGGAGAATTACCGCAAGTTTCAGTGCCAGAAATGCGATTTCTCGCTGTGGAAGGTGGTTTCGGGCAGGGAGTGGGCACCCGAGGAGGTCGCCGAGCTGATCCAGAAGAGGCAGATCGGCCCGCTCACCGGGTTTCGCTCGCGCATGGGCAAGCCCTTTACCGCCTTGATGCGCCTGAACGATGAATTCCGCGCCGAGTTCGACTTCGGTCCGTCGCGGGAAGAAGACGAGTCGGGCGAGGCGCCCGATTTCGGCGGCCAGGCCCCGCTCGGCGCATGCCCGAAATGCAGCGCGTGGGTGTATGAGCACGGCGCGGCCTACGTATGCGAGAAGGCGCTCGGTGCGGCGCACATCTGCGATTTCCGCTCCGGCAAGGTGATCCTGCAGCAGCCGGTCGAGCGCGCCCAGATGGAGAAGCTGCTCTCCGACGGCAAGACCGATCTGTTGACCCGGTTCATTTCCAGGAAGGGCCGCCCGTTCAAGGCCTTTCTCGCAAAGCGGCCCGATGGATCGATCGGCTTCGAGTTCATGGCGCGCGCGCCACGCAAGGAAAAAACGCCGAGATCGCCTCAGCCCGACGACGACGCCACCACCGAAGTCAGTGCTCCGAGGCGCACCAGGACGGCCGCGAAGACCGTGCAACACGCAGCCAAACCGGCGCCACCCGCCAAAGGCGTCCGCAGGCGCGCCGCGCCGCGCTGATCAGATATCCAGATTTCGAACGCCGAGCGCGTTCGACTCGATGAACGCGCGCCGCGGCTCGACCTCGTCGCCCATCAGCTTGGTGAAGATCTCGTCGGCCGCGATGCTGTCTTCGATCTGCACTTTGAGCAAGCGGCGCATGCTCGGGTCCATCGTCGTTTCCCACAGCTGTGCGGGGTTCATCTCGCCCAACCCCTTGTAGCGCTGCAGCGTCATCGACTTGCGCACCTCCTCGAGCAGCCAGCGCGTCGCCTCCGGAAAGTCCCTGACCGCCTGGCGACGCTCCCCGCGCGTCACATACGCGCCGACGCCCACCAGACCGCGCAGCAGTTCGGCGGTCTGCCGCAGCCGCGCGTAATCGCCCGACAGCAGGAACTCCTGGTCGATCTGCGTGAGGCGCACGTTGCCGTGCCGCTCGCGCTCGATGCGAATCTGGTAGCGCTCGGTCTTGGTATCGAAATGCGCGCTGATCCGAACGCCGTTGCCGGGGATGGAGACGGCCAGCGTTTCGGCCGAGGCTTCGGCCGCATCGCGACGGCTCAGGTCGACCTGCGCGCCGCGCAGGATCGCCGCAAGGACGCCGCGATCGATCCAGCCCGAGACCCGGTCGATCACGGCCTCGGAAAGCAGGTAGGACTTCGCCAACTCGGCGAGCGCGTCGCCGCGGATGGGCTCGCGGCGCGGCGCAGGAAACAGCGCGGCGTCGTCGAGTGCCTTGCCGAGCAGAAACTCGTTCAACTCGTGCTCGTCCTTCAGGTAGCGCTCCTCCTTGCCGAGCTTCGCCTTGTAAAGCGGTGGCTGGGCGATGTAGATATGGCCCCGCTCCACCAGTTCCGGCATCTGCCGGTAAAAGAACGTCAGCAGCAGCGTGCGGATGTGCGAGCCGTCGACGTCGGCGTCGGTCATGATGATGACGCGGTGGTAGCGCAGCTTGTCGGCGTTGTACTCTTCCTTGCCGATGCCGGTACCGAGCACGGTGATCAAAGTGGCGATCTCCGCCGACGAGATCAGCTTGTCGAAGCGCGCCCGCTCGACATTGAGGATCTTGCCTTTCAACGGCAAGATTGCCTGGAACTTGCGGTCTCGCCCCTGCTTGGCCGAGCCGCCCGCCGAATCGCCCTCGACGATATACAACTCGGATTTCGACGGATCTTTCTCCTGGCAGTCGGCCAGCTTGCCCGGCAGTCCGAGCCCGTCGAGGATCCCCTTGCGCCGCGTGATTTCGCGCGCCTTGCGCGCGGCTTCGCGTGCAGCGGCCGCTTCGATGATCTTCATGGTGATGGTGCGCGCATCGGTCGGTCGCTCTTCGAGGTACTGGCGCAGCTTCTCGGCGACGATTTCCTCGACCACCGGCCGGACTTCCGAGGAAACCAGTTTCTCCTTGGTCTGCGACGAGAATTTCGGCTCCGGAACCTTGATCGAGAGCACGCACGCAAGGCCCTCGCGCATGTCGTCACCGGTGGTCTCGACCTTCGCCTTTTTCGCGAGCTCGTTAGCCTCGATGTACTTGTTGAGCGAGCGCGTCATCGCCGCGCGCAACCCGGTGAGGTGGGCGCCGCCGTCCTTTTGCGGGATGTTGTTGGTGAAACACAGCACCGATTCCTGGTAGGAGTCGTTCCACTGCATCGCCACCTCGACGACGATCCCGTCCTTTTCGCCGCGCGCGCTGAACACGTTCGGATGGAGCACGTTCTTGGTGCGGTTCATGTACTCCACAAATCCCAGCACGCCGCCGGAAAACGCGAAGTTTTCCTCCTTGCCGGTGCGCTGGTCGACCAGCACGATGCGCACCCCGTTGTTCAGGAACGAAAGCTCGCGCAGGCGCCGCGCCAGGATGTCGTAGTGGAAATCGACCACGCCGAACGTCGCGTGGCTCGCCAGGAAATGCACTTCCGTGCCGCGTCTCTCGGTGTCGCCGATTGCGCGCGGCGGCGCGGTCGCCACGCCGTCGCGAAACTCCATCTGGTGCGCCTTTCCGTCGCGCCAGATCGACAGGCGCAGCCACTCTGAAAGCGCGTTCACCACGGAAACGCCCACGCCATGCAACCCCCCCGAGACTTTATAGGTGTTGTTGTCGAATTTACCGCCCGCATGCAGTTCGGTCATCACGATCTCGGCCGCCGAGCGCTTCATCTCGTCATCGTCCATCACCCCGGTCGGGATGCCGCGCCCGTTATCAAGCACCGAAACGGAATTGTCGGTGTGGATGGTGACCACGATCTCGTCGCAGAAGCCGGCCAGCGCCTCGTCGACCGCGTTGTCGACGACTTCGAACACCATGTGGTGCAGTCCGGTACCGTCCGAGGTGTCACCGATGTACATGCCGGGGCGTTTGCGCACCGCCTCAAGACCCTTCAACACCTTGATGCTGTCGCTGTCGTAGTTGCTGGCTTCGTTCACTCTGGCTGTTTCCTCGCGGCTAGATGCGCATCGGCATGACGACGTACTTGAATTCCTTCTCCCCGGGCACGCAAATCAGCGTGCTCGACGCGGCATCCGCGAAACTCGCCTCGACCACGCTGCCCGAGACGTTGTTGAGCACGTCGAGCAGGTAGGTAACGTTGAAGCCGATGTCGAGGCCATCACCGCTGTACTGGACCTCGAGTTCCTCGTTCGCTTCCTCCTGCTCGGCGTTGGACGAGACGATCTTCAGGTTGTTGTCGGTCAGGACCCAGCGTACACCGCGGAATTTCTCGTTCGAGAGGATCGCCGCGCGCTGCAGCGCCTGGCGCAGCGCCTCGCGGTCGATCTGCAGGCGGTTCTTGTGTTCCTTTGGAATGACCCGCGTGTAATCAGGAAATTTGCCGTCGACCAGCTTCGATACCAGCTCGACGGTCCCGAACTGGAACCCGGCCTGCGTCGATGACACCTCGACCCGGACCTCTTCGTCGCTCTCGGCGAGCAGCTTGCTCAGTTCAAGCACCGTCTTGCGCGGAATGATCACCTCCTGGCGGGGAAGTTCCGCATCCAACTGCATCGTGGCGTACGCAAGGCGATGCCCATCGGTGGCGACCAGCTTCAACTGCCTGTCCTCGACCACCATCAGCAGGCCGTTGAGGTAGTAGCGGATGTCCTGCTGCGCCATCGCGTACTGCACCAGCCCGAGGAGCCGCCGCAGCGCCCTCTGCGGCAGCGCAAAGCGCGCAATCTCGCCGGCAGGCTTTGCCAGCCGCGGAAAATCCTCTGCCGGCAGCGTCTGCAAGGAGAAGCGACTGCGGCCCGCCTTGAGCAGCAGGCGCTTGTCCTGCAAGTTGAGCGAGGCCTCCGCGTCTTCGGGCAGCGCGCGCAGGATATCGAGCAGTTTTCGCGCCCCAACTGTAACGGCGTGCGCCGCTCCCGAAGCGTCGAGGCTGCTGCGTGCGGTGATCTGGATTTCGATGTCGGTCGCAAGAAAGGACAAGCGCCCGTCGCTGCGCTCGATCAGCACGTTGGACAGGATCGGCAAGGTATGCCGACGTTCGATGATACCGCTGACCGCCGCGAGCGGTGCGAGCAGATCGTCGCGTTTCGCCTTTACCAGTTCCATTTCTTTTCCTTAAGGATACTTAGTAGTAGTTGATAGGCGGCTGCACAATCCGGGAAAACTGCGTGAGTGCGTTGATTGGTTTGCGGATATCGCAACTGTCGGTTGCAGGGAAAGCTGTGCATTGCGTGTGCATGGCTGTGGATCGAAACACCGCCGATCGCCACCGGCAACATTATCCACAGGTTGTTCCGCCGCAGTGCACAGCTTCGCATGACCCTTTTCAGCCCTTGAGAACCTGCTCGAGGACCAGGTAGTCGCGATTGAGTGATTGGTCCTGTTTGCGCAGCGTCGAGATGGTGCGGCAGGCGTGCAGCACCGTGGTATGGTCCCGGCCGCCGAATGCATCGCCGATCTCCGGCAGGCTCATCTGCGTGAGGTCCTTGGCCAGCGCCATCGCAACCTGGCGCGGGCGCGCCACGTTGCGGCTGCGCTTTTTCGAGTGCATGTCGGACAGCTTGAGCTTGAAGAATTCGGCCACCGTCTTCTGAATGTTTTCGACGGTGATCTGCCGGCTCACCACATTGAGGATGTCGCGCAGCGCCTCCTTGGCGAGATCGAGCGACAGTTCCCGATTGTTGAAGCGCGAGAATGCAAGCACTTTTTTCAACCCGCCTTCCAGTTCGCGCACATTGGAGCGGATGTGCTTGGCGATGAAGAACGCGATTTCCTCCGACAACGGAACACCTTCCGCATCGGCCTTCTTCAGCACGATCGCGACGCGCATCTCGAGTTCCGGCGGCTCGTTGGCGACGGTCAGCCCCCAGCCGAAGCGCGAGATCAAGCGCTCTTCCATGCCCGCGATTTCCTTCGGGTAGGTGTCGCAGGTGATCACGATCTGTTTATGGGCTTCGACCAGCGCATTGAACGCGTAGAAGAATTCCTCCTGCGTGCGGCCCTTGTTGGAAATGAACTGGATGTCGTCGATCAGCAGCAGGTCGAGCGAGTGATAGTAGCGCTTGAATTCCTCGAATGATCGTTGCTGGTAGGCACGCACCACGTCGGTCACGTACTGCTCCGCATGGCAGTAGCGGATCTTGGCGGCCGGGCGGTGTGCGGCGAGCGCGTTGCCGATCGCCTGCACCAGATGCGTCTTGCCGAGACCGACGCCGCCGTACACGAACAAGGGGTTATAAGAAATTCCGGGATTCTCGGCCACCTGCAGGGCTGCGGCGCGCGCAAGCTGGTTCGCTTTGCCGGTGACAAAGCTCTCGAAGCTGAAGGCGGGATTGAGTCGCGCCCGCTCGAGCGTCGGTGGCGTCTGGCCGTTTGCGCGCGCCGCGGGGCGCGGCGCGGGATCGGGGCTGCGCGCCAGCACGATGTGGATTTCGACCGGTTGCGGCGCGGCTTCGCCGGCGAAGCGGCGAATCCGCTCGCCGAAACGGTCGCGCACCAGCTCGAGAACGAAGCGGTTCGGCGCGAGCAGCGTCAGGCTGCCCGGGTCCGAGGCCGCGGCGTCCAGCGCGAGCGGCCGGATCCAGGTATTGAATTGCTGTGCGGGGAGTTCCTGTTCGAGGCGGCGCAGGCACGCGTCCCATAGGTGTTGCATCTTGAAATCGGGCTTTTTGTCTTCGCGCTGCCGCTCTGATGGGGGATGGCGCGCCCGGGTTGGCGCGTGGGCTTGGTCGAGCAGATTTATTTTACCGCGTTCGGTTCGAGTTATCCACAGGCAAGACCACAAAATCAGGTAGTGTCTCAGTTTGATTTCGCTTGACGTTGACCAAAATTGGGAGATGTGGCAGCGTGGGTCGATGTCAAAGCCCAAGCGCCCGCGCGATCCGAATCAGCTAGCCAAGCTGATCGTAGATTTATCTACTGGCGTTACGGGCGAACCTGCTCGATTGACACCCAAAGGAACCAAGAACCCCGCTGCCGTGGCACTAGGGCGCTTAGGTGGCCTCAAGGGCGGCAAGGCTAGGTCTAAGGCTCTTAGTCCCGCGAAGCGCGCCCAAATCGCTAGAAAAGCAGCCGCAGCGCGATGGTCAAAGTCAGGCGTCAAATGACGCTGGCGAGATATTGCAGTTCGTTTTGGTAGCGTTCGGCAGAGGCATTCACCTGTAAGCGTCTGCCCTCGACGGTGTGAAACTGCCCAACCCTGAGTTGGGAAAGCGGAATACTCTTAGCCCCGCTTATACGTCCTGAAGAAACAAAATCGTCCGTAATCACGAAAGCGTCCGCGGGATCAGTATGGTCGAACAGATCGGAGTATTTTTCCG
>JBGOTT010000242.1:0-6508 GCA_041476585.1 Gammaproteobacteria bacterium | reverse complement strand
TGGGTGCCCCTGCTCAACGGCCTGCCGTTCTTTCACAAGCCCCCGCTGCTGTACTGGCTCGACATGGCCGCGATGTCGTTGCTGGGAGTGAACCAGTTTGCGGCACGCATCGCCCCTGCGATGGGCGCCTGGCTCATGGGCGCAGCGCTGTACCTAAGCGTGCGCCGCTGGCACGGCGAGCGCGCAGCCATGGTCACGCTGGCGCTGCTCGCTACCTGCCCGGGGTTTTTTGTCGGTGCCCAATACGTCAACCACGACATGCTGGTGGCGGGACTTATTACCGTGGCGGTGCTGGCGTTCGCGCGCGCAGTGGACGACCCGGCGCGGATTGCGCGGCACTGGTTGGTGGCCGCGTGGTGTGCCTGTGCGCTCGCGCTGCTCACCAAAGGACTGATCGGCATCGTGCTGCCCGCGCTCATCGTCGGGCCCTGGTTGCTGGCACAGCGGCGCTGGCGTCAGACCCTGCAGTTGCTGCATCCGTTGGGGTGGCTGGCCGGACTGGCGGTGGCTGCGCCGTGGTTCGTTGCCGCGCAGGCGCGGTACCCCGGCTTCTTCGACTACTTCTTCATCGAACAGCATTTCCGACGCTATGTGCAGACCGGATTCAACAACATGGCCCCGCCGTGGTTTTACCTGCTCGTGCTGCCGGCTCTCACGCTGCCCTGGTGCGCCTGGGCTCCGGAGGCGTGGCGGCGCGCCTGGTTGCGGCGCGGCCCGCAGTCGGCCCTGTACGCATGGTGGGTTGTCGCGGTGGTGATCTTTTTCTCACTCCCCGCGTCCAAGCTGGTGGGCTATGTGTTGCCGGCGTTGGCGCCATGGTGCGCATTGCTTGGCCTTGGTGTTCTGAACGCACGCACGCGGTGGTGGCGGGGATCGCTGCTGGCCGCGTCCCTGCTGTGCGTGTGCCTCGTAGCGGCACTCGCCTTGCGCGCACCCGACTCGGCGAAGCCTGCGGCATTGGCGCTTGCCGCGCATATGGCGCCCGAAGACCGCGTAGTGTTCGTCGACCACTTCTTTTACGACCTGCCTTTCTATGCGCAGCTCAAGCACCCGGTGATCATCGCCAGCGACTGGGCCGACCCCGCCTTGCCCACGCGCGACAACTGGCGCAAGGAGCTGTACGACGCCGCACATTTCGACCCCGCTACAGGCAGCGTGGTGCTGTGGCCGTTGGACCGCCTCGGCGAACTGGTGTGCGGGGCCCGCAGCGTGTGGTTTGTATCCAGGCCCGGCCAGACAGCACACTTGGCCGGCGTCCCGGGCCTGAAGCCCGTGTATGCGGACGCGGTGGTGCACGTGCAGATGGCCAGCGGGTTCGCCGGCGGGCGCAGTTGCCCTTAAACGCGCTCGCGTTTCTGGCTCGCTGATGCGCGCATTGCTGCCCTCGTTCATGCGCTACACCGCGGTCGGCGCATGCGCCACGGCCATGCATTACCTGGTGCTGGTCTTATGCGTCGAGCAAGGCTGGTTGCCCGCCTGGGCCGCCTCGGGGCTGGGCGCGATCGTGGGTGCGCAAGTGGCGTACGCGGGCAATCGCTGGTTCACCTTCGCGTACCGCGGCGAAGTCGGGCCCTCCTGGCTGCGCTTCCAGGGTACAGCCGCACTCGGGGCCATACTGGGTATGGCGGTGGTGGCTGGCGCGGTCGCGATGGGGCTGCACTACTTGCTGGCGCAGATCGTTGCCACCGGGTTGATCCTCGTTCTGACCTACGCCATCAACCGCGTCTGGACGTTTGAGTAGCGGCCGGTCGGCTCACAGTCCCGGCGCCGAGCTCAGACGGACGCCGGCGTCGCGCAGGTCTTGCGGGAACGCTTCACTGCCGAGGTAGGCCGCTTCGCGCTGGCGGGCCTTGTCGATGGCGTCGGGCTGGCCTCCCGGTGACGGCGCCCCGGGGTGGCAGATCAGCAACGCGCCTTCGTTCGGCACCTCGCGCAACCAACCCTGCATCAGCCCACGGTAGTCAGGCTGCTCGAAATCGTAGATACCCAGCAAGGCCGGGTTGTGCGCAACCCCCCGCAGCGCGAGGTCGCGCAGCAGGCGGCGCCCCCCCGTGGCCTCGATCAGCCAGCGCTTCAACCGAAAGCCCGGGCCCAGCACACAGCCGGTGTTGCGTACGGCCACGCCTGCGGGCAATGGTTCGATGAATGCCAGCAGCGTCTGGCGCACTCCAGGCAGATGGTGCACGTGCTGGTGGCCGTCGATGACTCCCGGTGCCCGCTGCAGTGCATCTTCGAATGCGCCGTACTGCGCGCGCCACTCGGAGGCAATGGCGGCGCACGGCAGCCGACCCAGATGCGCTGCGACGATCAGGCGTGACAGACCGGGAAAATGTGGCCACACGCGCGCAAGTTCATGGCTGAGCGGCTGCCCTTCGGTGAGGTTGAAATGCAGCCCCAGCTCGAGGCCCTCGCCGCAACCGGCGAGCCAGCGCGCGCAACCGCGCCAATGGGCGCTGGTGGTGATGCAGGAAACCGCGCTGAGGCGGCCGCCGGCGGCCAGCTCCGCAATGCCCTTCGAGATGCCCTGAGTGAGACCGAAGTCGTCGGCGCACACCCCGAGCACGCGCCGTTGCGCCGTCATTTCCCGGTAGGCCCCGACGGCACGATGGCGCCCGAGCCTGCCTCGGCGCCCACGACGTATATGGGCCGCTGCTTGACCTCATCGAAGATGCGCCCGATGTACTCGCCCAGGATGCCGATGGACAGCAGTTGCACGCCGCCGAAAAAAAACAGGCTCGTGACGAGCGTGGCAAAGCCGGGCAGGTCGTGGCCGAGCAAGAGGTGCTCGACGACAGTCCACAGTCCGAATGCAAGCGCGCCCAGCGCGATCAGCGCGCCCAGGCCGCTCCACACACGCAGCGGGAAGTTGGTAAACGCCGTGACGCCTGTCAGGGCCAGACCGGCCAGGCGCCGGAGCGAAAAAGAACTTCGCCCGGCGAAACGTTCTTCGGGCGTGTAGCGCACGATCTCGGTCTTGAAGCCGACCCAGGCGTACAAACCTTTCATGAAACGGTTGCGTTCGGGAAGGGCCCTGAGCGCGTCGGCGACGGCGCGGTCCATGAGGCGGAAGTCGCCCGTGTCTTCGGGAATGTGCATCAAGGTGCCGGCGTTGACCGCCCAGTAGAACAAGCGCGCGCCGAGGCGTTTGGTCCAGCGTTCGTCCGCCCGCGACTCGCGCGCGGCACAAACCACGTCGGCACCGTCGATCCAGGCCTGCAGCATCCGCGGCACGAGCTTGGGAGGATGCTGCAGGTCCGCATCCATCAATAGCACCACCTCGCCTTCGGCGCGATCGATGCCGGCGGTGAGCGCGCATTCCTTGCCGAAGTTGCGCGACAGGCGCACGTAGCGCACGCCAGGCTGCACGAGCCAGGGTGCCACAGCTTCCCGGGTGGCGTCGTGGCTGCCGTCGTCCACGACGATCACCTCCCAGCGGGGCGAGAGCGCGCGCAACTGCTGCGTCAGTTCGTACAGCAAAGTGGGAAGGCTGGCAGCCTCGTTGAAGGCCGGCACGACACAACTGATCGACGGGGAGGGTGATCGGGTTGCGCTGGTCATCGGATGGTCCCGGCAGCAGAGGAACGTGACACGCCCGACTTTAACGCTACCACGGCAGCGTGGTCTGCCCCCTGCTTGCCGCTCAGCGTCGGGAGGATCAGGCGGCGAGAAACTGTTCGTCGCTCAGTGCGAGCGCGCCTGCGCCGCCCGAGAGCACTGAAGTGCGCAGACCTGAGGCCTGCGACAGCACCTGGTGGGCGAAGAAGCGTGCGCTGGCGATCTTGGCTTCGTAAAACGGCTTGTCGGCGGCGCCATCCGCGAGGCGCTTTTCCGCAATCAGCGCGGCGCGCGCCATCTGCCAGCCGCCCGCGACGATCCCCATCAGCTTGAGAAACGGCACGGCGCCCGTCGAGGCCGCCTTGATGTCCCTGCCGAACGTCGCCAGCACGTACTCCACCGAATCAGCGACCGCCGCAGTGCCTTCGGCGAGCGCCTTGCGCACGTGCGCAACATCGGCGTGTTTCGATTTCGCCAGTTCAGCATCGAATTGCTGCAGGTGCTGCAGCCAGGCCTTCACCGTCGCGCCGCCCTCGCGCGCGATCTTGCGCCCGATCAGGTCGTTCGCCTGGATGCCGGTAGTGCCTTCGTAAATCGTGGTGATGCGCGCGTCGCGCAGGTGCTGTGCAGCGCCGGTCTCCTCGATGAAGCCCATGCCGCCGTGCACCTGCACGCCGAGCGAAGCCACCTCGATGCCGGTTTCGGTGCTCCAGCCCTTCACCACCGGGATCATCAGGTCGACGAAGGCCTGGTTGCGCTGGCGCATTGCCTTGTCGGGATGGCGCAGGGCCATGTCGGTTGCGGCCGCGACCACGTAGGCCAACGCGCGCATCGCCTCGGTCTGCGATTTCATCAGCATCAGCATCCGCCGCACATCCGGGTGGCGGATGATCGGCACGGCCTTCGCGCCCTCGACCAGGTCGCGGCCCTGCACGCGATCCTTCGCGTACGCAAGCGCTCGCTGGAACGCGCGTTCTGCGATCGCCACGCCTTCGAGGCCGACCGCAAAGCGCGCGGCGTTCATCATGATGAACATGTAGGCGAGCCCCTTGTTCTCCTCGCCCACCAGGTAGCCGGTCGCATTCTCGAACACCATCACCGCGGTCGGGCTGGCATGGATCCCGAGCTTGTGCTCGATCGAGGCGCACTTCGCCGCGTTGCGCTCGCCGAGCGAACCGTCCGGCTTGACCATGAACTTCGGTACGATGAACAGTGAAATCCCTTTCACGCCTTCCGGCGCATCCGGCGTGCGCGCCAACACCAGGTGCACGATGTTCTCGGTCAGGTCGTGTTCGCCGAAGGTGATGAAGATCTTCTGGCCGCTGATCCGGTAGTGATCCCCCTCGCGCACGGCCTTGGTGCGCACCAGCGCGAGGTCCGAGCCGGCCTGCGGCTCGGTGAGATTCATCGTGCCGGTCCAGCTGCCGTCGAACATCTTCGGCAGAAAGGTCTTCTTCAGTTGCTCCGTGCCCGACAGGGGCATCGCCTCGATCGCGCCCTGCGTGAGCATCGGGCAGAGCGAAAACGACATGTTGGCCGAGGTGATCATTTCGGTCACCGGCGTAGAAACGAGTTTCGGCAATCCCTGCCCGCCCCACTCCGGATCGAGCGACAGCGCACTCCAGCCGCCTTCGCAGTACAGGCGGTAGGCCTCCTTGAAACCCTTCGGCGTGCGCACGTTGCCGTCCTTCCACACCGAGCCCTCCTCGTCGCCGCTGTGGTTCAGCGGATCGAGCACGCCGGTGGCGAATTTGGCGGCTTCCTCGAGGATCGCATCCACCGTGTCCGGCGTCGCTTCGCTGTAGCCCGGCAGCTTGGCGACTTCGCTCAATCCCGCGAGTTCGTTCAGCACGAAGCGCATGTCCTTCAGGGGTGCGGTGTAGGCGCTCATTTCTTCAGTTCCTCGACCAGCTGCGGCACGACCTGGAACAGGTCGCCCACGATGCCGTAGTCGGCCACCGAAAAGATCGGCGCCTCCTCGTCCTTGTTGATGGCGACGATCACGCGGCTGTCCTTCATGCCGGCAAGGTGCTGGATCGCGCCGGAGATGCCGACCGCCACGTACAGGTTAGGCGCGACGATCTTGCCGGTCTGACCCACCTGCCAGTCATTCGGCACGAACCCGGCGTCGACCGCGGCGCGCGATGCGCCCATCGCGGCGTTCAGCTTGTCGGCCAGCGGTTCGAGGATCTTGAAGTTCTCGCCCGAGCCCATGCCGCGTCCGCCCGAGACGACGATCTTCGCGGCGGTGAGTTCCGGGCGCTCGGACCTGGAGACTTCGCGGCTGACGAACGCCGACAGGCCGCTGTCTGCCGGTGCGGCGAGTGCCTCCACCGCCGCGCTGCCGCCGCTCGCCGCAGCGGCGTCGAAGCCGGTGGTGCGCACGGTGATCACCTTGATCGCGTCCTTCGATTGGACCGTGGCGAGTGCGTTGCCCGCGTAGATCGGCCGCACGAAGGTGTCGGGCGACTCGACCGCGATGATCTCGGAGATCTGCTGCACGTCGAGCAATGCGGCGATGCGCGGGGTCACGTCCTTGCCGTTCGAAGTCGCGGGGGCAAGGATGTGCGAATAGTTCTTGGCGATCGAAACCACCAGCGCGGAAATATTCTCCGCGAGAAACTCGCCCAGATGCGGTGCCTCGGCGTTCAGCACCTTGGCCACGCCCGCGATCTGCGCCGCGGCCTTGGCCGCACCGTCGGCATTGTGCCCCGCAACCAGCACGTGGATCTCGCCGCCGATTTTTTGCGCGGCGGTCACCGTGTTGAGGGTCGCGCCCTTGAGCGTGCCGTGGTCGTGTTCTGCGATGACGAGGAGGGCCATTTCAGATCACCTTGGCTTCATTGCGCAGTTTCTCGACCAGCGCTTTCGCGTCCGGCACCTTCACGCCCGCCTTGCGCTTGGGCGGCTCGAGCACTTTCAGCGTCGCCAGGCGCGGTGCGACGTCCACGCC
>JBGOTT010000241.1:0-6531 GCA_041476585.1 Gammaproteobacteria bacterium | reverse complement strand
GGCCGATCTCGCGGCGCTTGGGCGAGCCCATGCGGCCGGTCTCGCCGGTCGCGTAAGGCGGCATGTTGTAGTGGAGCATGAAGCGCTCCTTGTACTCGCCCATGAGCGCGTCGATGATCTGTTCGTCACGTCCGGTGCCGAGCGTCGCCACCACCAGCGCCTGGGTTTCGCCGCGGGTGAAGAGCGCGGAGCCGTGCGTGCGCGGCAGGACGCCGACGCGCGCCGTGATCGGCCGGACCGTGCGGGTGTCGCGGCCGTCGATGCGTGCTTCTCCGTCGAGAATCTGGTTGCGCACGATCTTCGATTCGAGCGCGAAGCAGATGTCCTTGACGACGTTCGCCACGGGTCCGCCTTCGGTGCCGACGCCAATACCCTCGAATACGCGCTTCCAGATGGCGTCGATCGCCTCGGAGCGCGCCTTCTTCTGCCTCAGCCGGAAGGCCGCGCGCAGGTCCGCCTCGGCCAGTTCCTTGATCCGCGCAACCAGCGGCTCGTCTCTTGCCGGCGCCTGCCAGTCCCAGGCCGGCTTGCCGGCCACCTCGGCGAGTTCTTCGATGGTACGTATGACCGCCTGCATCTGCTGGTGGCCAAAAACGACGGCCCCCAGCATCACGTCCTCGGGCAGTTCCTGCGCTTCGGATTCGACCATCAGCACGCCCTGCTCCGTGCCGGCGACGACCAGGTTCAACTGCGATTGCTTGAGTTGCGTCAACGTCGGGTTGAGCACGTACTGGCCGTCGATGTAGCCGACACGGGCCGCGCCGATCGGACCGTTGAAGGGGATGCCCGAAATCGTCAGCGCCGCGGACACGCCGATCATCGCGGCGATATCGGCGTCGACTTCCGGGTTGTACGACAACACCGTCGCGACGACCTGGACCTCGTTGTAGAAGCCGTCGGGAAACAGCGGTCGAATCGGCCGGTCGATCAACCGGCAAGTGAGGATTTCCTTTTCGGTCGGACGGCCCTCGCGTTTGAAGAAACCGCCCGGAATCTTGCCTGCGGCGTAGGTCTTCTCGACGTAGTCGACCGTCAGCGGGAAAAATTCCTGGCCGGGGCGGGCCGATTTCGCCGCCACGACCGTCGCCAGCACGACGGTGTCTTCGATCGTGACCATCACTGCGCCATGCGCCTGGCGTGCGATCTCGCCGGTTTCCAGCGTCACCTGGTGCGCGCCGTATTGAAATGTCTTCTTGATCGGGTTCAGGGGCAAAGCGGAGTTCCTCGTGCTGCCGGACGCGAGGCAAGCCCGGTCCGGTGGGGGTTAGGCGGACGACTTACTTGCGCAGGCCGAGACGTTCGATCAGCGCGCGATACTTGTCCGCACCGGAGCGCTTCAGATAGTCGAGCAGTTTGCGCCGCTGGCTGACCATCTTGAGCAGGCCGCGGCGGGAATGGAAATCCTTTACGTGAGTCTTGAAATGACCGGTCAGGCCATTGATGCGCTCGGTCAGGAGCGCGATTTGCACCTCGGGCGAGCCGGTGTCATTCCCGGCGCGCTGGTACTGCTTGACGACTTGCGCTTTCTGCACAGCCAGCAAAGCCATGTTTTCTCCTCGAACAAATACCCATTTTACACTCAGGCTGACTCGGATTTCAAGTTTTTCGATGTATTTCAGCCGGTTGCGCCGCTTTCAGTCCTCCTGCACGGAGACCAGCCGTCGTGGCTGCAACCGGCCGCCCGGTTGACCCGCGCCAACACCCAGGAACACCCTCTCGCGCGCATATACGCGGTAGTCCTGACCTTCTGCCGCGGCTCGCACCAAGCCCTGTCCTTGCGCAAAACGGCGGGATTCCGCGGGGTCCAGCTCGATCTCGGGCAACCCCGTGAGCAGCGCATCGACGGGCCGCAGCCATCCGGCCCGAGCGTCGTCATCCAGACGGGCCAATTGCTCGAGCGTGACCGCCTGTTCGATCGCAAAGCTGCCGGCCGCGATGCGCCGAAGCCCCGCGAGATGCGCGCCACAGCCGAGAACGCGGCCAATGTCCTCGGCAAGGGTGCGGATGTAGGTACCTTTGCTGCACGCCACCCGGAGCTCGAGCCGCGCGCCGGAAAAAGCAATCCGGTCCAGCCGCTCGATGCGGATCCGCCGCGCCGCCCGCTCGACCGTGAGCCCCTTGCGCGCAAGCTCGTATAACGGGCGCCCGGCCCGCTTGAGGGCGGAATACATCGGCGGCACCTGCTCGATCTCGCCGCGAAATCGCGCCAATGCATCGTCGATCTGCGCAACCGCAACTTCCACCGGGCGGGTTTCCAGCACCTTCCCTTCCGCATCGGCGGTCTCGGTGGTGACGCCCAGCTGCACGCTCGCCAGGTAACACTTGTCGGAATCCAGCAGCCAGCCGGAAAAACGCGTCGCCTGACCGAACAGCACCGGCAGCAATCCGGAAGCCAGCGGATCCAGCGTGCCGGCATGCCCGGCCTTCTCGGCGTTGAACATGCGCCGCGCCGCCTGGAGCGCCGCGTTCGAAGACATGCCGGTGGGCTTGTCGAGCGGCAGGATCCCGTCAACGCGGCGCCGGGTACGCGCCATCCGGGCGAATGTCCTAGCGCTTGTTCGCCGAATCGATCAGCTGCGACAGGCGCGCCCCCCGCTCGATGGATTCGTCGTACTTGAAGTGCAGCTCGGGGGTGGTGTACAGCTTGATGCGCCGGCCCAGCTGGGAGCGGAGAAATCCGGCCGCGCGGCGCAGGCCCGCGCCCGCCTCCTCGACATGCCCGGCATCCAGGCAGGTGAAGAAAACCGTCGCGTGCGCGCAGTCGGGCGAAACATCCACCGCGGTCAGGGTGATCATCCCGACACGCGGATCGCGCAGTTCGCGGTGGATGATCTCGGCAAGCTCGCGCTGGATCTGGTCGCCCACCTTCTGCGCCCGCCCGGAAGATCGCGCCATTGTCGTCCCTGTGTCCACTTGTCCTGGGGGAAGGGGTAACGGGGAAACCGCGACGAGGTTTCCCTGTTCCGATCTACAACGTTCGTGCGACTTCGAGCACTTCGAACACCTCGAACTGGTCGCCTTCCTTGATTTCCGAGAAATTCTTCAGCGACATGCCGCACTCGAAGCCGGCCTTCACCTCGCGCACGTCCTCCTTGAAGCGCTTGAGCGAATCGATGTCGCCGGTGTGGATCACCACGTTGTCGCGCAGCACCCGTACCTGCGCGCCGCGTTTCACCAATCCGTCGAGCACGTAGCAGCCCG
Organism: Gammaproteobacteria bacterium; assembly: GCA_041476585.1. Taxonomy (GTDB): domain Bacteria; phylum Pseudomonadota; class Gammaproteobacteria; order Burkholderiales; family SG8-39; genus JADGRQ01. The sequence continues at coordinate 3,330 of JBGOTT010000241.1, read as the reverse complement.
CCACCGCACCGACCTTGGAGATGCGGAACACCTGGCGCACCTCGACCAGGCCGAGCACTTGCTCGCGCTGCTCCGGCGTGAGCATCCCTGAGAGCGCAGCCTTGATCTCGTCGACCGCCTCGTAGATGATGTTGTAGTAGCGGATGTCGATGCCCGCGCCTTCGGCAAGCTTTCGCGTCGCCGCGTCTGCGCGCACGTTGAAGCCGATGACCACTGCGCGCGAGGCCATCGCCAGATTGACGTCCGATTCGGTGATGCCGCCCACGCCGGCGTGGACCACGCTCACCTTGACCTCTTCGCCCGACAGGCGCGTGAGCGCATGCACCAGGGCTTCCTGCGAACCCTGCACGTCGGACTTGATGACCAGCGCCAGAGTCTTTTTCTCGCCCTCGCCCATTTTTTCGAAGATGCCCTCGAGCCCGGCCGCCCGCCGCCTGGCGAGTTTCACCTCGCGGAACTTGCCCTGTCGGAACAGCGCGATCTCGCGCGCCTTGCGTTCGTCGGCCAGCACTGCCAGTTCCTCCCCGGCATTCGGTACTTCCGACAACCCCTGGATCTCCACCGGGATCGAGGGACCTGCCGCGGCGACGTTGCGGCCGTTCTCGTCGAGCATTGCGCGCACCCGGCCGTAGACTGCTCCAACCAGCACCACATCGCCGCGATTGAGGGTGCCGGACTGGACCAGCACGGTGGCCACCGGGCCGCGGCCCTTGTCGAGCCGCGCTTCGATCACGACGCCTCGCGCGGGGGCTGCGGCTGGAGCCTTGAGTTCGAGCACCTCGGCCTGCAGCAGTATCTGTTCGAGCAGTTCGTCGACGCCCTGCCCGGTCTTGGCCGATACCGCGACGAACGGAGCGTCGCCGCCGAACTCCTCCGGCACCACGTTGTGCTGCAGGAGCTCCCGCTTCACTTTTTCCGGGTTGGCTTCGTGCTTGTCGATCTTGTTGATCGCGACCACCAGCGGCACTTCGGCGGCCTTTGCATGGTTGATTGCCTCGATCGTCTGGGGCATCACACCGTCGTCCGCTGCGATGACGAGGACCACCAGGTCGGTGATTTTCGCCCCGCGCGCGCGCATCGCCGTGAAGGCTTCGTGGCCAGGGGTATCGAGGAAGGTAATCACGCCACGCGGCGTTTCAACGTGGTAGGCCCCGATGTGCTGGGTAATTCCGCCCGCCTCGCCGGCAGCGACCTTGGTGCGGCGAATGTAGTCGAGCAACGAGGTCTTGCCATGGTCAACGTGGCCCATCACGGTGACCACGGGCGGGCGCGGCTCGCCGGCATTGCTCTCGGGCCCCGACTCCGAAAGGTAAGCCTCCGGATCGGCGAGCTTCGCGGCCTTGGCGTTGTGCCCCATCTCCTGGACGACGATCATTCCGGTCTCCTGGTCGAGTACCTGATTGATCGTGACCATGGTGCCGAGCTTCATCATCGCCTTGATGACCTCGGCTGCCTTGACCGACATCTTGTGCGCCAGCTCGCCCACCGTGATGGTCTCGGGCACCGCGATCTCGCGCACGATCGGCTCATTGGCAGCGGCGGACGCCGCGACCTCTCCCGCCGGCTCGCTCGAGCGGCGATGGTGCGCTCCGCGCGGCCCGTGCCAGCCGCCGGCTCCGCCGGCCGCGTCGCCGCGCGTCTTGATGGTGCGGCGCTTTGCGCTCTCGTCCTTCCAGACCGTGACCTGCTTTTTCTTCGGTTGCTTGTCGGTCTTTTCGCCCGGCGCAAGCTTGGGCTTGTGCAGCGTACCATCGGTGCCGGGAAGCACCGGTTGGGCAGCCGACGTCTGTGCCTTCTCGAGCGCCGCCCTCGCTTCCCGCTCGGCCGCCTTCTGTTCGGCCTCGCGCTTTTCGCGCTCCTGCCGCTCGCGCAGCTCCGCCGCCTGCAGTTCCGCAAGCTGCCGCTGGCGCTGGTCCTCTTCTTCGCGCAATGCCGTTTCCCGGGCATTGATGACGGGACCGGGTGCAGGCGCGGGCGCCTCCGGCACCGCGGGGGCATCAGCGGGCCCTTCGGACGGGTCGCGCTTGACGAAGACGCGCTTCTTACGGACCTCGACCTGGATGGTGCGCGCCTTGCCGGTGGAGTCGGATTTCTTGATCTCGCTGGTCTGCTTGCGCGTCAGCGTGATCTTGTTCTTTACCTCGGCGGACCCGTGCGCGCGGCGCAGGTAATCAAGCAGTCTCGACTTGTCGCTCTCGCTGAGCGGGTCCTCCGGCACGGACTTGTTCACGCCGGCCGCGCGCAACTGCTCGAGCAGCATCGCCGGCTGCACCTTGAGCTCACTGGCGAACTGGGCGACGCTCGACTGGGCCACGTTACTGAGCCTCCTGCTTTCCGGCCGGCGATTCGCCGGCGGCCTCCGCGGCGAACCAGTGCGCCCGCGCAGCCATGATCAGCACCTTGGCACGTTCCTCATCGATGCCCGACATCTCGGACAGCTCATCGACCGCGAGGTCGGCAAGGTCGTCGCGCGTCTTCACTCCGTGTGCGGCCAGTTTTGCCGCCAGGTCGGTATCCATGCCCTCGAGCTTGAGCAGGTTCTGGTCGACCGATTCGATCGATTCCTCGCTCGCGATCGCCTGCACCAGCAATGCGTTGCGCGCGCGGCTGCGCAGCTCGTTGACGGTCTCCTCGTCGAGCGCCTCGATCTCCATCATTTCCTGGAGCGGCACGTAGGCGATCTCTTCGAGCGTCGAAAAGCCTTCCTGGATCAGGATGTCGGCGACTTCCTGGTCCACGTCGAGACGCTGCATGAACGATTCGCGGATCTTGCCGCTTTCCTCCTGCTGCTTTTTCTTCGAGTCTTCCTCGGTCATCAGGTTGATCGTCCAGCCCGTCATCTCCGAGGCCAGCCGCACGTTCTGGCCGCTGCGTCCGATGGCGATGGCGAGGTTCTCCTCGTCGACCACCACGTCCATGCTGTGCTTCTCCTCATCGACCACGATCGAGCTCACGTCGGCCGGCGCCAGCGCGCCGATCACGAACTGGGCCGGATCTGCGGACCAAAGCACGATATCTACGCGTTCGCCCGCCAGTTCCTGCGTCACCGCCTGCACGCGCGAGCCGCGCATGCCGACGCAGGTGCCGATCGGATCGATGCGCCGGTCGTTGGTGTGCACGGCAATCTTCGCCCGCACGCCCGGATCGCGCGCCGCAGACTTGATCTCGAGCAGCCCTTCCTCTATTTCCGGCACCTCGAGCTCGAACAGCTTCATGATGAACTGCGGCGCGGTGCGCGACAGGATCAGCTGCGGACCGCGCGCCTGCCGGTCGATCTTCATCACCCAGGCCCGCACGCGGTCGCCGACGCGCAAGTTTTCCTTCGGGATC
>JBGOTT010000240.1:0-6557 GCA_041476585.1 Gammaproteobacteria bacterium | reverse complement strand
TTGGCTGCACGGGCGTTACTGGGGAGGCGAACGGCTTGAGCGGCACCAACCTTGCGTTTGATACAAGTGGCAATGTGGTTAATACAGAAACTGGCAAGATCGTGGCTGGCGCTGCCGCTGCTCCAGAGCCGGGCACCCTTGCACTGTTCGGCTTTGGCCTGGCAGGTTTGACTGGACTCGCCCGGCGGCGGCAGCCGCCGGCGTTGCGGCGGATCACCTCAAGCGCTTGAGTTCGGCTGTCGCGCCGGTGTACTCGAGAAAGAATCTCGGGCACTGGTTTTGCGCCGCACGGAAATGGGCCACCGCCGGCTCCTTTTCGCCGCGAATCACGTACCACTGACCTAGATAGTAATTCGCCTCGCAGCGCTGCTCGGCCTGTGTTTTGGCATCGGAGTGCGCTGAAGCAGCGAGGAGCGCTTCGGGGCCGATCTGACCAAGATAAGCACGCAACACGGGTGCCGGCCAGGCATCATTCGGAAGTGCCCTGAGGTCTTGCTCCAGTTCGGATTGCACGCTTTCACCGTTGCGCGTGCGCGCCAGATACGACCAGATCGCGACATAGGCGTCTGGTTTGCCCATCTGACGCGCCTGCGCGAAATCGCGGGCGGCGAGAGCGAACCGGCCCTGAAAATACCGTGCGAGGCCGCGATTGATCACGGCGTGCACATCCTGGGGATTCAGGCGGATGGCCGCGTCGTAGTCGGCTATCGCGCGTTCATAGTCGCCTCGACCGTGCCATGCGATCCCCCGGCTGGTAAAGGCTCTCGCAGCCTGCGGGTTGACGCGGATTGCCATGTCGAGATCGGCAATGGCGGCATCGTATTCGCCCATGCGCGTCCGCGCGATGCCGCGGTTGTGGAAGGCAATTGCGAGGTTGCTTCCGGATAACCCGCCCGACTCAATGATGCGCGTGCAGCCGCCGATGGCGCGCTCGGGAAGCTCCCGGGCCTTCTCACACTGCAGCAGATCGTCACTCGATTGCGTTCGAACCGGGCCGCTAGCGCAAAGCATCAAGAGTACAAAGGTAAAACGCGCCGTCTTCGTCATGCGCCTCATGCGGAAGGCTGGACGCGCGCAATCCCCGCGACGGCGCGGTCCACGACAGCGAGTCCGCGCTCGAGCACCGCATCGCGCCAGCGCGCCTCGGCGTACGAATCGGCGAAGACGGAACGGTTGGTTTTCATGGCGCGAAACTATAACAGGCGGGGTTCGCGAGGCAGTTAGAATCCGGCGGTGAACGATCCGCGAATCGAAGACCGGCTCGCGCCCAGGCTGCTGCTCGCCGTGTTCCTGCCGTTCGCGACCGGTTACTTCCTGTCGTTCTTCTTCCGCAACGTCAACGCAGTCATCGCCAAGGACCTGGCGCGCGATTTCACGCTCACGCCTTCGGAGCTCGGCCTGCTGACCAGCGCCTATCTGCTCGCGTTCGCGCTCGCGCAATTGCCGATCGGCGTGCTGCTCGACCGTTTCGGCCCGCGCCGCGTAATGGCGAGCCTGCTGTGCGTGGCAGGCTGCGGCGCGCTCACCTTCGGCCTGGCGCAGGACTTCATCGCGCTGACGCTCGGGCGCGCGCTGATCGGGCTGGGCGTTTCGGCAGGACTGATGGGGGCGATCAAGGGTTTCAGCCTGTGGTTCCCGCCTTCGCGCCTCGCAACGCTGAACGGCTGGTATATCGCGGTGGGCGGGGTCGGCGGCATGTCCGCCACCGCCCCCGTCGAAGCGATGCTCGGTACCATCGGCTGGCGCGCGCTGTTCTATGGGCTGGCGGTGCTGTCGTTGCTCGCAGCGGCGTTCATTTTCTCCGCTGTGCCCGAGAAACCGCTGCCGGGGAAACCCGGGACCTGGGGCGAGCAGTTCGGGCGCCTGCGTGAAGTTTTCTCACGGGTGGACTTCTGGCGCATCGCGCTGCCGTTGGTGGTCGGGCATGCGACCTACCAGGCGCTGCAGGGACTCTGGCTCGGTCTCTGGCTCGCGGACGTCGCAGGCCTGGAGCGCGCCGCGGCGGCAAACATGCTGCTCGCGGCGGCATTCGCCTACACGCTCGGGTCGGTGTTCTTCGGCGTAGCGAGCGACCGCCTGCTGCGCCACGGCATCGCGCGGCTCACGGTGTACAAGATCGGGATGACGCTTGCGCTCGCCGCGTTCATCGCGATCTGGCTCGACGTTCAGGCAGGCCGCCTCGCGATTGTCGCAGTCTACGGCTTCACGGTGATCTCGGCCTCGCTCGCCTATTCGCTGTTCACCGTGCGTTTCCCCCCCGAGATGACTGGGCGCGTCAACACCGCCTCGAACCTGCTGATGTTCGGCGCCTCGTTCGCTTGCCAGTGGGGCATCGGCGCGGTGTTGAAGCAGTACCCGGTGATCGACGGGCGCTATGCGCCTGCAGGCTATGCTGTCGCCTTCGGAGCGCTCGCGATCGCGCAGCTCGCGACGCTCCTCTGGCTCTGGCCGATGAGGGAAGCAAAACCATGACCGACAGGCACCGCGGTTATCTTGTCGTCGCGCTGGCCGCGGGCGCCGTGTTCGCGCTCGGCCTGGGCGTGCGCCAGGCGCAGCCGCTGTTCATAAGCGCGATCAACTCGCACACCGGCGTGGGCTACGTCACCATCAGCCTCGCGTTCGCCGTCGGGCAGTTGATGTGGGGCATCGCTCAGCCCGCGGCGGGCGCGGTGGCCGACCGCTGGGGCCCGCGCCCGGTGATGATCGCCGGCGCGCTGCTGGTCGCCGCGGCCACCGCCGCGACGCCGCTTGCGCAGACTTCGCTCGCGCTGATCGTGCTAATCGGCATCCTCGCCGCCACGGGCGCGGGCGCGCTCGGGCCGGCACTGCTGATGTCGGCGGCAAACCGCTGGATCCCGGCGGCGAAGAGCAGCGTCGCGAGCGGCATCATCAACGCAGGCGGCTCGTTCGGCCAGTTCACGCTGATCCCGTTCGCGCAACTGCTGATCGGCATTGCCGGATGGCAGCCCGCGATGGTGATCCTCGGCGCCACGGGCCTGCTCGCCGTGCCGCTGGTGCTCTATCTCACGCAGGGTGCGTCCGTCGTCCCCGCGCGGGCGGGGACCCAGACGGGAACGCTCCGTCAGGCGGTCCGCGAAGCGGCGGGCGACCGCAGCTACCTCCTGCTCAACATCGGCTTCTTCACCTGCGGCTTTCACGTCGCGTTCATCGCCACGCACCTGCCCGGCGTGGTGGCGAGCTGCATGCTGCCACCCAGTGTCGGCGCGTGGTCGCTTTCGATCATCGGCCTGTTCAACATCATGGGCAGCCTGTGGATCGGCAACCGGATCCAGGAGTGGCGCATGAAGCTCGCGCTCGCCGGCATCTACGCCGCGCGCGCCGCGATCATCCTGGTGTTCTTCTACTCGCCCAAGACGGAGCTCGCGTTTTTCCTGTTCGCCGCGGGGATCGGCTTCACCTACCTTTCGACCGTGCCGCCGACGGTGGGCCTGGTGGCGAAGCTGCACGGCCCGAGGTATCTCGCAACGCTGTTCGGCATCGTCATGCTTTCGCACCAGGTGGGCGGCTTCCTCGGCGCCTGGCTCGGCGGCAAGGCGTTCGAGGCGAGCGGCAACTACGACTGGATGTGGTGGGCCGACGCGGCGCTGTGCCTCATGGCGGCGGCTGTACACTTGCCGATCAGGGAAGCGCGCCGCATTGCGACCGCGGCGGCGTAACGGGAGAAACCATGTTCGAAACCACCATCGCAGGCAGCCTGCCGAAACCCGCCTGGCTCGCCGAAACGAAAAAACTCTGGCCGGCGTGGCGAGCAAGCGGCGAAGAGCTTGCCGCGGCGAAGAAAGACGCCACGCTGCTCTGGCTCAAAGAGCAGGAGGTCGCGGGCATCGACATCGTGTCCGACGGCGAGCAGTCGCGCCAGCACTTCGTGCACGGCTTCCTCGAATACGTCGATGGCATCGACTTCGAGCACAAGGTGAAGATCGGCATCCGCAACAACCGCTACGAGGCGATGGTGCCGGTGGTGACCGGGCCGATCACCCTCAAGGGCCGCGTGCACCAGGTCGAGGCGCACCTCGCCCGGGCGCACACGAAGAAAAAACTGAAGATCACCATGCCCGGACCGATGACCATCGTGGACACCATCGCCGATCGGCACTACGGCGACAGGGCGAAGCTGGCGATGGCCTTCGCGTCGCTCTTGAACCAGGAGGCTCGCGCACTGGAGCGCGATGGCGTGGATACGATCCAGTTCGACGAACCCGCGTTCAACGTCTACATGGAGGACGTCGGGCGCTGGGGGATCGACGCGCTGCAGCGCGCGATCAAGGGGCTCAAGTGCACGACCGCGGTGCACATCTGCTACGGCTACGGCATCCAGGCCAACCTCGACTGGAAGAAAACCCTCGGCAATCAATGGCGCCAGTACGAACAGATCTTCCCGGCGCTCGCGAAGAGCAAGATCAAGCAGGTCTCGCTGGAGTGCGCGAATTCGCACGTGCCGCTGGAGTTACTGAAGCTGCTGAAGGGCAAGGACGTTCTGGTTGGGGTGATCGACGTTGCTTCCGACAAGGTGGAGACCCCCGCGCAGGTCGCCACCACCATCGGCAAGGCGCTCAAGTACGTGCCGAAAAGCCGGCTGTTTCCCTGCACCAACTGCGGAATGGCGCCGATGGACCGCGAGATCGCGCTTGCGAAGCTGAAGGCGCTCGCCGCCGGCGCGGCGCTGGCGCGCAAGCGCTACAGGTAGCGGCCGGCCCGAATGACGGCCGGGGAAGCCTGCCTGGATTAATAGTCTGTTACTATCGTACCTGTATTAACTTATGATTGGCCTCTATCGCACCCGGTCCTCAGAATGCGCACATCGCCTCTCAACCATAAAAGGAAATCGCGATGTCGCTCGAGAACCGGGAAGGTCGAAAAGTCCCGCAGGTCAGCTTCCGCACCCGCCACAACGGCGAGTGGAAAAACGTCGCCGCCGACGAGTTGTTCAAGGGCAAGACCGTCGTGGTGTTCTCGTTGCCGGGAGCCTTCACCCCGACCTGCTCCACCACCCATCTGCCGCGCTACAACGAGCTCGCGCCGGCGTTCTTCGCCAACGGCGTGGACTCGATCCTGTGCGTTTCGGTAAATGACGCGTTCGTCATGAACGAGTGGGCGGCGAACCAGGAAGCGCAGAACCTGGTGATGATTCCCGACGGCAACGGCGAATTCACCGAAGGCATGGGCATGCTGGTCGACAAGTCCGACCTCGGCTTCGGCAAGCGCTCGTGGCGCTATTCGATGCTGGTGAAAGACGGCGTCGTGGACAAGATGTTCGTCGAGCCGCAGAAACCGGGCGACCCGTTCGAGGTGTCGGACGCGGACACCATGCTCGCGTACATCAATCCGCGGGCAAAAAAGCCCGATCAGGTCGCGATCTTCACGCGCGAAGCTTGCCAGTTCTGCGCCAAGGCGAAGGCCCTGCTGAAGGAACTCGGCTACGACTACGCCGAGGTCGCGTTGCCGAACACCAATCGCAGCCGCGTGGTCGGCGCAATCACCGGCAAGGGCACGGTGCCGCAGGTCTTCGTGAACGGCAAGCACATCGGCGGCTTGGAAGAACTCGAGCGCTGGGCGAAGAAGGCGGCTTGAGGGAGCGATCGAAGCGCTTTGCTCATCGGTCAGCGCGAACTGGAATCAGGCGTCCCGGCGCGTGCCACACACCGGTCTCGATCGCGCGAGCGCCTTCGAACGCAAGATAGCTGCGAGCGCCATAGTGCGGCAGTGGCCGCGAAATCTGGCGCAGCGATTCGGCGTCGCGCGCCGAGACCACGGCGAGCGGAGCGCGACCTTCGGGCACGCGAACCGTCCAAACTTGCGCCGAGCCGCGGCCGGCGAGGCGCCCGGGCCGCGGCGGCAACCCGAGCCGCTCGAGCACCGCATCGACGTCCCGATGCAGGCCTACGAGCAACGCGGGATCGGATCCGTCCGCGATACCGGCAGGCCCTATGACTCGCGGTAAGTGCTCGAAAAAGCGCTGCGCCAGCGACTCGGCCGCCGCGCGAACATCGGCCGCCTGCGACGCCAGCGCCAGGCGCGGAGCGCGCGCCAGAATCCAGCGCCGCAGGATCGGCGGCAGCTGTTCGGCATCGAGCACGCGCCACAAGTGCAGCTCGGGATCGAGCCGTATGCCCTCGGGCAGCCACGGCAGCTCGAGCGTCACGGTAGTGCGCTCGCCCTCGATGTCGATCCACCGCGTGTCCGAACGGCCTGCCCCGACGAGCTCGACCGGAACGCGTAGCGCATAGGCCGGCGCGGATTGCTCGATGGTCAGCTCGAGCCGTTTGCCGTCGGGCTGCTCAAGTGTTTTGACCGCCGCGACCCGGACTGAAGGCCCTCCCGCGCGCTCGACCCACTGGGAAAAAAACGGCTGCAACGAACGGCCCGATGCCTGCTCGAAAGCGGCGCGCAGATGCTCCCAGGAGGCGAACTTGAAACGCCGCGATTCCCAGAACAGGCGCACGCCGTGCTCGAAAGCCTGCTCGCCGATCAGCTCACGCAGCATGATGAACACCATTGCCGCCTTGCCGTAGCCGAGCGCCGCCTCCGCGCCATGG
>JBGOTT010000239.1:0-6657 GCA_041476585.1 Gammaproteobacteria bacterium | reverse complement strand
GACGCCATCCGTATTGTTTGATCGATTATTTTCTTCAATGCCGCGGGTCGCGGGTTTTTCGATCGCGACCTCGAGCACTTCCGGCCGGAAGCGCTTGCCGTCGCAATCCGGGCAGCGCAGGTACACGTCCGAGAGGAACTGCATCTCGACGTGCTCGAATCCGTTGCCGCCGCAGGCCGGGCAGCGGCCGTTGCCGGAGTTGAAACTGAAGGTGCCGGCGGTATACGCGCGCTCCTTCGCCACCGGCGAGCGCGCATAAAGCGCGCGGATCGCGTCCCACGCGCCGACATAGCTCGCTGGATTGGAGCGCGTGGTGCGTCCGATCGGGGACTGGTCCACCATCACGACCTCGCCGAGCGCCTCGTGGCCGCGCATTGCGCGGTGCGCGCCCGCCGCTTCGGCGGGTTTGCCCATCGCCTTGCGCAGCGCGGGGTAGAGCACGTCCTGTATCAACGTGGACTTGCCCGAGCCCGATACGCCGGTGATGCACACCAGCGCCCCGAGCGGAATCGAGACGTCGATGCTCTTCAGATTGTGTTCGGATGCGCCGAGGATTTCCAACTGTTGCGTCGTCCCCGCGGAAGCAGGGACCCAGCCTGGGCTCCCGCCCCCCGATTCAGGCGCTCGGGGGCAGGCTTCGCGGGGACGACGAACATCGACCTTCCTGCGTCCCGACAGGTAATCCGCAGTGAGCGTGCGCGCGCTGCGCAACTCCTCGGGTGTACCGAAGAACACCACCTCGCCGCCGCGCTCGCCCGGCCCGGGTCCCATGTCGAGGATGCGGTCGGCGGCGAACATGATCTGCGGGTCGTGCTCGACCACTACCAGGGAGTTGCCCGCGTCGCGCAGATTTCTCATCACTTCGATCACGCGGCCCATGTCGCGCGGATGCAGGCCGATCGAGGGCTCGTCGAGCACGAACAGCGTATTCACGAGAGAGGTGCCGAGCGCGGTGGTGAGATTGATCCTCTGCACCTCGCCGCCTGAGAGCGTACGCGACTGCCGGTCGAGCGTGAGGTAGCCGAGGCCCACCTCGCACAGGTAGCCGAGCCGTGCGCGCAACTCGTGCATCAGCAGTTCGGTGGCCTCGTCCATCGGCGCGGGCAGCCGGAGCGTCTCGATGAACCCGCGCGCGCGATCGATCGGCAGCAGCATCAGCTGGTGCACCGTGAGCCCGGGTCGGCCCAGCTTCCAGAGCAGCGCCTCGGGCTTCAGCCGCGCTCCGCCGCAGGCCGCGCAGGGCGTGTACGCGCGGTATCTGGAGAGCAGCACGCGAATGTGCATCTTGTAGGCCTTGCGCTCCAGCCAGGTGAAGAAATGCTTGATGCCGTACCACTGCTTGTTCCACTTCCCTTTCCATTCGGGCTCGCCTTCGATCACCCAGCGTCGCTCGTCTCCGGCGAGCGCGCGCCAGGGCGTGTCGAGCGGAATGTCGAACTGCGGCGCGAACTTGAGCAGGTCACGCTGGCATTCGTTGAACGACTTGGTCTGCCAGGGCTTCACCGCGCCATCGCGCAGCGTCTTGGACTCGTCGGGAACCACCAGGCCGTAATCCACCCCGATCACGCGCCCGAAGCCGCGGCAGGTTTCGCACGCGCCGATCGGTGAATTGAACGAAAACAGGCTGGGCGTCGGATCCGGGTAATGGATATCGCACTCGGCGCAGTGCAGGTCCGAGGAGTATCGCCAGGTCTCGCGCGACGCGCCGGCGTCATCGAGCGCATGGACATTGACTCGCCCCTGTCCGACCCGCAGCGCCGCTTCCAGCGCTTCCATCACGCGCGCGCGCTCCGCGCCGGAGAAGCGCAGCCGGTCCTGTACCACCTCGAGACGGTCGCCATGCCGCGCGTGGATGCGCGTATAGCCCTGGCGCCCGAGCAGCTGCGTGATCTCGGCCTCGGAGAAGTTCTTCGGCACCGCCACCGGAAAGCTGATCACCAGGCGCGGGTCGCCTGCCGCCTGCGCGCGCCTTGCGAGCAATGCGTGGATCGATTCAGGCGTGTCGCGGGTGACTTCCCGGCCGCAGCCGCGGCAGCAGAGCTTCGCGACCCGCGCATACAGCAGCTTGAGGTGGTCGTTCAGCTCGGTCATCGTGCCGACGGTCGAGCGCGAGGTGCGCACCGGGTTGGTCTGGTCGATGGCGATTGCCGGCGGAATGCCCTCGACCGCGTCCACCTGCGGTTTGTCCATGCGGTCGAGGAACTGTCGCGCATAGGGAGAGAAGGTCTCGACATAGCGCCGCTGCCCCTCGGCGTAGAGCGTGTCGAAGACGAGCGAGGACTTTCCGGAGCCCGAGACGCCGGTCACGACGACCAGCTCCCCGGTCGGGATCTCGAGCGTCAGGTTCTTGAGGTTGTTCTGGCGCGCGCCGCGAATCCGGATCGCGTCGCGCAGGTAGGTGCCGGTGGGGTCGTTCATATGCTGCAACGCGCCATTATGCGGCATCCGTCGACCCTAACGTTCGCCCGAAGTGCGTCGATACCTCTAGAGCGCTGCCGATCGGGTCGCGGCAGGCCGATAACGGGCTATAGTGACGCAGAGCACTGCGTTAAGAGCCCCGCATGCGCTGCTTGCCTCTCGTATTGGTCTTCGGATCCGTCTGCACGCTCGCCGCGCCGGCACCCGTCGTGCTGCTGACGCTCGACGGCGCGATCGGCCCCGCGACTGCCGACTACGTGCGCCGCGGCCTCGACAACGCCGCGAAGCAGGGCGCACAACTGGTCGTGCTGCAGATGGACACGCCGGGCGGCCTCGACACGTCGATGCGCGCCATCATCAAGGACATTCTCGCCGCGCCCATGCCGGTCGTGTCGTTCGTCGCGCCGCGGGGGGCGCGAGCCGCGAGCGCCGGAACCTATATCCTGTACGCGAGCCATATCGCCGCGATGGCGCCCGCGACCAATATCGGCGCAGCGACCCCCATCGAAATCGGCATCGGCGGCGCCGCCGACAAGGGCCGGCCAGAGGATGGCAAGGCCGGCAGGAAAGGCGCCGCGGCGGAACCGGCCAAGATCCTCCCCGATGCGCACATGCGCAAAGCGGTGCAGGATGCCGCTGCCTATATCCGCGGCCTTGCGCAACTGCGCGGCCGCAACGCCGAATGGGCCGAGCGCGCCGTACGCGAGGCGGTGAGCCTGTCGGCGGCCGAGGCGCTCAGGCTCAAAGTGATCGACCTGGTCGCCGACGACGTCGGGCAGTTGCTCGAACGCCTCGACGGCCGCAAGCTCGAACTCCAGGGCAGGGTTCAAGTGCTCGCTACGGCGGGCGTTGCCGTTACCCCGTTCGAGCCCGATTGGCGCACGCGCTCCCTGGGCATCATCACCAATCCGACCATCGCCTACGTGCTGGTGCTGCTCGGTATTTATGGGGTTCTGTTCGAGTTCTCGAATCCCGGGCTGGCGCTGCCCGGCGTGGTGGGCGTCATCGCGCTCGTGATCGGCATGTACGCGCTGCAGCTCCTGCCGGTCAACTATTCCGGTCTTGCGCTGATCCTGCTTGGCATCGCGTTCATGGTCGCCGAAGTGTTCCTGCCGTCATACGGGTCGCTCGGCATCGGCGGCGTGATTGCGTTCATCATCGGCTCGGTGATCCTGATCGACACCGATCTGCCCGGCTTCGGTGTGCCGATCGCGCTCGTGGTCGGCGTTGCCGCGGCCAGCGCCGCATTTCTCATCGCAGTGGTCGGCATGGCGCTCAGGGCGCGTCGGCGCCCCGTGGTGAGCGGCCGGGAGCTGCTGGTCGGCAGCCCGGGCGAGGTGCTCGAGGACTTCGTGAACGAAGGCTGGGTGCGGGTGCAGGGCGAGAACTGGCGCGTAAAAAGCGTCGCGCCTTTGAAAGCGGGCCAGCGCGTGCGCGTCGCCGGCATTGACGGCCTCGTGCTCGAGGTGCGCCCGGACACTAACCCCATGAAAGGAGTGCAGCCATGATTTCCTATTTCGGCCTCGGCGTCGTGATAATTGTCGTCGTTCTCGTGACGTGGGCGCTGCGCATCCTGCGTGAGTACGAGCGCGGCGTGGTGTTCCAGCTCGGACGCTTCTGGAAGGTGAAAGGCCCGGGCCTGTTCGTGTTGATACCGGCGATCCAGCAGATGGTAAAAATGGATCTGCGCACCGTGGTGCTCGACGTGCCGCCGCAGGACGTCATCACGCGCGACAACGTCTCGGTCAAGGTGAACGCGGTGGTGTACTTCCGCGTCATCGATCCGCAGAAAGCGGTGATCCAGGTGGCCGACTTCCTCAACGCCACCAGTCAGCTCGCGCAGACCACCCTGCGCGCGGTGCTTGGCAAGCACGAACTCGATCAGCTGCTGTCTGACCGCGAGAAGCTGAATCTCGACATCCAGAAGACGCTCGACTCTCAGACTGACGTCTGGGGAATCAAGGTCTCGACCGTGGAGATCAAGGACGTGGATCTGAACGAGACCATGGTGCGTGCCATCGCTCGCCAAGCCGAGGCGGAACGCGAGCGTCGCGCCAAGGTGATCCACGCCGAGGGCGAGTTGCAGGCCGCAGAGAAGCTGCTTCAAGCAGCGCAAACGCTTTCGCGGCAGCCAGAAGCGATGCAACTGCGCTATCTCCAGACGCTCAGCAACATCGCGAGCGACAAGTCCTCGACGATCATTTTTCCCGTGCCGATGGACCTGATCTCGCCGCTGCTCGAGGCGATGAAGAAACGCGGCTCCTGAGCTGTGTCCGGCGCGTCGAGGGTGCGGCCGAGTTGCGGGTTCGCGATGCGGGGCTACGGCTCCCCGCCCTCCTCGGGGTTGCCCGTCGAACCTGCGACAAGGATGTTGCGGATCCGGGCGCCGCAGCTTTCGCACTTCACCAGCCCGGAAGGGTATAGGTTGAAATGACCGCCATCGCAGCGCATGCAGTAGTAGGCGGGCTCCGTGTCGGGCGCCGGAGCGCGGCTCCGCACAGCCCTTCGGGGCTTGCGGAAATCCGACAGTTGAACGACTTGTCCCATTGCTGCCTCCTTATCTCGCTGTGCTAACACAAGCAAGGATCGTTCCCATCGCGCATCGCCGGCGTGACGCAGTTCGCGGGATCACCAATTCTTGCAATTGTCGTCGGCAGCGATCTGCGCAGGCGTATAGTGAAATTTCGGCATTTCAGGGAGCAATGTTCAATCTGTTTCGAAGGAGATACTCATGACGAATCCCCAGGACCAGTTTCGCGATCTTTACCGGGCCGGCCTGAAGGCGACCGGGGACATGATGAAGACCTCGCTCGAGGGCGTTGAACGCCTGCGTACCCAACAACTCGCGTCCGTCAACGAAGCGCTGGCCGCCCACGCGCGCGCGCTCGCCGAGATCAACGATGCGAAGAGCTTTGAAGAGTTGGTCGCCGTCCAGGCAAAGCTCGCCGGTGCCGAGTACCAGGCGGTGATCGGCTATTGGAATTCCATCTACCAGGCCGCGGGCGAGAACCACGCCGAGATCACCAGGCGCGTGCAGGAGCAGGTGGTGCAAATCCGCGACAACTTCCAGCAGGTTCTCGGTACCGCCCAGGGCGGATCCGGTCCGATGATCCAGGCGCTGCAATCGCTGGTGGATGCAACTTCTGCGGCTTATGCGCTGAGTGCGCGCGCGACCGAAGATGCGGCGAAGCTCGCCGCAACGCAGGTCGCAATCGCCAACGCCGGCATCCGGCAGGCCGTAGAACAGGTGCAGCCGAAGTCGGCCTGAAGAATCGACTGGTTGTGAAGCAGCGGGGGAAACTGGCGCAGCTTCAGCGATTGCGGCAGTGATGGCTGGTGTAATCTTCGGCCCGCGACCCGCCGCCGGCGCACGTCGCGTACGCGACGCCAGACCCGATTGCCCGCGCCAAACCAAAGGACCCAGCATGATTGCTCGCAACGTATACCGCGAAGACCACGAGATGTTCCGCTCGAGCGTGCGCCGGTTTCTCGAGCGCGAATGCGTGCCGCGCCAGGTAGCGTGGGACAAGGCAGGGCAGGTGGACCGCGAAACCTGGCTGAAGGCCGGCAAGGAAGGGCTGCTGTGCCTGTCGCTGCCCGCCGAGTACGGCGGCGCCGGCGGCGATTTCGGCCATTGTGCGGTGCTGATCGAGGAGATTGCGTACGCGAACGTGAGCGGCGTCGGGTTTCCGCTGCACTCCGACATCATCGCGCCCTATATCTACCGCCTGGGCAGCGAAGAGCAGAAGCGTCATTGGCTGCCGAAGGCAGCGAAGGGCGAGGTGATCCTCGCGATCGCGATGAGCGAGCCCGGCGCGGGCAGCGACCTCAAGGCGGTGCGTACCACTGCCAAGCGCGACGGCGGCGAGTACGTGATCAACGGCAGCAAGACCTTCATCTCGCACGGCCTCACCTGCGACCTGGTGGTGGTGGTCGCGAAGACCGATCCGGCCGCCGGCGCCAAGGGTGTAAGCCTGATCCTGGTTGAAGCCGATCGCGCGGGCTTTCGCAGGGGTCGCAAGCTGGAAAAGATCGGCCAGGACGCTGCGGACACTGCGGAGATGTTCTTCGACGCAGTGCGCGTGCCGGCGGCGAACCTGCTCGGCGAGGAGGGCAAGGGCTTCGCTTACCTAATGCAGGAACTCGCGCAGGAGCGCTTCGTGATTGCGCTCGGGGCGGCGGCCAAGATGGAGGCGATGTTCGAGGCGACGCTGCGCTACGTGAAGGAGCGCAAGGTGT
>JBGOTT010000238.1:0-6658 GCA_041476585.1 Gammaproteobacteria bacterium | reverse complement strand
TGATGGTGAAACACCGCTTCGGGGGAGAATGGACCGAGCGCAAGCTTGGCGCGCTGGGGTATTACCTCGTCGAATACCAAAAGATTTTCACCAGGAATCCCGCAGCAAAGAAACTCAAGACAATCTACGTCGATGCATTCGCCGGCACCGGCGAGCGCGATTTACGCGACGATTCCGGCCAAGAGCTGCTCTTCGGATACCAAGACGACATACGCGAGTACCAAAAAGGAAGCGTCAGCGTCGCGCTGTCGTTGGAGAATAAGTTTCATCAATATGTGTTTCTGGATAGCAAGGCATCACACGCAAAGGCGCTGGAATTACTCGTAAGTAAGAATTTTCCCGAGCTTAAAGACCGTTGCGAGATCAGGAGAGCTGAAGCCAACGAGTGGTTGCAGAAATGGTGCCAAGACGAGGACTGGAGGGGGCAGCGCGCTGTCGTTTTCCTCGATCCCTACGGCATGGGGGTCGAGTGGGCCACTGTTGAAGCGATCGCACGGACAAAGGCAATCGACCTCTGGGTACTGTTTCCACTTGGCATTGGCCCAAATCGCGTATTGCCGAACGATATGCCTCCGGAGGGCGCGTGGGCCGAGCGACTAACGAAGCTCTTCGGTACGGACGAATGGAAGACGCGCTTCTATCGCAAAAATCCGGAAGTTGATCTACTCGGCGATGCGCGCGACTCGTACACGAAAATTGCCGGGGTGGACGAGATTCTCAGATTCTTCATCGAGCGGCTGAATTCGGTGTTTGCAGGCGTAGTCGCGAATCCGCTCGTCCTGGAAAATTCAAAGAATTCTCCGATGTATGCACTGTGTTTTGCAGCGGGTAACCCCAAAGGGGCACCTATTGCCGTGAAGATCGCGTCGTACCTGACTCGCAAGTAATTCGCTCGAGGCTATACTGCCGATCGCCATGGCGACACGATCGAGTATCGAATGGACAGAAATGACCTGGAATCCGGTTACCGGATGTACCAAGGTCAGCCAAGGCTGCAAGAACTGCTACGCCGAGCGCATGGCCAAGCGCCTTACGGCGATGGGCTCGGACCGCTACCGCAACGGTTTCGACGTCACGCTGCATCCGGATCTTCTCGATGTCCCCCGCCGCTGGCGACAGGCGCGCGTTGTGTTCGTGAACTCGATGAGCGACCTTTTTCACGACGATATTCCGCTCGCGTACATTCAGCGCGTGTTCGCAACGATGCGGGATTGCCCGCACCACACGTTCCAGGTGCTTACCAAGCGAAGCGAGCGGCTCGCGGAATTCGCGCCGCATTTGCCGTGGCCAAAGAATGTCTGGATGGGTGTCAGCGTGGAGGACACACGCGTAATTCACCGGGTCCACGACCTGCAAGATGTTCCTGCGGCAGTGCGCTTTCTGTCGCTGGAGCCGCTGATCGGCCCGCTAGACGCTTTGCCGCTGAAGGGAATTCACTGGGCCATCGTCGGCGGCGAATCCGGTCCGAGGTCGCGGCCGATGCGCAAGGATTGGGTGTCATCAATCTTCCGCCAGTGCCGCGCAGCACGCGTACCGTTCTTCTTCAAGCAATGGGGCGGCGTGCGCAAAGACCTGACCGGACGGGAGTTGAATGGGCGCACATACAACGAGATGCCCCGAGTGGCTCTACCAACCTTGGCCACCCAGTCCGCAGCGCGGTAACCGCCGTTCGGAGGATAATGTCCGCATGAACGAAGAACAGCCCGCTCCAGAGCAGCCCACCGAGGCAAAGCCCCTCGAACTCCAGTCCCCGGACCCGCGCCGCCGCTTGCGCGAACTCCTCGCCGTTCCCGAACGCGACCGCACCGATGCGGTGTGGGACGAGATCGCGAGTCTCGAAATCGAGCTGGCTCCCGGCAACCGCGTTGCATCGCCGCAGGCGGATCCCGGCCGCGGCCAGGAGCAGCCCAGACGGCAGGAACAAGGCCGGCGCCCGGAGCAGGCGCGGCGCCAGCAACCCCCGTCCGGCGCAAGGCCGGGCAAGCGCTTCTTTCAAAGGCCCAGGCACGGTCCAGGGGGGCCGGCCAAGACATGAGCAAACGACCTGGTGGGCCGAGGACTACGCGATTGCCCGGAAGATTCGCGATCGCGAACTCTTCGCATAGGCGCCCCCGCGCCGCGCTGCAGTAAATATCAAGCCTCGTCTATCAAGCTCAAGGCTGCGCCGGCCCGTGCGTGAACTCGCCCGGACAGGCGGGCGGGCACGGATCGATGCCTGGAATTCCGAGCGCGGGCTGACCGTAGCCCTCTCGCGCGCGCCAGCCGGGATACTTGAGAAACAGATTGAGTATCGTGCCGCCCGGATTGTAGGTGAATTTCTTCCCGGGGTTCTGCGCCTCCCAGCGCGCGTTGAGCTCGGGGCCGGTGCGGTAGTGCGGCACGCGGAAGATGACGCGTTTGAGCGTCTGGCCGCGCCAGCCGGCGTCCTTCGCCTCGGCGACCCACAGCGCGTCGCCGGTGCGTATGTTCGATGCCCAGTCGAGCTTCCATTGCTCGTAGCCGAGGATGTCGCCGAAGATGAACAGGCGCCCGTTGACGATCGTCCACGCGGTGGGGTCGGTGCTCATCTTCACCCCGTAGGCCATCCCGCTCGAGCAGAAGCCGCCGTATTGCGGCTCGTATTTCGCCGGGTCGACGAGGAACGCTCGCCGGCGCTCGCCGGAAGCGAAATAGTATGTCCTGCCCTCGTGCGTCGCCGAGATGGCTGGATCGCCTCGCTGCGGCCGGCCGGCCTCGAAGTACGCGAGCGGGTCGTGGCCGAGCAGCATCAGGTCGCGCCCTTGCGCATCCTTCACGCTGGCGTTGATGCTGCCGCACCCCGCAAGCGCGGCGGCGCACAGCGCGAGCAGCAAGGTGAGGAGCTTCATGTCAACCCCGGCCGACAGTCATTCTATGCCCTGACATGGCTCAGGCCGCAGGCCGGTACCCGCGCACCTCGAGGTCGAAGCGGTCTTCCTCGAGCGCGTCGACCACCGTCTTCCTGATCGCCACCTCGAACAGCGCTTTGAATAGTCGCTTCACCCCCGTCGCGGGCACGCGGAACGTGAGCGTGATGCGCGTCGCGTCCCCGCCCTCCGGGGCGAAGCCCTGCGTGAACCGCGACCCCTTGTTCGTGCCGTCGACGATCTCGCTGTCGAGGCTGCCGTCCGCGCGGCGCGTCTGCACGATCTCGTCGATCTGTTTCATGCCGACCAGCGATAACTTCTGGCGGAAGCGCACGGATTCGCCGCGCTCCTCGAGGATTGTGAAGGTGAGCTTGGGATGCACGCGGTTCGCGGCATGATGCCGCACATCGCCGAACTGGCGGCTGACTTCCGCGAGCGGGCGGCGGATCGTCCCCGTCACGGTCACCTCGATCTGGTTCATTCGATCTCCCCGGCCGGATCGCCAGTGGTGCGACGATCTCCTATCGCGGCAGCACCACCTCCGGTACGAGGCCCAGACGGCGGGCGCGGCGCACGAACCTGGCATTGTCGAAGCTGACAAAACGCTCGCAGGCGGCGCTGCACGTCCAGTGCAACGCATCGGCAAAGTCGAGCCCGCGGCGATGAAGGTCGAGAGCGTCCTTCACGGCCTCCCAACGCTCAACCGTGACATGCGGCATGCCCAGCAGGTGCTCGACGGCCTGACAGAAGGATTCCCGCTCCGCCTCGTAGAAGCCGCGCATCACCCACTCGAACTCGAGGACCACCGTCAGCGGCACGAAGACGGCCGCAGATTCGATCATAACGCGGCGGGCCAACGGCCTGTGGCGCTTGGCCTCGGGGTCCTCCGGATCGTCGCAGTAGAAACGCGCGAGGATGTTCGTATCAACTCCGATCACGCCTTTCTCCGCACCCTCTTGAGGGTGGCCGCCGGGTCGAACTCCGACAGCCGGCGCGACCGGCGCCCCGGTTTGACCTTGACCAGGCCGTAGCCCGCTGCCGGATCGGACGGGGCGATCCGGCGCCGCACGATCAGGCGGATGCTGCCCCCCTCATCGACAAACTCCACCTGCGTGCCGGGCGTCAACTCGTAGCGGGCGCGAATTTCGGCGGGAATCACAACCTGGCCCTTCTCGGTCAGCGTGGCGGCGGGCACACGGCCTCCGGAATTGGAAAACGGGGCCAGCATAGCATATCGCTTACCAGGTAAGCTATGCCAGCGTGTAGGACACCAGCTCTAGCCGCTGGGTATAGACCACCTCGCCGCCGCGCCAGAGCGTTTCCTCCCGCAATACCGGCCGCTGCAACTCCGGAACGAACCAGCGCGTGACGTAAACCGAGGTGGCGCCCCGGGGGTCGCTGTTGCGTCCCCGGCCCTCGAGACGGAATGCGTTGAACGTCCCCGCCGGGACCGTCACCTCTTGGCGCACGACGATGCGGATCGCCTGTTGCGACTGGTACTTGTCGCCCTTTGGGTTGGTGACTTCGAAGCGCGTGTTCCAGCGCTTCCCGACCGCGAATTCGGAGGGCGCGAGCTGGTTCGGCGAAAAAACGTAGCCCTGGTTGGTGCGCCGCTGGTTGCCGAGCAGGTCGGTGACGAGGCCGGTGTTGTGGATCACCTCCGTGTCGGTCACCTGGGTCACGATTGTGGTATAGGTGCGCCGCTCGGTGTTCGTCATGATGCTGAGATCGCGGTAGGTGTAGCTGTCGCCGACTTTCGCCATCCGCGTGAACGCCGAGCCCTTGGTGAACGGATTGCCCGCCTGCGACGCGAGCTGGATCTTCTTCTCGCCCTGCTTCGCGAGCACCCGGTCGAGCCGCAGTTGCGCCAGTTCCGAGAAATCGCCGCTCGGGTAGCGTCTCAGGTAGTCCTCCAGCGGCGCCGGTTCGCTCGCGTTCTGGATCCGCTCCCACAGCGCGAGCTCCTCCTTGAACAGCTTCTCCTTCTCCGCATCCGAGAGCTTCTTCAGGTCCTCCGGCGGCAGGAAGTAGAAGTCCTCCTCGAGCGAAGTGCTCTCCCAGGGGATCTGCGCGCCGTTCGACTTGCGCCGCACGGCGAGGCGCACGCGCTTGAACACGTCCTCGATCTTGGCGTCTCTGACCATGATCTCGCGCAGCAGATGCTCGGTGTACAGGCCGTTGTCGCCTGCGCCGTCGCTCGCCACGTTGCCGGGCGAGGTGGCGTAGGCGAGCAGCGTGCTGCGCGGGGCGTCCATCTGCGACAGGCCCTTGCTCTCGATACGGACATCGCGGCCGAAGGGGTTGTCCCGGCACGCATCGAGCACGATGACGTTCATCGCGTTGGCGGCCCGGTTGATCCCCTCAATCAGGCTGCCGACGTCCACCGCCTGCTTCGCAACGTCGTCCATCGTGGCGATGGTCGCGTCCACCGGAACCAGGTAGTTGCGCCATGCAAGCTGCACGCCGTGGCCGGCGAAGTAGAACAGGCCGACGCCCTTCCTCTTCGCCAGCGCCTGCGTGTAGGCGCGGATCGCCGCCGCCATCTCCTCCCGGCCGGCGTCGAGTTTCACCGTGACTTCGAACCCCGCGGCCTGCAGCGCGCCGGCGATGGCTTTTGCGTCGTTGGCGGGGTTCTTCAGCGCCTGAACGTTGCGGTACCTGCCGTTACCCACCACCAGCGCAAGCTTGGGCAAGCGCATCAGCGTCAGCGCGCCCTCCGATTGCGCCCACACCCAGGCGTACGGCAGCGGCAGGAACAACGAGCCCGCCGCCATCCCTGCCCTGAGCATGCGCCGCCGATCGGGTTTCACGACCGTAGTGATCATCCTCTCAGTCGCCAGCATACCAGCCGGAGTTAGAATTCTATGCTGATCCGGACCAACGCCCGACGGGAGCCCCCAATGCTTCGCGAAACCATCCCCAACCTCGCCATACTGGTCGAGCCCGACCGCGTGCACAAGTCGGTCTACACCGATCCGCAGCTGTTCGATCTCGAGATGGAGCGCATTCACGAGCGCCACTGGATCTACTGCGGCCACGAGACGCAGGTGAAAAAGCCCGGCGACTACTACACCGTCCTGATCGGGCGCCAGCCGATGATCATGGTGCGAGGGGCGGAGGGCGAAGTGAACGTGCTCTACAACCGCTGCCCGCACCGCGGCTCGATGATCTGCGGCGACGTGCACGGCAATACCGGCGATGCTTTCCGCTGCTCCTACCATGCGTGGACCTTCCACCATGACGGCAAGCTGAAGACGATCCCGATGATGGAAGCCGGCTACGCAGGCACCAACTGGACCCGCGACAACCCGGACTGCAACATGAAGCAGGCGGCGCGCGTCGAAAACTATCGCGGTTTCGTGTTCGCGAGACTCGCGAAGGACGGCCCGAGCCTCACCGAATTCCTCGGGCCCTCGAAGATCGCGTTCGACGACATCTGCGACCGCGCGCCGCAAGGCGAAGTCGAGGTGGTGCCGAACTGCTTCCGCGTAATCCAGAACTCCAACTGGAAGATCTTCCTCGAGAACCAGCTCGACGCGCTGCACCCCTCCGTCACGCACCAGTCGACGGGCCGCGCCGCGCACGAGGTGGAGAAGATGATCGAGAAGAAGACCGGCAAGGCGCCGCTCTCATACCACATGCTGTCGGCGTTCGCGACCGTGACGATCGACAAGTGGGACGTCTTCCAGACGCTCAACTACCCGCACGGCCACTGCATCCTGACCGGCTACATGGGCCTGCGGCCGCAGGACCCCGACACGCTCGCCTACGAC
>JBGOTT010000237.1:0-6676 GCA_041476585.1 Gammaproteobacteria bacterium | reverse complement strand
TTCGGCTTCGCGCCGCGCCTTCTCCTCGGCCTCGCGCTTGGCTTGCTCTTCCGCCTCATGCCGGGCTTGCTCTTCTGCCTCGCGTCGAGCCTTCTCTTCGGCCTCGCGTCGCGCTTTCTCTTCGGCTTCGCGCCGCGCCTTCTCCTCGGCCTCGCGCTTGGCTTGCTCTTCCGCCTCATGCCGGGCTTGCTCTTCTGCCTCGCGTCGAGCCTTCTCTTCCGCCTCGCGCGCGATCCGCTCGGCTTCCTGTTTCGCCTTGCGCTCCGTTTCCTCGCGCGCCTTGCGTTTTTCCTCGAGCTGCCGGCGCAATTCCTCGATCTCGCGCAGCGCCCTCTCCTTGGCCTCACGCGCCTCGGCTTCCTTGCGTGCGATTTCTTCTGCTTCGCGGCGCGCCTGCGCTTCGGCCTCCGCTTTAGCCGTCGCTTCGGCTTCCGCTTTCGCCCTCGCAGTCGCTTCGGCAAGCGCGCGTGCCTTCGCCTGCATCTCCGCAAACGCGGCCGCCTTGGCTTGTGCCTCCCGCCGCGCCTGGATTTCCGCGGCCTCCCGCAACTTGCGATCGGCTTCCTCCTTTTGCTTGCGGGCGAGGTCCCGCGCAGCGTCCTCGCGCGCCCTGGCGAGATCCGACTCTGAAAATACCCCTGAGGCCGTGAAATCGAGGTCGTCGCCGTCTTTGATCGGTCGCGGAGCGCTCGCCTGCGGACGCACCGGCATCGCGGCAGGCTCGGCGGAAATGCGCTCGCGCAGGAATCCCTCTTTTTGCATCTGTGCGAGGGCCAGTTCGAGCTTGCCACCGCCGAGGGCGGGAAATTTCTTCAGCAGTTCGGACACCGTGGATTTGCCATCGATTTCCGAAAGGATCTTGCGGGTCGCGCGCGGCAGCACGCTGGTCTTGCCGGAAGCCTCCAGCATCCCCTTTCCGGTCTTGGAAAAAATCGACTGTTGGTCCATGGTTGCTGCCAGCGTATGGTTCTCGGCCGTTGCGGCGTACGCCGGCGAAATCCGAAATCTCTTCTCGGACCTATTGTAACTTCCCCCATCCCCCGCCCCCAGGCGTCTCGATCACAAAAACGTCGCCGGGGCGCATCTCGGTCCGGTCGCAAGGCCCCAGTTCCACCACCGTGCCATCGGTCCGCAGCACCCAGTTGTGGCCCGCCTGCCCCGGCTCACCGCCCGCCATTCCGTGCGGACGGATCAGGCGGTGGCCCGACAGGATCGCCGCGGTCATCGGCTCGAGAAAACGCACCCGCCGCACCGCTCCGTGCCCGCCGCGCCAACGCCCCCGGCCTCCGGAGCTCTCGCGTATCGAGAAGCTCTCGAGCAGCACGGGGAAACGCCACTCGAGTATCTCCGGATCGGTCAGGCGCGAGTTGGTCATATGGGTCTGCACCACGTCCGCGCCATTGAATCCCGGTCCCGCGCCGGAGCCGCCCGCGATGGTCTCGTAATACTGGTAGCGGTCGTTGCCGAAGGTGAAATTGTTCATCGTGCCTTGCGAGGCCGCGAGCACGCCGAGCGCTCCGTAAAGGCAGTCGGTGATGCACTGCGAGGTCTCGACATTGCCCGCCACGACCGCGGCGGGATAGCGCGGATTGAGCATGCAGCCCTCCGGCACGATCACCTCGAGCGGTTTCAGGCAACCCGCGTTGAGCGGAATTTCGTCGTCCACCAGCGTGCGGAAAACGTACAGCACCGCGGCCATGGCGACTGCCTTCGGCGCATTGAAGTTGTTCGGCAGCTGCGCCGAAGTGCCCTTGAAATCGATGATCCCGCTGCGCTGATCGGCGGCAATGGTGATCTTCACGCGGATCACCGCGCCGTTGTCGAGCGGATGCTCGAACGCACCGTCTTTCAGCACGCCGAGCACGCGCCGCACCGAGGCCTCCGCGTTATCCTGCACGTGGCGCATGTAGGCGCGCACCACCTCGAGGCCGAAGTGCTCAACCATTTCCCCCAATGCCTGCACGCCTTTCTCATTGGCGGCAGTCTGCGCGCGCAGATCGGCGACGTTCTGCTGCACGTTGCGCACCGGATAGCGGCCGGAGCACAGCAGCGCAATCGTCTCCGGCTCGCGCATGCGCCCCTCCTCGACCAGCAGGAAGTTGTCGATCAACACGCCCTCCTCTTCCACCGTCTTCGAGTCAGGCGGCATCGAACCGGGCGTGATGCCGCCGATGTCG
Organism: Gammaproteobacteria bacterium; assembly: GCA_041476585.1. Lineage (GTDB taxonomy): Bacteria > Pseudomonadota > Gammaproteobacteria > Burkholderiales > SG8-39 > JADGRQ01. The sequence continues at coordinate 4,499 of JBGOTT010000237.1, read as the reverse complement.
GCGTGATGCCCGCGCGATCCGACGTAGAACAGGATCTTCCTTCCCGCGGTATCGAATACCGGCGTGATCACGGTCACGTCCGGCAGGTGCGTGCCGCCGTTGTAGGGCGCGTTGAGAACATAGACGTTGCCCGGTTTCATCATTTCGGCGTTCTCCCGCATCACCGTCCGGATCGACTCGCCCATCGAGCCCAGGTGCACCGGCATGTGCGGAGCGTTGGCGATCAGGTTGCCCCGCGCATCGAACAGCGCGCAGGAAAAATCGAGCCGCTCCTTGATGTTCACCGAGTAGGCGGTGTTCTGCAGCCGCAGTCCCATCTGCTCGGCGATCGACATGAAGAGGTTGTTGAAGATCTCCAGCATCACCGGGTCGACCTGTGTGCCGAGCGCAGTGCGCCACTCGCGCGCGATGACCCGTTCGAGCACCAGGTGGTTGAGGCGCGTGACCTCGGCGCGCCAGCCCGGCTCGACCACGGTGGTCGCGTTGGCCTCTGCAATGATGGCCGGCCCGTCGAGCCGCGCCCCTGGAACAAGTTCTTCACGCCGATACACCGGCGTTTCGCGCCAGGTGCCGTCCGTGAACATGCGCACGCGCTCGGCGGTTGCCGCCGCCGCGCGCGCTCCTGCGGCGCCTGTTGCGATTTCGGGCTCAGGCGGCGACTCCCCCGCCCCGATCGCCTCCACCGAAATGGCTTCCACGATCAGCGACTTGCCCGGCATCAGAAACGAATACTGCTTGCGGTAGGCGGCCTCGAACTGGCCGAGCATTTCGCCGATTGTGCCGAGCAACACGATCAGCGCGCTATCGGTCCCCTCGTAGCGCAGGTGCACGCGCCGCACGACGCGGATGCGCTCGCCCGGCACGCCCTGCGCGAGCAATTCATCGCGCGCCGCGCTCGCCAGAGACTCGAGTGCGTCCTCGAGCAGGCGGCGGCTGGCTTCCTCGAGCCGCGACTCGATCGCCTTCTCGCGCATCGCCGACTGGTCGGCCAGCCCCATGCCATAGGCCGAGAGCACCCCCGCAAACGGGTGGATGAACACCCGCGTCATGGCCAGCGCGTCGGCGACCAGGCACGCATGCTGGCCAGCCGCGCCGCCGAAGCAGCACAGCGTGTACTCGGTGACATCGTGGCCGCGTTGCACGGAGATATGCTTGATCGCGTTGGCCATGTTGCCTACCGCGATTTCCACGAAGCCCTCGGCGACCTGTTCCGGTGTGCGTACATTGCCTGTAGCGCGGCGAACGTCCCCGGCCAGGGCGGCAAACTTCGCGCGTACCACGTCCGCGTCGAGCGGCTGACCGCCGTCGGCGCCGAACACGCGCGGAAAATGCGCCGGCTGCACTTTCCCGAGCATCACGTTGGCATCGGTCAGCGCTAGCGGCCCGCCGCGCCGGTAGCTCGCGGGACCGGGGTTGGCGCCGGCGGAGTCAGGCCCGACGCGGTAGCGCGCGCCGTCGAAGTGCAGGATCGAGCCGCCGCCCGCCGCCACGGTGTGAATGCTCATCATCGGCGCGCGCATGCGCACGCCGGCCACGCGCGTTTCGAACTCGCGCTCGAACTCTCCGGCATAGTGTGAGACATCGGTCGAGGTGCCGCCCATGTCGAAACCGATGATTTTTCCGAAGCCCGCGGCAAGCGACGTGCGCACTGCGCCTACGATTCCGCCGGCAGGTCCCGACAGAATCGAATCCTTGCCCTGGAAACGGCGCGCGTCGGTCAGGCCGCCGCTCGATTGCATGAACATCAGCCGCACGCCCGAGAGTTCGCCCGCGACACGGTCGACGTAGCGCCGCAGGATCGGCGACAGATAGGCGTCCACCACCGTGGTGTCGCCGCGCCCGACGAATTTCATCAGCGGGCTGACGCGGTGCGAGACCGAGATCTGCGCAAAACCCGCCTCGCGCGCCAGCTCGGCCACGCGCGCCTCGTGATCGGCATATCGATAGCCGTGCATCAGCACGATCGCAACCGAGCGCAATCCCGCGGCCGCCATGCGCGCGAGGTCCGCGCGCGCCTTCGATTCGTCGAGCGGAACGATCACCTCTCCACGCGCGCCAATGCGCTCGTCGACCTCGACGACCTCCCGGTACAGCATCTCGGGCAGCACGATGTGCCGGTCGAACAGGCGTGGCCGGTTCTGGTAGGCGATGCGCAGGCCGTCGCGGAAGCCGCGCGTGACGAACAGCACCGTCGGCTCGCCCTTTCTTTCGAGCAGCGCGTTGGTGGCGACCGTGGTGCCCATCTTCACCGCCTCGATCGATTCGCCCGGGATCGCGGCGTCCGGCGCGAGTCCCAGCAGTGCGCGGATCCCGGCCAGCGCGGCATCCGCATAGCGCTCGGGGTTGTCCGAGAGCAGCTTGTGCGTCACCAGGCGACCGTCGGGGCGGCGCGCGACCACGTCGGTGAAGGTGCCGCCGCGGTCGATCCAGAACTGCCAGCGGGATGTGTTAGCTTTCTCGGCCATGGAAATCGTCGATGCGATCGTGATCGGCGCGGGTGTCGTCGGGCTCGCCGCGGCGCGCGCGCTCGCCCTCGCCGGCCGCGAAGTAATTATCCTCGAGGCCGAAGATACCATCGGAACGCATACCAGTTCGCGAAACTCCGAGGTGATCCACGCCGGCATTTACTACCCGGCTGGTTCGTTGAAGGCGCGCCTGTGCGTGCAAGGGCGCGAGCGCCTGTACCGGTACTGCGTGGAACACGGCGTGCCGTACGCGCGCTGCGGCAAGCTGATCGTCGCCACCGACGCGGCGCAGCTCGACGAGCTGGAAGCCATCCGGGCGAAGGCTCAAGCCAACGGTGTGACCGACGTGGTGCGCATCAGCGCCGCGCAAGCCGTCGCGATGGAACCCGAGCTGCATTGCGTCGCGGCGTTGCATTCGCCGTCCACCGGAATCATCGACAGCCATGCACTGATGCTCGCCTACCTGGGTGACGCCGAGGAAGCCGGTGCGATGCTCGCACTGAAGAGCCCGCTGTTGCGCGCCCGCGTCCGCGACCGCCGCATCGAACTCGAGGTCGGTGGGGCCGAACCGATGCGTGTCGCAGCGCGGACGGTGGTGAATAGCGCCGGCATGACCGCACCCTCGGTCGCACGGCGCATCGAAGGCTATCCACCCGAAATGGCGCCGCCTGAGTTTTACGCCAAGGGCAACTACTACACGCTCGCGCGGCGCTCGCCGTTCTCTCACCTGATCTATCCGGTGCCCGAGCCCGGCGGCCTCGGCGTGCACGTCACGCTCGACCTCGGCGGGCGTGCGCGCTTCGGGCCGGACGTGGAGTGGATCGAGCGCATCGATTACACGGTGGACCCGGGCCGCGCCGAACGCTTTTATGCGGCAATCCGGCGCTACTGGCCCGCGCTGCCCGACGGCGCACTCGAACCCGGCTATGCGGGCATCCGGCCGAAGACCTCGGGACCCGGCGAGCCCGCTTCAGATTTCGTCGTGCAGGGCCCCGCGCAGCATGGGGTTGCAGGACTGGTGAACCTGTTCGGCATCGAATCGCCCGGCCTGACCGCCAGCCCGGCGCTCGCCGAAGCCGTGCTTGCCGCAATCGACTGACGAATGGCGCGCGAGCCTGACTGGCGGATCGAGCCGCAGGCTCGAGATCCCGCGGCGCGTCACACCGCGCATGCGCACGTCGCTGCAGCTGTTCATGCCGCAATCGGACCCGCCCTGCCCGGCTGCGCGAGGGCAAGGTGCGCTCGGTCAACGGGGCCGACGTTGCGGTTCGCGCCGACACGGTTTGCGTGCACGGCGACCAGCCGCATGCGCTCGAATTCGTGCGCCGCCTGCGCGCGGCGCTGGCGCGCGAGGGGGTTTCGGTGGCGCCGTGTTGATCATGGCGTAGAATCGCGCTTCGCCCACGACGCACTGATCAAGGAGACCAGCATGCTTCGCGTATTCGCATTCACCTCCGCGGCGCTGCTCGCGTCGGCCGTGCAGGCACAGGTCAAATGGGACATGCCGACGCCCTATGCGGCGACTAATTTCCACACCGAAAATGTCGCGCAGTTCGCGGCAGATGTTGACAAAGCCACCGGTGGCAAACTCACGATCACGGTGCACGCCGCCGGATCGCTGTTCAAGGCGAACGAGATCAAGCGCGCAGTGCAGGGCGGTCAGGCGCAGATCGGCGAAATCCTGCTGTCGGGTTACTCGAACGAGGATCCGCTGTTCGGCGTCGACTCGGTGCCGTTCCTCGCCACCAGCTACGCCGACGCGGCGAAGCTGCACAATGTTTCGAAGAAAGCCATCGATGAGCGTTTCGCCAAGCAGGGGATGAGGGTCCTGTACTCCGTGCCGTGGCCACCGCAGGGCGTGTATGCCAACAAAGAACTCAAGAGCGGCGCAGATATGAAAGGGCTGAAAATGCGCTCCTACAACCCTGCAACCTCGCGCATCGCGGAACTCGTCGGCGCGCAGCCGGTGACAGTGCAGGCGGCCGAACTCGCGCAGGCGATGGCGACCGGTGTGGTGAACGCCAACATCACCTC
>JBGOTT010000236.1:0-6732 GCA_041476585.1 Gammaproteobacteria bacterium | reverse complement strand
GACCTGGTGGTGGTGGTCGCGAAGACCGACCCGGCTGCCGGCGCGAAAGGCGTGAGCCTGATACTGGTCGAGACCGACCGTCCGGGTTTCCGCCGCGGCCGCAAGCTGGAGAAGATCGGCCAGGACGCTGCGGACACTGCGGAGATGTTCTTCGACGAATTGCGCGTGCCGGCGGCGAACCTGCTCGGCGAGGAGGGCAAGGGCTTCGCCTACCTGATGCAGGAACTCGCGCAGGAGCGCTTCGTGATTGCGCTCGGGGCGGCGGCCAAGATGGAGGCGATGTTCGAGGCGACGCTTCGCTACGTGAAGGAGCGCAGGGTGTTCGGCCAGACGGTGTTCGATTTCCAGAACACCAAGTTCAAGCTGGCAGACCTGAAAGCCAGGACGATCGCGGTGCGCCTGATGGTGGACCACTACCTCGGCGAGCACATGCGGCGCAAACTCACGGTGGACGAGGCGGCGATCGCCAAGCTCTATTCCACGGAAACCATGTGCGCCGCATTGGACGATATGCTCCAGCTCTACGGCGGCTACGGATACATGATGGAATACCCGATCGCGCGCGCCTTCGTGGATGCGCGCGTCTCGCGCATCTACGGCGGCACCAGCGAAGTGATGAAAGAGCTGATCGCTCGCACCCTGTGAAGCGCCCTGGCGCATGAAAATCAGGATCGAACAGGAACGCTGCCAGGGGCACAACCGCTGCTGCGCGCTGGCTCCCGAGCTGTTCGAGTCCGACGAGCTCGGCAATGGGCGGGTCAAGGGGGACGGCACGGTCCTGCCCGGGCTCGAAGCCAAGGCGCGGCTCGCGATGAAGAACTGCCCGGAACACGCAGTCCGGATACAGGAGTGAGCATGTCCCGACGACCGCCCCCCACCGACTGGGCCACCGATTTCGACCACACCGACCCGCGCTGGAACAACGACCCGTACCCGATCTGGGACGAACTGCGCCGGAGCTGCCCGGTCGCGCATACCGAGCGCTTCAGGGGCGCGTACTTCCCGTCGCGCTTTCAGGACGTGCGCGACATCGCCTACGACACCGAGCACTTCTCGTCGCGCCGCGTCATCGTGCGCGAGGCGCGCCTCGAGCCGCCGCCGCCTTCGCCCCCGATCACCTCCGACCCGCCCGAGCACCGGCCCGCGCGCATGCCGCTGCTGCCGGCATTCAACCCGAAAGTCGTCGAGCGCCTCACGCCGCACACGCGCGAGCTATGCAACGAGCTGATCGGCCGCGTCATCTCGCGCGGCGGTTGCGACGCGGCCATCGACTACGCGCAGCACGTCCCGACCAGGGTCATCGCCAACATGCTGGGCGTGCCCGAGGAGGACGGCGACCAGTTTCGCACCTGGATCAAGATGTCGCTCGAGGAAGGTATCCACGACAACAACAAGGTTCTCCAGGCGCTCGGCGAAATGACCGACTATTTCCGCGCCAAGGTTGCGGCGCGCGCAGCCCAACCCGGCGAGGACCTGATCAGTTACCTGCTCGGCCTGCGCCACGAAGGCCAGCCGATCCCGGAGGACAAGCTTCTGGGCACGCTACGCCTGATGATGATTGCCGGGATCGACACCACCTGGAGCGCGATCGGCGCAAGCCTGTGGCACCTCGCGACGCATGACGAGGACCGGCGGCGGCTTGTCGCCGACCCCGGCCTGATGGACACCGCAGTGGAGGAATTCCTGCGCGCCTACGCGCCGGTCACCATGGCGCGCGAGGTGATCAAGGAAGTCGAGATCGGCGGCTGCCCGATGAAGCCCGGGCACATGGTGCTGCTGTCGTTCCCTGCGGCGAACCGGGATCCGGAAATGTTCCCGGATGCCGACAAGGTGCTGATCGACCGGAAGGAGAACCGGCACGCCGCGTTCGGACTCGGCATTCACCGCTGCATCGGCTCGAACCTCGCGCGCATGGAATTGCGCGTGGCGCTGGAAGAGTGGCTGCGCCGCATACCCGAGTTTTCGCTCTCGGGCGCGGTCACCTGGTCGGAAGGAACCGTGCGCGGGCCACGCAGCCTGCCGGTGGAGTTTCGCTAGCCCGGGCCGCGGTAAGTACAGGACTGTCCGCGCGAGTCGCGCCGCACCGTGACGCGCGCGAGACCCGCGACGTTTCCGGCAAGGCGTTCCCAGATCCAGATGCTGAGCCGCTCCAGACTGGGCTGCTCGAGCCCGGCGATCTCGTTCAGCACCTGGTGGTCGAGCAGCGCGCGCACGGCGCCGCAGGCCGATTCGAGCTGCGAGAACTCCATCGCAAACCCGGTGTGCGGGTCCGGCGTGCCGCGCACGGCGACCTCGACCTGGAACGAGTGCCCATGCAGCCGCCGGTTCGGGTGTCCCTGCGGAAACGCATCGAAGCGGTGCGCCGCATCGAAGCCGAAGGCAAACGCCAGTTCGACGGCGGGCGCGGTCACGGTATTCCCAGCAGCTTGTGGGTCTGCAGGCTCAATCGCCAGCGCGGATGCGCCATGCAGTAATCGATCGCGCGGCGGGTATTTTCGTCGCGCGACGGACCGTCCATCGGCTGCAGGAAGAAATGGCGGAACTCGAGCATCGCGAAGCGCTCCGGCTCGGCGCCGTCCTGGGGATACACCAGCTTCAACTCGTCGCCCTTGCTGACCGCAAGAGTCGCGGCCGCCTTCGGACTGACGCAGATCCAGTCGACTCCCGCAGGGACCGCAAGCGTGCCGTTGGTCTCGATCGCTACGCGAAAGCCGCGCTGATGGATTGCGTCGACGAGTTCCGGGCCGAGCTGCAACAGCGGCTCGCCGCCGGTGCACACGACGAAGCGGTGCGCATGCGAACCGGCGCGCCAGGCGGCCTCGATCGCGCCCGCGAGCGAATCGGGGGTCTCGAACTGCCCGCCGCCGGGTCCGCCGGTGCCGACGAAATCGGTGTCACAGAAGCGGCACACGGCGCTCGTGCGGTCGGATTCGCGGCCCGACCAGAGGTTGCAGCCGGCAAAACGGCAGAACACCGCCGGCGTGCCGGTGTTCGCGCCTTCGCCCTGCAGCGTGAAGAAGATTTCCTTGACCGAGTAAGTCACACCGGTCACTGCGCAAACAGCGCAAAGCACTTGTTCGAGTTGAACACGTGGGTTTCGACGTAATCCACGATCTCCGCGCGAAGCCCGAGCTCGGCCATTGCCCCGACCAGCGTCACCCAGTTGAGCAGTTCCTGCTGACCCGCGTCGACAATCTCGGCAGGCGATAGTTCGCGCCAGCGTTCGTAACGGCCCGCCTTGAGCTCTTCGAGGCGTGCGCGGTCGCTTGCGTGATCGGGATAGATCCAGCTGTTCTTGCCGGTAAGAAACGCGTGCGACCAGCTCGAGGAACCGATGAGCGCGACGCGCCAGGGCGATCCGGCAAACGCGCGCGCGAGCTTCCGTCCGAGGTCAAAACAGGTTCTGGCCGTCGGCGCCTGGGGGTCCGGCTCGGTGGAGATTTCGCTCGGCGCCACCGTGCCGCCGCGCGAGCGAACCAGCTCGCCGCCATAGCAGTTCACGTGAAAAGGCAGCACGGGATATGCAAAGCCTTTGCGGTCGACGTCGAGAAACAGCAGGGTGTTGATGAATGCATGCGCGAGTCCGCGCGGGTAGCGCAGGCGATAGGCATAGGGCAGCGGCCATCCTTCCTCCGCGAGCCGGTTTGCGACGTATCGCCCTGCCTGCACATGACCCTTGTGCCTGAATACCGTCTGCCGCCCTTCGTCCCAGATGTTGTTCCTCGGCAACTTCGATTCAAGGGGGATTTCGAACGGCCGTGATTCCATCTCGTCCACGATGTAGATGCAAAACGGCGGCACCAGGTCCTCGACGAAGTTCTCATACTGGTCGTCCCCGAATATCACGACCACGTCAGGCTTGAAGCGATCCAGTTCGGCGCGCAGCCTGCGCGTGGCTGCAAGGCAACGCTCGCGATGCGCACGGCCGGCTTTCCGGCCCTGGTCATCGCCCCACTCGGCGCGCATCGGTTCGGGCCAGCGTGCCGGATCGCGCATGCCCGAATCGAAATTCGCGCCCTGCAGGGTCAGACGAAGGAAGATCGACATGTCTTCGTCCAGCATGTGCAAGCCGGGGTAGTGGGTCATGCCGATGCCGAGAAACTGCGCCATGATTCACTCTCCCGTTTCACCTGCGCGTGGCCGACGCGAAGATTATGCGCCTGCGCGGTATTATCTCGACCAGCGATGGCCCAATACGTCTACCGGATGCGCCGGGTGAGCAAGCTGGTGCCGCCGCAGCGCTCGATCCTCAAGAACATCACGCTCGGGTTCTATCCGGGGGCGAAGATCGGCGTGCTGGGCCTGAACGGCTCGGGCAAGTCCACGCTGCTGAAGATCATGGCCGGCGTGGACAACAACTTCGACGGCGATGCCACGCCGATGCCGGGCATCAAGATCGGCTTCCTCGAACAGGAGCCGCAGCTCGATCCGACCAAGACCGTGCGCGGCAATGTGGAGGAAGGCCTCGGCGAGACGGTGGCGGCGAAAAAGCGCCTCGACGAAGTGTACGCCGCGTACTCCGAGCCGGACGCCGATTTCGACAAGCTCGCCGAAGAGCAGGCGAAGCTCGAGGCGCTGGTCAACGCCGGTGGCGCCGATCTCGAGCGCAGGCTCGAGATCGCCGCCGACGCGCTGCGCCTGCCGCCGTGGGATGCCGACGTCGCTAGGATCTCGGGCGGCGAGCGGCGGCGCGTGGCGCTGTGCCGGCTGCTGCTTTCCGAGCCCGACATGCTGCTGCTCGATGAACCGACCAACCACCTCGATGCGCTCTCGGTGCAGTGGCTGGAGCAGTTTCTCGAGCGCTACCCCGGCACCGTGGTTGCGGTCACGCACGATCGCTACTTCCTCGACAACGTCGCCGGCTGGATCCTGGAGCTGGACCGCGGTAGGGGCATTCCCTGGGAGGGCAACTACTCGTCCTGGCTCGAGCAGAAGGAAAAGCGCCTCGAGGTCGAGGAAAGCCAGGAACTTGGGCGCATCAAGGCAATGCAGCTGGAACTCGAATGGGTGCGCTCCAACCCGAAGGCACGGCAGGCGAAGTCCAAGGCGCGCCTCGCGCGCTTCAAGGAGCTCGAATCGGCGGACTTCCAGAAGCGCAACGAGACCAATGAAATCTACATCCCGCCTGGCCCGCATCTCGGCGACCTTGTGGTCGAGGCCGAAGGGCTGAAAAAATCCTTCGGCAGGAAATTGTTGTTCGAGAACCTGTCGTTCCGCCTTCCTCCCGGCGGGATCGTCGGCGTGATCGGCGCAAACGGGGCGGGCAAGACGACCCTGTTCCGCCTCATCACGAAGCAGGAAAAGCCCGATGCGGGCGAGCTGCGCATCGGCGACACTGTGAAGCTCGCCTACGTCGACCAGAGCCGCGATTCACTCGACGCGAAGAAGACGGTCTGGGAGGAGATCTCCGGCGGCAGCGACAACATCGTGGTGGGCGAGTACTCCACGCCGAGCCGCGGCTACGTGGCGCGCTTCAACTTCCGCGGCGCCGACCAGCAAAAGCGCGTGGGCGAACTCTCCGGCGGCGAGCGCAATCGGCTGCACCTCGCCAAGCTCCTGAAGAGCGGATCGAACGTGCTGCTGCTCGACGAGCCGACCAACGACCTCGACGTGGAGACGCTGCGCGCGCTCGAAGAGGCGCTGCTCGATTTCCCCGGTTGCGCGGTGGTGATCTCGCACGACCGCTGGTTCCTCGACCGCATCGCCACCCACATGCTCGCGTTCGAGGGCGACAGCAGCGCAGTGTGGTTCGAGGGCAACTACGCCGACTACCTCGCGGACCGCAGGAAGCGCCTCGGCGAGGACGCCGACAAGCCGAAGCGGATCAGGTACAAGCCGCTGACCGCTTAGCGTGTGGTTTCGGTGCGGATGCGAGCCTCCCGCCCACGATCCCGACTGCGCCCGCCGCCCATGCCGATATGACCGCAAGCCTGCCGTTCTATGCTGCCGCCGATATCCACCGCGTGCTCGACTACGTCTCGCTTGTCGAGGCTCTGAGGCGCGCGTTTTCGCAGGGCGCTGACGCTCCGGTGCGTCACAGCCATGCCGTCGGGCCCGCCGATTCCGGAAACGTCCTGTTGCTGATGCCCGCTTGGCGCGCCGGTGAAGCGATTGGCGTGAAGATCGTCACGGTGTTCCCGGCCAATCAGCAGCGCGGTGTGGCCACTGTGGGGGCGAGCTACCTGCTGCTCAACGGGGCAACCGGGCATCCGGTCGCGGTGCTCGAGGGCGAGGCGCTCACGTTGCGACGTACCGGCGCGGCGTCGGCGCTCGCCTCGAGCTATCTGTCGCGGCCCGATTCGCGCGTGCTGCTCGTCGTCGGCGCCGGTCACCTCGCGCCTTACATGGCCGCAGCCCACTGCGCGCTGCGTCCGATCGAGCGTGTGCTGGTGTGGGGGCGCCGTCCCGGGCGCGCGGCGTCGCTCGCGGCGCAACTGCGCAGCGCCGGCGTTCCGGCGGAACCCGCCGCCGAACTCGATCGGGCGGTGAGCGAGGCTGATATCGTGACCTGCGCGACGACTTCGACCGAGCCGCTGGTGAAAGGGGGCGCGGTCCGGCAGGGTACCCACATCGATCTGGTCGGGGGCTTCACCCCGCGCATGCGGGAAGCCGACGACGCTTTGGTGGCGCGTGCCACGCTGTTCGTCGATACCTTCGCCGGCGCGCTCAAGGAGGCGGGCGATCTGTTGCAACCGATGGATCGCGGGGTGATCGGGCGCGACGCGGTGGTCG
>JBGOTT010000235.1:0-6770 GCA_041476585.1 Gammaproteobacteria bacterium | reverse complement strand
TCGATACTTCGCCACCCTCGCCGAACTGATCGCTGCGGTCACCCAGCGCTTCCGGCGCTGGCGAAGACCGAATCCCGTGCTACGCAGATTATGCGGCATTACTTAAGACGCTGTGTTTAGCAGCGCAATCAAGGCGCGCAGCAATTCTTTACGCTTCAGCTTGTGGCCCTGACTTAATCCGCCGATACGTTAGGCGTTTTCCCTCAATTCCTTTCAATGCGGCGGTGGCTCGTTCAAAGTCGTTGGTCTTGCGATGAGTGAAGCGGAAATCAAACTCGTTGCAATACTTTTGAAGATGCTGTTCGCTGACATGGTCATACGTTCCGACAAGGCGGCGCTTCAAAAGCCCGGAAAACGATTCGACTGTGTTGGTATGGGCAACCGCGCCTTTAACTGCGCGGCTTCTACGGGCATATTCTTTGCGCGTATGGTTGACCATCTCGTGACTAAGGAACGCACCGCGCTTCATATTGCGGTAATGGCCAGCGGAGTCCGTCATCAAGTGCGTGTCGCTGGCAACCTGTGCGTGAAGGATGGGCTTGAGGGTTTTGTCGTTGACATTGGCGACATGGAACGAACGGGTGGTTCCGTCACGCTCTACCAGCGCGAAAATCTTGTGTTTGTGATCCCCGCCGCCGCTCTTTCCGGGATGCTTACGTCCCTTGATGTTGCCGAAGTAGGTTTCGTCAGCCTCGACGATCTTGCCGCCGCCGCCGAGCATTCCGCCGCCGTTCGGCTTCATGGCTTCCCTGAGCCTGTGGGACATGAACCAAGCCGTTTTGTAAGTCACTCCGAGCGTGCGGTGCAACTGGTGGCTGCTCATACCCTTTTTGCTGGCAGCGAGCAGCGTAGCGGCCATCAGCCACTTATTGAGGGGTATTTTCGAGCGTTCAAAGACTGTGCCGACGGTTACGGTGAACTGGTCGCGGCAATGGCCGCAGTCATACACGCCAGGACGATGCGCTTTGCCGTTCAGTTTGCTCATGCGGTCAGTAGCGCCGCAATGCGGGCATACCGGGCCTGTAGGCCAGCGTATGCTCTCAAGATGCTCACGCGCCGCGTTAGCGTCTTTGAAGCGTGGTTGATCGAAAAGGGATTCAGCCATGTCTGTCTCCGAGTGATGGCTGCATGATGAATGATAATTCTGTCTTTGTCAAGTATACAAGCTGGACAAACATCCAGTAGAACTATATCAGACGAGCTGTGCGAGCTGCCAGGCGGCGAAGCCGAGAATGGTGCAGCCCGAAACGCGGTTGATGGCGCGCATCAGCCCGGGGCCGACGTGCGTGCGCAGCCGTCCGGCGCCGGCGGCGAGAATCAGCCACCACGCGGCCGAGCCGAGGAATACGCCGGCGACGATCACGGCGGCCGCGGCGTAATCGGCGTTCGACGCAAGGCCCAGTCCGGCGAAGATCGCGGCGAACGCGAGGATGGTCGGCGGGTTGGCGAGCGTCAGCCCGAGCGTGGAAAGAAACGCGGCCGCAAGGTCGCGTCCGGAAGCGTCCGCCGCACCATTGCCGGATTCGATCGGCGCGGGTTGCGCGAGCAGCGTCTTCGCGCCCAGCCATAGCAGAAACGCCGCGCCGGCGAGACCAATCCAGAAGCCCTGGCCGAGCAGAAACGACGACACGGCGGTGAGGCCGAACGCAGCCACCGCGCCGTAGATGCCGTCGGCCACTGCGATGCCCATGCCGGAGGCGAGGCCCACCAGCGTGCCCGCGGCAAGCGTGCGCCGCAGGCACAGCACCCACATCGGCCCGACGGTCGCTGCGAGCAGGAAGCCGAAGGCGATGCCTTTGAGGAAGAAAGTGCTCAAGCCCGGGGTGCGAATTCGACCTAGTCGACCACGAACAGTTTGGCGCCTGCCGCAGTCATCGAGCGATGGGGTTCGGCCTCGTCCGCGACCTGATAGCTCATGCCCGGCTTCAGGACGAACGTTCGGCCGTCCTTCAGCTCGGTGAGCAACTCGCCTTCCAGGCAAAGCAGGATGTGGCCCTTCACGCACCAATGGTCCGCCCGGTAGCCGGGCGTGTACTCGACCAGCCGCACGCGTATGCCCGCGAAATTGCGGGTGCGCCAGTAGGCAGTGCCGGTTTCGCCTTTGTGTTCGGTTCGTTCAACCGCCGACCAATCGGTGGTACCAAATGCAATCCCGGCCATCTGCATGATGCTTGCTCCCTGTATCGTCAGACTCGTAACGCCCGCCATGCCTCGAGTCTCTGGGCGTAGGACGTCGCGGCATTCGCAGGGCTGGTGGAGGGCAGGCGCCGGTATTGAAGTGCCGCGAAACTGCAATCGCGCAGTACGCACCGCCGAAAGCATGCCTCGGCCTTGGCCCCGTTGAAGAACACGTGCGTGATGCCCGGATGCCGCAGGAAGAACCGCCTGAAGTCATTCGCGACCAGCGAGCCGCTGTCGATGCGCGAGTCCAGGCTGCCCTCCCGCGCACACGATTTCAGCACGTCCCACAGCGCGATTCGAGCGCGCTTGAGCGCCTTGATCCTCCGGTCATACGGAAGAAGCGGCGAAGCGCCGACCAGTTCGCCGAGGATCGGCCAGAACAGGTTGCGCGGATGCGCGTAATACTGCCCCATCTTGAGCGACTCCGTCCCCGGCATGCTGCCGAGGACCAGGACCCGCGCCGTCGCATCCGCAACAGGCGCGAAGCTTCTGACGATCGGCATCTCTATGATGCCTGGCGGTCCTTGCGTGGCGACAGGCTAGACGACATGTTCCGGAGCCAGCCTGCAGGGCTGGGAGCCTCGCCCGCTCTCGATCTGAATCGTCGCATGCCCGATGTGGAACCGGTCGTGCAATTCCTGGTTTACGCGCACCAGCCAATCATCATCCACGCCGGCGCCCGGCCTGACCAGATGCACGGTCAGCGCCGTCTCGGTCGTGCTCATCGCCCAGATGTGAAGGTCATGCACTTCGGCGACTCCCGGCAAAGCGCACAGGTAGGCGCGCACGCTCGACGGATCGATCTGTTCTGGGACCGCATCGAGCGACAGGTCGAGCGAGCGCCTCAGAAGGTCCCATGTCCCGGCCGTGATCACGACCGCAATCGCGAGGCTGATCGCCGGGTCGATCCAGACCCAGCCGGTCACGTAGATGATGATCCCGGCCACGACGACGCCGAGGGACACCGCCGCATCGGTGGCCATGTGCAGGAACGCGCCGCGGATGTTCAGATCGTGCTTCCTGCCGGACAGAAACAGCAGCGCAGTGGCGGTGTTGATCACCACGCCCGCCGCCGCCACCAGGATCACGGTGGCTCCGGCGACCGGGGCCGCGTGAAGCAGGCGGTTGATCGCTTCCCACGCAATCACGCCGACCACGATCAGAAGCAGGCTCGCATTGAGCCCCGCCGCGAGGATCGAGGACCGGCGCAATCCATAGGTGCGGCGCTCGGTGGGTTGTTGCTTGACCAGATGGCTTGCACCCCAGGCGAGGAGCAGGCCGAGAACGTCGCCGAAGTTGTGCCCTGCGTCCGCGAGCAGCGCAAGGGACCGGGCCGCGATGCCGAAGTAGGTCTCCAGCAGGACAAACGCGATGTTGAGGACGATCGCGATCGCGAACGCCCGGTTGAAATTCGTCTGCGCGTGGTGGTGGTGTTCGTGCGCCATCGTATGCGCCCGCGTCAATCCGGCTCTCGGACCGGGGTTCGCGCTTCGGGTCGGATGCTCATGATTGCGCGAGCTCGAGTGCGTTTTCGAGATCGTCGATCAGGTCACTCGTGTCCTCGATGCCTACGGAGAGGCGCAGCAAATCGCCCGGCGCTGGCGTGCCCGCGCCTTCGACGCTGGCGCGGTGTTCGATCAGGCTTTCCACGCCGCCTAGCGAAGTCGCGCGCTTCCACAATTCTACCTTGGCGGCCGTTGCGATTGCCGCGCTCTCGCCGCTGCCTGATGTCTTTTGCGAACCGCGCACGCGGATCGACAACATGCCGCCAAAGCCGCCGCGCATTTGCTTCGCAGCGACTGCATTTCCGTGAAACGAAGGCAGACCCGGATACAGCAGTTCCGCGACCAGCGGATGCCGCGCGAAGTGCCCGGCAATCGCCTGCGCGCTGGCGCAGGCGCCCAGCACGCGCGGGAACAGCGTGCGCATGCCGCGCGTGAGCAGCCATGCCTCGAACGATCCGAGCACGCCGCCAATCTGCGCGCGAACGGTCTTGATGCGCGCCCACATCGCCGATTCTTCGCGGGTTGTCAGCGTTCCGGCAATCACGTCCGAATGCCCGTTCAGGTATTTCGTCGCCGAATGCATCACGATGTCCGCGCCCAACGCCAGCGGGCGGGTCAGAACGGGTGTCGCGATGGTGGAATCGACGGCCACCACTGCGCCCGCCGCATGCGCGATGTCGCAACTGACGGCAATATCGGTGATCGTCCACAGCGGGTTTGCGGGCGTTTCGATCCAGACCAGCCTGGTCTTGCCGGGCCGGATTGCGCGCCGCAGCTCGTCGGGATTACCCATGTCGATGAACTCCACGCGCAATCCCCAATGCGTCGCGAAGTTCATCAACCAGTTGCGCAGCGACCAGTACATCACCTTCGGCGCCAGCACGTGGTCATCGGGCGCCAACGATTGAAAAACGGCAGTGGCTGCCGCCATGCCGGACGCGAACAGCAGGGAGGCGCGCCCGCCTTCGAGCGCCGTCAACACCGCTTCGGCCTGGTCGAAGGTCGGGTTCTGGTCGCGCGCGTAGCCGCGACCCGACCGGTACTGATTGTCCGCGTCGCGTATGAAGGTCGTCGAGGCGTGAATCGGCGACACGATCGCGCGCGTCTTGTCGTCCACCCAGCCGAGCGCTTGCGCGGCGATGCTTGCGGGCTTCACTGGTTTCGCTGCCATAGGTTCATCCTTGCAGATCCGCGTTTCTTTCGCCGAGCAAGGCGCGCAGTACCGACCGGTGGCAGCGCGACTCGTCCGCGCAATAGCAGCCGACGGAAAAACTGGCGTGGTGCGACAGCGCGGCGAGGAGATCCAGCGTCCTGGCGTTGTCCGCGCTCGCCATCTCGGCCCGGTACTTCCTCACGAACGCAGCCCACTCGCGCTGCGTGCCGGCGTGCTGCGCCAGTTTGACCACGGCCTGGCTTGGCGCAAGGTTCGGGAACCATATGTCGTACCAGTTCTGCGACGAATATTCACTCTTTCGGACGCCCCGCGGTGGGCGCCTGACGGTGCCGATGCGCAAGCCTTCACCAGCGATTCGATCGATACCGAGCTGCACGATACGAACTGCCATATTCCCCTCCGGTATTCGCTCGGAGCAGCGTGCGCTCGATCATGCGCCGGAAACTTTCCGCAACATGCGGGCCGGAAGCACGCCCCTCTTGCCATTCTCCAGGTGAGCATCGTATGCGATCTCCGGGCCTCTGGAGCCGGATACCTGCCTGATCCTGTCGACCCGTGCTCGCACCCAGCCACTGCCGTACTTGGCTTCGATCACCTGTCTGTGGTGAATTGTGACAGTCAAGCAATCAAAAGCAAACGGCGTCAGTGAGGATTCGCCTGTTGCATCGTGCCCTTCCCGGACTTGACAATGCCGCCTATGGCGCCCGTAACTCCGACGTGGATCGAACGGATGGCCCTTCATCATTGGTATGCGATCTCTGGTGGTCGTCCCGATCTTGAGCTACAGGTTACTGCGCCAGGAACGCGATACTTGGGTGATAACGATCCCGCACGCGATCCGGAGTTGAATCCAGCACGCTCGACCAGGGAGCGGTTGCGACGCATGTTGGGGCGCGAGCCCAAGTCACCCTGGCATGGCGTTGCGGGGTTTAGCGCGATCACCGAGGCGTGGAACGGCGCTGCCTACGCATCGCGCTACGGGGCCAGCGGGTCGATGATCATTTTTGGGGGCGGGCACAATGATTATTTCGGTTCGGATGTCCATGCCTTTGATCTAGCTTCCAGAGAATGGCGAAGGGTCTCCGATGGCTACGTCACCGGTGGTGACAACGAGTACGGGGCGGGCGCACGTTATCCCGATTCGGTGTACCCGGATGGTTCGCCACTTCCGCCGCATACCTATGATTACGTGCAGTATGACCCGTTCGGGAACGATTACATCCTATTCAAAGGCCAGACAGAATTGGGACCGGATGTCAAGGCAGTCGCAATACCGCATCTTTTCAACCTCGACACGCTTACCTGGCGGCATGGTTCGCGGCATCCAACGGCCATCCTCAACTCTGGCGGATGGACCACCTGGGACAACTCGCGCCGCGTGATTTGGGGACACTCGGGCGATGATGGCGGAGGCAATGCATTCATCGGCTTTAGTCCGGATGGCGACAACGCAAATGGTACCTTTGGGCGATGGAGCGATCATTTTCAGAACAAGCTGCCGGGGGTAGCCAATCACAACGCGATGCAGATTGACCCCGTGCGCGACATCATTGTCGTGTCAGTGCATGCGCACGACGAGTTGTATGCAATCGATACGGCCGATCCGGGACGTGAGATCGCCCGCCTCAAGTCCGTGGGATCAAAACCCGTGTTGCGACCGTATGCGGCGCTGGAATATGCGCCGAACATTGCCCGTCTCGTCTACTTCTCGCCGCTGGACAGCGGAATCGTGTACACCATCGCCGCACCGAATGGGCGAGGTTCGCGCAATAAACTCGCTGAGGAATTGACTTGGCATGCATACGAACCTGCAGCCAATACACTCAGGCCGATCGCCGATGCGGCTAGCCGTTCACGCTTTCCGGTGAATCTGTCGCACGCTTTCGGACGATTTCGAATTGCCTCGTTTG
>JBGOTT010000234.1:0-6781 GCA_041476585.1 Gammaproteobacteria bacterium | reverse complement strand
GCTGGATCAAAAGCCCGCCGCATTGCGCCAACCTGATGAATCCGGCGTTTACCGAAATGGGCGTCGCCTTCGCGGTTGATCCCAGCAGCGAGATGGGCGTGTACTGGACGCAGGCGTTCGGCGCACCGCGCTGATTCAATATCTTGTGGTCTTCTTCTTTATTTGAGTGTCAAGGACAGCCAACATTTCCTCGGTTGTGTAAATTGAACTTTCCCCACGGGGTTTTGAACCCCGGTTACCCCCGTGAAAGGACAATGCACGGGAAAGCGATCACGCCATCCTGCCGATCTCATCCACAGCAGCACGGTAGTCAGCCGAGCCGCGACCGAGAGTGCCAAAGCGGCGCGCTCGCATCTTCTCCCAGCGTCTCGCTTCACAGCGGGCGTCGCCCAGCCCCTCGAGCAGTTCGTCCTGCCCCTGCGGGTTCTGGCACAACAGCACCACGTCGCACCCCGCCTTCAGCGCCGCATGCGCGCGCGCCACCAGGCCACCCGCGATGCTCGCTCCCTCCATCGACAGATCGTCGCTGAAGATCACGCCATCAAATCCAAGTTGCCCGCGCAGCACCTTCTGCAGCCAGAAGCTCGAGTAGCCCGCCGGCTCCGAGTCCACCTTCCCATAGATCACGTGCGCCGGCATTACGCCAGCCAGTCCAGCGGCGATTGCCTGGCGGTACGGAGCAACGTCGTTTTCCATGATCTGCTCGAGCGTGCGATCGTCCACAGGCACCGCGTGGTGCGAATCCGCTGCCGCGTAGCCATGCCCAGGAAAATGCTTGCCCACCGCCACCACTCCAGCGCGTGCAAGGCCGCTGATCAACGCCGCAGCCAGCTCGCCTGCTGGCAGCGCATCAGAATGCAACGCCCGATCGCCGATGACCGAACTCGCGCCGTAATCCAGGTCGAGCACCGGCGTGAAGCTGAAATCCACGCCGTGCGCCACCAACTCGCAACCGATCACGACGCCGACCTGTTCGGCAATCTGAAGCGCGCGACCTATATCCGAATCGAAAATCTCTCCCAGTTTTCGCATCGGCGGAATCGCCGTAAATCCCGCGCGAAAACGCTGCACTCTCCCCCCTTCGTGATCCACGCAAATCGGCAATTCGGGTTTCCTCAGCGCCCGGATCTCCGCGGTGAGCGCGCGCAGCTGCGCGGGCGATTCGTAGTTGTGCGCAAACAGGATTACTCCGCCAACGGCGGGATGCGACAGTCGCTTCCCGTCATCGTCGCTAAGCGATACTCCGGCAGGATCGATGACCACCGGCCCCAGCGGCAAACTCAGAGTCACGGATCGGTTTCCAGGATCACGGTGGCGCAGGCAAGCGCCCGGTCATCGCTCAGCGAGACGTGCGTACGCCGCACGCCACGTTTCTCCATCAGCGCCGCAAGCGCGGGCGAAAACTCCAGCACCGGCTTTCCGGAACGGAGATTGCTTACCCAGACCCCATGCCAGTTGGCAGGTGCGTGGATGCCGGTGCCGAGCGCCTTGGTGAATGCTTCTTTCGCTGCGAAGCGCTTGGCGAGATAAGACGCCGGCTGCTTGTGGCTGGCAAAGCGCGCCAGCTCGGGCCCGCACAGAATCCGCTGCGCAAACCGCTCACCGAATCGCTCGAGCGAGCGCGCAATCCGCGGAATCTCGACGATGTCCGTGCCGATGCCGTAAATCACCGCGCGAGCCTTGCATCGGTCATCAGGCGCTTCATCTCGCGCACCGCTTCGCGCAGGCCGATGAACAGCGCACGGCTGACGATCGCGTGGCCGATGTGAAGTTCGCGCACCCCGGGCAACCTCGCCACCGGCTCGACATTGAAGTAGTTGAGCGCATGGCCCGCGTTGAAGCGCATGCCGAGCGCGCGGATCTGCTCGCCGGCCTGCGCGACTTTCTTCAGCTCGGCGGCGACCGCCACGCTCTCGGCGTCGCGCCCCCGCGAATGGAAGGCATGCGCATAGGGTCCCGTGTGCACCTCGCATACCGAGGCGCCGATCCGTCTTGCCGCGTCGATCTGGCGCTGGTCGGCGTCGATGAACACGCTCACCACGATACCCGCGTCGGCGAGGCGCGCCACCGCCTGCTCGAGCTTCGCCTCCTGGGACACGATGTCCAGGCCTCCTTCGGTGGTCACCTCGTGGCGCCCCTCCGGCACCAGCATTGCCATCTCGGGACGAATGCCGCGCGCGATCTCCACCATCTCCCTGGTCGCGGCCATCTCCAGGTTGAGCTTGATATGGGTCAGCTCGCGCAACCGGCGCACGTCCTCGTCCTGGATATGGCGCCGGTCTTCGCGCAGGTGCACCGTAATGCCGTCAGCGCCGCCGAGGTGCGCTTCGACCGCCGCCCACACCGGATCGGGTTCGTAGGTGCGCCGTGCCTGCCGCACCGTCGCCACGTGATCCACGTTTACGCCGAGTTCGATCATCGCCCTACATTTCCTGAAGTTCGAGCAGCACCGCGCGCGTGTGCAGCGTCTGACCGTGCAGGCGCTGGCCGATCAGCGCGCGCATCAGCGCGCGGCTCTCGGCCTGCGTCTCGGGCCGTCGGTAGTCGTCGGCCTGCATGTCGAGCAGCGTGCGCCCGCTCACTACCAGCTCGCTGCCTGCACCGTTGGCCGCCACCGGGCCGCGCTCGGGTTCGTACAGGTAGCTTCCCTCCGGACGGATCGGCGCGCCGTCGGCTGCATCCCGATCGAACTGCAAAGCATACCCCAGCCCGGCGAGGAGCCGCCGCTCGAACATGCGCAGCACGGTCGCGGTCGGCAGCGACCCTTGCGCGAGGCGCGACAGGCCTTCGCAATAGTCGTCATAGAGCGCCTCGTGCGCATCTTCGCGCGGCAGCAGGCGCAGCAGCAGTTCGTTCAGATAGAAGCCGCACATCAGCCTTGCGCCGCGCAGCAAGCTGGCCGCGCCCTGCCATTCCGCACCGACGAGGGTGCGCATCTCCCCGCCGCCGGACCATGACAGCTTGAGCGGCTGGAAGGAAAGCAGCACGCCGCGCAGCGCCGAACGCGGCCGGCGCGCGCCTTTGGCAATCAGCGCAGTGCGTCCGTGCCGCCGCGTAAACGCCTCGACGATCAGGCTGGTCTCGCGGTACGGGTAAGTGTGCAGCACGAAACCGGGTTCGTGCTCCGCTCGGGGCCCGCTCATCGATGACCGAGCGAACGCAGCAAGCGTTCGTCCTCGCTCCAGCCGCGCTTGACCTTGATCCACGTCCCGAGGTACACCTTGCCCCCGAACAGCGTTTCCATGCCTTTGCGCGCCGCGCTGGCCATTTGCTTCAGGCGCGCGCCCTTTTCGCCGAGCACGATCGGTTTGTGGCTGTCGCGCTCGACCCAGATGGTGGCTTCGATGCGGCGCAACCGCCCGTCCTGCGTGAAGCTCGCGATCTCGACCTCGCAGGCGTAGGGCAACTCCTCGCCGAGGGTGCGGAACAATTGTTCGCGCAGCAATTCGGCGGCAAAGAAACGCTCGTCGCGGTCGGTGAGCTGGTCCGGCGGGTAGATCGCCCCGCCTTCGGGCAGCGCATCGCGCAGCGCCGCGAGCAGCGACTCGCAATTTTCGCCGCTCGACGCGCTGACCGGGACGATGGCTGCGAATTCGCGCTCCTGCGCCACGCGTGCGAGGAACGGGATGAGCTTTTCGCGCGGCTTGACCCGGTCGATCTGATTGACGATGGCAACGACCTTCGCGTTCGCCGCCACGCCGGCAACCGCCTCGCGGTCGGCCTCCGACAGGCGCATCGCCTCCAGGACCCATCCGACCACGTCCGCACCGCCGGCGGCCTCGCTTGCGCGCAGGTTGAGCGCGCGGTTGAGCTTTCCCCGGTGGCGCGTTTGCATGCCCGGCGCATCGACAAAAATGTACTGGCAGTCGGGGGTGGTGAGGATTCCGGTGACCAGATGGCGCGTCGTCTGCGCGCGCGCTGAGACGATCGAAAGTTTTTCGCCCACCAGACGGTTGAGCAGGCTCGACTTGCCGGTGTTGGGACGGCCAGCAAACGCGATGGTGCCGCAGCGATGATTCATATGCCGAGCTTCTTCAGCACGCTCTCTGCCGCGCTCTGCTCGGCCGCGCGGCGCGAAGCGCCGCTTCCGGTGTCGCGCAGATCGAGTCCCGCCACCACGCACTCGACCTCGAACGTCTGGCGATGCGCAGCGCCCTTGGTGGCGACTACGCGGTATTCGGGAAGCTTGTGCCTGCGTCCCTGCAGGAATTCCTGCAGCCGGGTCTTGGCGTCTTTCGCGGGCTGCGAGGCGTCGAGCCCGGCAAACGCGGCCTGAAAGGTTCTCAGAACTGCATCGCGCACCGCGTCGTAGCCGCCGTCGAGAAACAGCGCGCCGAACACCGCCTCGAGCGTGTCGGCCAGGATGGAGTCGCGCTCGTTGCCCCCGTTCGAGCGCTCACCCTCGCCCAGCCTCACGTGCGCCGGCAAACCGAGCCCGCGCGCTATGCCCGACAGCGCTTCCTTGCGCACCAGCGCGGCGCGCATGCGTGAAAGCTCGCCTTCGGCCAACAGCGGATAGCGCCCGTAGAGCGCGCCGGCGATGACGCAGTCGAGCACGCCGTCGCCGAGGAACTCGAGGCGCTCGTTATGCGGCGTTCCGAAACTGCGGTGGGTCAGCGCCTGCTCGAGCAGCGCGCGGTTGGCGAACCGATAAGCGAGGCTTTTTTCAAGGGTCGTGGGCCGCGCCACCGCTCTCAGGCCCGCTATTCGCCGCTTCCCTTGGAGGTCGCGGCGAAGTCGAAATACAGACCGAGATTCGCGAACAGCGGCACCTCCTTGCGGTAGGCGAAGCTAATCACGATGTCGTTGCCTTCCTTGGTAATTTCCAGGTCCTTGCCCGAGACCACATCGATGGAATCGACCGCCGCGCGGCGATCGAAGGCCTTGCGCAGCTCGCCGACCCCGCCAGCGCCTTTGGTTTCGAAGGCGATTGCGACGATGGCTTTCTTCGCGGTGTAGAACTCGATGTACGCGGGAATGACCTTCAGCCCAAGCAGGCCCAGGACGATCAGGATCACCAGGCTGATGAGCAGCCCGCTCAAGGTGACGCCGGTTTGCTTGCGCACGTGGACCTCCCAGTTCTCAGCGGAACGAGCCGAAGCGTCCCAGCTCGCTCAGGTTGAGCCAGATGAAAAACGCCTTGCCGACGATGTTTTCGTCAGGAACGAAACCCCACACCCGGCTGTCGCTCGAATTATCGCGATTGTCGCCCATCATGAAATAGTGTCCCGGCGGCACCGTGCATGCCAGACCGCTCATATTGTAGAGGCAATTGCCGGCGGGCGAAAACGGATGCGGCGGCTGCATCAGGCCCGGCGAGTCGTCTTCAACCAGGATGGCGTGCTCGGTGCCGTCGAGCGTTTCCATGAACTGGCGTGAATACTGCATGCGCTCTCGCGACAGGTAGTCCTCGATAGGGCGAACCGGGACCGGCCGGCCGTTCACGGTCAGGCGCTTGTTGCGGTATTCGATGCGGTCCCCCGGCACGCCCACCACCCGCTTGATGTAGTCGAGCGAGGTGTCCACCGGGTAACGGAACACCATCACGTCGCCGCGCTTGGGGAAATTCAGCTCGACGATCTTCCTGTTGATCACCGGCAGCCGGATGCCGTAGGTGAACTTGTTGACCAGGATGAAATCGCCCACCAGCAGCGTCGGGATCATCGAGCCGGACGGAATCTTGAACGGCTCGACCAGGAACGAGCGCAGCACGAACACGATCAGGATCACCGGGAAAAAGCTGACCGAGTACTCGACCCACCAGGGCTCCTTCGCGTCCGGTGCGCGGCGCTTGCGAAGCACCGCGGCATCGAGCAGCCAGATCAGGCCGCTTACCACCAGCAGGATCAGCAGGAACAGTGCAAAGCTCATTTGTCGTCCATCTGAAGAACCGCCAGAAAAGCCTCCTGCGGGATTTCCACCGAGCCGACCTGTTTCATGCGTTTCTTGCCCGCCTTCTGCTTCTCCAGCAGCTTGCGCTTGCGTGACACGTCGCCGCCGTAGCACTTGGCGAGCACATTCTTTCTCAGCGCCTTCACGTTTTCGCGCGCGATGATGTTCGCGCCGATCGCCGCCTGAATGGCGACATCGAACATCTGCCGCGGAATGATGCCGCGCAGGCGCGCGACCAGCTCGCGGCCGCGCTGCTGCGCGTTCGAGCGGTGCACCATGCTGGAGAGCGCGTCCACTTTGTCGCCGTTCACCAGCACGTCGAGCCTCACCATGTCCGCCGCGCGGTATTCCTTGAACTCATAGTCGAGCGAGCCGTAGCCGCGCGTAAGCGACTTGAGCTTGTCGAAGAAATCCAGCACCACCTCGCTGAGCGGCAGGTCGTACGACAGCACCACGTGGCGCGCCGAATAGTGCAGGTTGGTCTGGGTGCCCCGTTTCTGCGTGCACAGCGTGATCACCGGGCCGACATATTCCTGCGGCACGAAGATGGTGGCGGAGATCATCGGCTCGCGGATCTGCTCGATCCGGCTCGGGTCCGGCAGCTTGGCCGGGTTGGATACCTCCTCCACCGTGCCGTCGCGCAGCAGCACTTCGTACACCACCGAAGGCGCCGTGGTGACGAGGCTCATGTTGTACTCGCGCTCGAGGCGCTCCTGCACGATGTCCATGTGCAGCAGACCGAGGAAGCCGCAGCGGAAGCCGAAGCCGAGCGCCTGCGAGACTTCGGGCTCGTAGTGAAGCGAAGCGTCGTTCAGGTGCAGCTTTTCCATCGCCTCGCGCATCGCCTCATACCGGTTGGCCTCGACCGGGTACAGGCCGGCGAACACCT
>JBGOTT010000233.1:0-6784 GCA_041476585.1 Gammaproteobacteria bacterium | reverse complement strand
CGTGTCGCCGCCCATCAATCCCGCAACTCGCTTCAGGTCATCGATGAGCTGCGCGTCAGTCACCGGAACGCCGCGAACGCGTGACAGCTTGAAGGGGCCCGAGGTCATTCTAATTGCCGGCTAACGAAATGTCGGGCGCACAATTGATCCATAGCATGGCGCCTGCGCCCTATCCTGGCCGTCATGCCCGCGAAGAAATCCCTTTGCGCTCCGCATCTTGCCTCCATAGACTTTACATCAACACTGTCCTAACAAACCGTGAAGACCGGCACCCCTCGGTGCTGTCGCAGATGGGTTAAACCGTCACGATTCCGTACCCGTGTGGCGGGAATGACCAGATCGCGATTTCTCAGAGACCCGCAACCAAATCGCAGATTCTGCCGGGGGTGGTGAACCACGCTTTCTCCGACTGCGCGATGTGCGTCAGCGCGCGGCGCAGGTGCCGCAACCGGTAGGGCTGGCCGACGACGTAGGGGTGCAGCGCGATACCCATCACCAGCGGCTGCGCTTCGGACTGCGCCAGCATCTCGTCGAAGTTGTCGACGATCAGATCGGCAAAATCGCGCCCGTCCATCTGCCGCGCAATGATCATCGGGATATCGTTCAGTTCCTGCGGATAGGGGATCGACCACAGGCGTCCACTACGGGTTGCGAACTTCACCGGCTGGTCGTCATGGCACCAGTTGAGCGTATAGCGGTAGCCGGCCTCGGCGAGCAGGTCGGGCGTGAGCGGGCTCTCCGAGATCCACGGACTGAGCCACCCGGCCGGCGCCTTGCCGGACTCCTTCGCGATACGGTCACGGCATTGCTCGAGCAATTTTTTTTCCTCCACCTCGCTCAATTCGCCCTGCCGCTCCGAGTTGGTATGCCCATGGCCGATCAGCTCGTCGCCGCGCCGCACGAACGCTTCGATCACTTCGGGGCAGTAGTCGTAGAGCGCGGTGTTGATCAGCGCGCCGACCGGCAGCTCGAGCGTCTCGAACAGGTCGAGGCAGCGCCAGACCCCGACGCGGTTGCCGTAATCGCGCCACGAATAGTTGAGCACGTCCGGCTCCGGCGTGCGCGGTCCGAGCGCCGCGCCGAGCCCTTCGCCGAATGCGAAATGCTCGATGTTGAAGCCGATGTAGACGGCGAGCCTGCGTCCGTCAGGCCATACGTAGTCTGGCCGGCGCGTGACGGCCGAGTATTCGTAACGGCCGTGACTCCTGAGCAGGCGAGTCATGTTCCGGAACGGTGCGTCAGTGCACCACGACGAGGCGATTCAGAGCTTCGCAAGGCCGGCCCGGACCATCAGCCACTCGGCGCTGTCGTTCCAGACCTCCATCTTCACGATCTTGCCGTGCCGTACCCAGTAGCGATCCACGTAGCGGTTGCCCTCGAACGGCGTGCCGTCAAGCCATTCGCCGTACAGCGTTCCGGTCTGGTAGACGACGGTCTCCTCCTCGGTCGCACCTTCGGCGACGTGTGTGGGTCCGAATTTCTTCTTCACCCACTTGTAGCGGGCGCGGTTGAAGGCAGTTGCCTCGGCCGGATCGTGCATCAGCCGGTTGCCGGTGAAGCGGATCTCGAGATCCGGAGCGCAATACTGGCGCGCTGAATCAGGGTCCGGGATCATATGCAGTCGCAGGTATTCCTCTACGATTCTGGCGGCTTCTCTCATGCTGAAAGCCTATCATGTTCCATTGCTGGCACGCGTCCTGCTAAGCTGATACCCATTCCGGTCAAGGAGGTCTCATGAAACGACGTCATTTTCTCGCCGCTTCGGTCGCTGCCGCGTTGGTCTTCCCGGCCCTGCCGGCCGCCGCGCAGGAAACGGTCAAGATCGGCCTGGTCACCGCGCTGTCGGGCCAGTCGGCGCGCGCGGGCGAAGCGATCACGCGCGGGCTCAGCATCGCGATCGACGAACTCAACGCGAAAGGCGGGGTGCTGAAGGGCCGCAAGTTCGAGCTGGTGCGGCGCGACGACGAAGCGACGCCCGCGAAAGGGGTGATCGCCGCACGCGAACTGATTTTCAAGGAGAAGGTCGCCGTGCTGTTCGGCGGTCTGGACACGCCGGTGTCGCTCGCGATCGTGCCGATCGTGAACCAGGAGAAGATACCGTTCATGGGGCCGTGGGCGGCGGGCACGGCGATCACGAAGAACGGCGCCGATCCCAATTTCGTGTTCCGCGTCTCCGCGGTGGACGAGATCGTCAACAAGGCGATGCTGCAGTACTCGCAGAAGACGTTCAACGCGAAGAACTGCGGCATGATCCTGGTCAACAACCCGTGGGGCGAGTCGAACGAGAAGGGCCTGATGGCGGCGCTCGGCGCGAAAGGAATGAAGCCGGCGGGCATCGAGAAGTTCGGGCAGGACGACGTCGACGTGGTGCCGCAGCTCACGCGCCTGAAGGCTGCGGGCGCCGATTGCCTGTTCCTGGTCGGCAACGTCGGCCCGTCTTCCCAGGTCGTGAAGTCGCTCGACCGCATGGGCTGGAAGCCGCCGATCGTGTCGCACTGGGGCCCCGCCGGCGGCCGCTTCACCGAGCTTGCCGGGCCGAGCGCGAAGGACGTCCACTTCATCCAGACCTACAGCTTCTTCGGCAAGCAGTCTCCCGTCGGCGAGAAAGTGATGAAGGCGCTGATGGCGAAGTATCCCGACGTCAAGTGGCCGGGCGACGTCACGCCCGCCGTAGGCGTGGCGAACGCGTACGACGCGATGATGCTTACCGCGATGGCGATCGAGAAGGCCGGGTCCACGGCCGGACCGGCGATCCGCGATGGCTACTACAAGATCGACCGCTACGACGGCCTGATCAAGAGCTTCGTCAAGCCGTTCTCGCCGGGCAATCACGACGCGGTCAACGAGAACGACTACGTCTGGACCCAGTTCATCGACAACCAGATCCTGCCGGTGGGTATGAAGAAGTAGCTCGCCGGAACGCGGACAAGCGCAACACGGCCGCCCGAGCGCGGCCGTCTTTTTTTGATCCATGCTGCTCACCTCGGCACTCATCTCCGGGCTCGGCCTGGGCAGCATGTACGGGCTGCTCGCGCTGGGCTTTCACGTCACCTACTCGGTCTCGGGCACAGTGAACTTCGCCCAGGGCAGTTCGATGATGCTCGGCGCGGTGTTCGCCTATACGTTCGCGGTGACGCTGGGCTGGCCGCTCGTTCCCGCGGTGCTGCTCGCGCTTGCGCTGTGCGCGCTGTACGGCGTGGTGGTCGAGTTCGTCGCCGTGCGGCCGTTCGCCCGCCGCGGCTCGAACGCCTGGCTGATGGCCACCGTGGCGCTGGGCATCCTGGCCGATAACACGGTGCTCTTCACCTTCGGCAAGGAGCCGCGCGGCTTTGCCATGTCCTGGGCTACGGGTTCATTCCAGGTGTTCGGCATCAACCTCTCGCCGTCGCAGATTGCCATTCCGGCGGTCGGGCTCGCGCTCGCGGCGGCGCTGCATCTGTTCTCGCGCCGCGCCCGGCTCGGCAAGGCGATGCTGGCGGTGGTGCAGAACGCGGATGCGGCGCGGCTCATGGGCATCAACGTCCCCCTCGCGATCTCCTCCGCTTACGCGGCCTCGACCGTCTTCGCGGGCGCCGCCGGCATCATGATCGCGCCGCTGTTCAATGTGCACTCCGACATGGGAACGCTGTTCGGGTTGAAAGCGTTCGCGGTCGCGATCCTTGGCGGCATGACGAGCGCCTGGGGCGTGATGCTCGCCGGACTGCTGTTCGGTGTGACCGAATCGCTCATCACCGCGCTGCTCGGCTCCGGGTATACGCAGATCCTGAGTTTTGCGCTGGTGATCGTGGCGCTCGCGTTGATGCCGAACGGTCTGTTCGGGCGGGCCGGGGTGAAGAAAGTATGAGGAAGGTATGAACGAGATGCGCGCCTGGGCACTGTTCGCCGCTGCCTTCGCCGCTGCGCTCGCGTTCACCGCGGCGGCGAACAGCTACTACGTGTTCGTGATGGCGACGCTGGCGCTGACGGCCATCGCCGGCATCGGGCTCAATGTGCTGCTCGGCCTGGCCGGGCAGATCTCGTTCGGGCACGTCGGGTTTTACGCGCTCGGCGCCTATGCGGTGGCGATCCTCACGGTGGCCGCCAAATGGAATTTCTGGGTGGCCTTGCCGGTCGCGGCGCTCGTGGCCGGGGTGACGGGCGCGCTGCTCGCATTGCCGGCGTTGCGGGTCAAGGGACCGTACCTGGCGATGGTCACGATCGCGTTCGGCTTCATCGTCGAGCACGTCGCCGTAGAGTGGCGCGGTCTCACCGGCGGGCAGAACGGGATCATGGGCATCCCGCAGCCGTCGGCCTTCGGTGTCGCGTTCGGCGAGCGCGGCGTGGCGCTCGCTGCCATTGTGCTCGCCGCGGCGGCGACCTTCGCGTTCTGGAGATTGTCGCGCAGCCGCTGGGGAAGCGCGATGCGCGCGGTGAAGGACTCGGAAGTGGCAGCCGAATCGATCGGGCTCGACCCGGTGCGGGTCAAGACGACGGCATTCGTGCTTTCGGCGGTGTGCGCCGGGATCGCCGGCGCGATGTTCGCGCCGCTCTCAGGATTCGTCACGCCGTCGACGTTCACGTTTTCGCAGTCGATCCTGTTTGTGCTGGCGGTGATCATCGGCGGCGCCGGGTCGGTTGCCGGACCGCTGGTCGGCGCGGCCATCGTCGTGTTGCTGCCCGAGGCGCTCGCGGCGCTCGCGGAATACCGGCTGCTGTTCTTCGGCGGACTGTTGCTGGTCGTACTCTGGGCCGCGCCCGATGGTGTGGTCGGCACCGTGCTGCGCCTCGCGCGCAGGAAAACACCGGCCCGGCCGCCGCGGGCCGGCGACATCGCCATCGCGCCGCAACGCTCAGAGGGGCTGAGGATCGACGCACTGGGCATCGCGTTCGGCGGCCTGCGCGCCGCGATGGACGTTTCGTTCGAAGCGCGTTCTGGCGCGGTGACGAGCCTGATCGGGCCGAACGGTGCCGGCAAGACGACGGTGCTCAACATGCTCGGCGGTTTCTACCGCCCCGACGCCGGCCGGATCCGGCTCGGCGAGCGCGAGTTGCAGGGGGCGCACGCATGGCGCATCGCGCGCGCGGGGGTGGCGCGAACATACCAGACCACACAGTTGTTCGGCACGATGAGCGTCGCGGAGAACCTCGCGATCGCGCGGCCGCGCGCTGCGGACGCGGCGGAGATCGAATCGTTGCTCGCGTTTGTCGGCTATAGCGGCGACATCGATGCGCGTGCAGCCGACCTGCCGCACGTCGACAAACGCCTGGTGGAGATCGCGCGTGCTCTTGCGACGCGGCCGTCGGTGCTGCTGCTGGACGAACCGGCAGCGGGGCTGTCGCGCGAGGACAAGGAGGTGCTTGCGAGGCTGCTGCGGCGGATCGCCGACGCCGGCGTGGCGCTGGTGCTGGTCGAACACGACATGTCGGTCGTGATGGGCATCTCCGACCACGTCGTGGTGCTCGATGCCGGGGTAAAGATTGCCGCCGGCTTGCCGGCGGAGGTGCAGCGCGACCCGGCGGTGCGCAAGGCCTATCTTGGGCAGGCCCAGACGCTCCTCACTGCGCACAAGGCGGACGAAGGCGCGCTCGGGGCGCCGCTGCTGGAGGTCGGGAAACTCGCTGCCGGCTACGGCGCGGAACCGGTGCTGAAGGGCATCGACCTGCAGGTGCGCGAGCGCGAGATGGTGGCGGTGCTCGGCGCGAACGGCGCCGGAAAATCCACACTGATGCGCGCTCTCTCGGGCCTGCATCGCCCGGTCTCGGGCGGCGTCGCGTTCGGACGCGAGGAAACCTCGCGGCTTGCGGCGCACCAGGTGGTCGCGCGGGGACTGGTGCTGGTTCCGGAAGGCCGGCAGGTGTTTCCCGAACTCACGGTGCTCGACAACCTCAGGCTCGGCGCATTTCTGCGCAAGAGCGCGGGCGACGCCGACGTCGAGTCGATGCTGGAGCGCTTCCCGCGCTTGCGCGACCGGCTGCACCAGCGCGCAGGATTGCTTTCCGGCGGCGAGCAACAGATGCTCGCGATCGCGCGCGGCCTGATGGCGAAGCCGCGGCTGCTGCTGCTCGATGAGCCGTCGCTCGGCCTTGCGCCTACCGTGATCGACGACCTGTTCGCCGCGCTCGACCGGCTGCGCGCCGAAGCGATGACCATACTGCTGGTGGACCAGATGGCGGGGCTCGCGCTGGCGCTTGCCGATCGCGCCTACGTGATCGAATCCGGGCGCATCGTCGGTTCCGGCGCCGCCAGCGCGATCGCGGCGGATCGTGCGCTGGAAAAGGCCTACCTCGGCTCGACGATGGACCGGACCTGAAACGCGGATGGGGTCAGGCGTACACTGATCGGGTTTCCCCGGTTTTTGAGGTTGGCGAGGCACGTGTGCTGTTGAAATTTTGGTCGGCGGAGCTCTCGCGATGAGCGCGGCGGACGGGACTCCTCTGCTTCTCGCCTATGCCGCAGCGGCATGCAGTTCATCGGCACCACATCGGCGCCGCTCGGCGTGCTCTACGCGCTGATGCAGCATGACCTGAAGCGCCCGCTCGGCGCCTGATGCCGACGTGATCTCATCGCCACCCGACCAGGAATTGCTGCTGACGGGCACGCTTCTGATGGCTGCTTGCTACGGGGCAGGGGGGCTTTCGTGCCTGCTGGCGCGGTGGTCGGGCCGACTCGCGCTCGCCGTGGGCCACCTGGCCGCGCTTGCGGGGGCCGTGGCAGGCCTCGGCGTTTCGCTCGGCGTTCTCCTCGGCGACCCGGGCGCCACGCTGACCCAGCCGCTTCCGGACCTCTTCCCGTTCGCCCGGCTCT
>JBGOTT010000232.1:0-6800 GCA_041476585.1 Gammaproteobacteria bacterium | reverse complement strand
TCGGCGCGCTGGTTGCCCTCGTTGTCGATCGTCTGGTGGAAGTAGCCCTGGCGGTAGAGCAGGCCAACGGCGACGAACGGCACGCGCAGATCGCTCGCCCCCTTGCAGTGGTCGCCCGCGAGGATGCCCAGCCCGCCCGAGTAGATCGGCAGGCTCTCGTGAAAGCCGAACTCGGCGCAGAAATAGGCCACCAGATCGCCCTGCCCCAGCCACCCCGGACCGCTCGCGCGCGTCGGCTCGGCGTGATAGCTGTCGTAGGCCGACAGCACGCGGCTGAAGTTGTTGAAGAACAGCGGGTCGGCGGCGGCGTCGGTCAGCCGCTTCTCGTCGACGCGCTTGAGCAGCACCTTGGGACTGTGGCCCACGGCGCCCCACAGCGCGGGGTGCAGCCGCGAGAAGATTCCCCGCGTCGCGCGGTCCCAGCTGTACCAGAGATTGTTGGCGAGTTCTTCCAGCCGCGCCAGCTGCGGCGGGATCTTCGGATTGACTTCCAGGACGTAAGGGGTGCCGGGTGTTCGCATGATGGCTCGCTGCCAATTGCCCTTGCTATCGGGCGTTGTCGTACGGTCGAATGGTTCCTGTCACAGCTAGACGACGGCGACCTTCGCAGCGCCAGCGACGAGCGAACCGATTTTCTTCGCCTCGGTAAAGCCGCGGCGGGCGAATTCGGCGAGTACGTCCCGTTCGGCTTCCGGCGCGCAGGCGACCAGCAGACCGCCGCTCGTCTGCGGATCGGTGATCATCTTCTTCTGCCAATCGGGCGCGCCCGCGGCGAACGCCACGTCGTGGCCGTAACCCGTCCAGTTGCGCTCCGACGCGCCGGTCGCGACGCCCTGCTGCACCCATTCGAGGGCTTCGGGAATGATCGGCAGGTCATTGAACTTCACCGTCGCACCGAGTTTCGAGCCGCGGCAGATTTCCAGCAGGTGCCCTGCAAGTCCGAAACCGGTCACGTCGGTGAGCGCGTGGACCTTCGCCATCTCCGAGAGTGCTTCGCCCGGCGTGTTCAATTTTGTGGTCGAATCGATCATCGCCGCGTAGCCTGCATCCGAAAGTTTCCCCTTCTTCAGCACCGCGGAGAGGATGCCCACGCCGAGCGGCTTGCCGAGGATCAGGCTGTCGCCGGCTTGCGCGGAACTGTTCCGTTTCACCTTGTCCGGATGAACCAGCCCCAGCGCCACCAGGCCGTAGATCGGCTCGAGCGTGTCGATCGAATGCCCGCCCGCGATCGGGATCCCGGCCTCGGCGCACACCGACTCGCCGCCTTCGAGGATCTTCCGGATCACCGAAACCGGGAGCTTCTCCAGCGGCATGCCGACAAGCGCGAGCGCGAAGATCGGCCGGCCGCCCATCGCGTAGATGTCGGAGATCGCGTTGGTCGCGGCGATGCGGCCGAAGTCGTACGGATCGTCCACGATCGGCGTGAAGAAATCCGTGGTCGCCACCAGCGCCTGCGTGTCGTTCAGCCTGTACACCGCCGCATCGTCCGAGGTCTCGGTGCCGACCAGAAGTTCCCTGGGCCGCCCGCGCACCGGGCTCGAGGCGAGGATCTCGCTGAGCACCGCCGGCGCGATCTTGCAGCCGCAGCCGCCGCCGTGCGAGAACTGCGTCAGGCGGATTTTTTCCAGGGTAGGCAGAGGGGTGACGGCGGACATGGTTCGCTCTCCGAGGCGTAAACTTCCGGTGACAAGAGGATTCTAACGGCTATGGGCGCTGCAGCACGTCATTCTGTCGGGATGGACAGCACGATCCTGACGGCTTTCGACGCCGTCATCGATACGCGCTCGCCATCCGAGTTTGCGCAGGATCATCTCCCGGATGCGATTTCCTGCCCGGTGCTCGACGACAGCGAGCGCGCGCAGGTCGGCACGATATACAAACAGGTTTCGGCCTTCGACGCCAAGCAAGCCGGCGCCGCGCTGGTGGCGCGAAACATCGCTCGGCATATCGAGGAGCGCTTCGCAGGCAAGCCGAGGGGCTGGCGGGCGCTGGTGTACTGCTGGCGCGGGGGGAAACGCTCCGGCGCGATGGTGCACGTGCTGCGCGAGATCGGCTGGGACGCGGCGCAACTCGACGGAGGTTACAAGGCCTACCGGCGGTTCGCGGTAGAGCAACTGGCAAAATTGCCGGCGGAATTCTATTTCCGCGTGTTGTGCGGAGTGACGGGCAGCGGCAAGAGCCGGCTGCTCCAGGCGCTTGCCCGCGCGAACGCCCAGGTGCTCGATCTCGAAGACCTCGCGGCGCATCGCGGCTCGGTGCTCGGCGGCCTGCGCGAGCGACCGCAGCCGGCGCAGAAGATGTTCGAATCGCTGATCTGGCAACGGCTGTCGCGGTTCGACCCTGCGAAGCCGGTGTATATCGAAGGCGAGAGCCGCAAGATCGGCCAGTTGCAAGTGCCGGAAACCCTGATCAATGCGATGCGTGCGTCTGAGTGCGTGCTGGTCGAGGCCGAAGTCGCGACGCGGGTGGAACTGTTGCTGGACGAGTACAGCCACTACCCCACCGACCGCGACGCACTCGGCGCGCAGCTCGATTGCCTGGCGGCCCTGCATGGCCGCGAGCGGATCGGCAAGTGGAAGGCGCTCGCGCAGCAAGGTGAGTGGCGCCAATTCGTCGAGCGGCTGCTGCTCGAGCACTACGACCCGGCCTATCACCGCTCCTCGAATCGCAACTATGCGAAGTTGCCGAAGGCGGCGCGGCTGCGGGTGGAGTTGCCCGGTGAAGCGGAATTCGCGCGCCTCGCGCGCAAGCTGGTCGAGGACGAGCGGGCGATCGCCGCATGAACACTCTGGCCGCCTCCGTGCTCGCCGCGGGCGAGCTGATCTGCGAATTCCAGGCCGGCTACATGCGCAGCCTGATTGCGGATCTCGTCGAGCCGCAGCGCGCGGAATTTCTGCTGGTGTACGAATCCGTGCAATCCACGCAGGCACAGGTCATCTCCACGCGCAAACCCGGCAAGAAACCGGTGCGGGTTTACACGACCGAGAAAGCGGTGCACCTCGTCGAGGACGTCGGTGCGAGTGTAATGGTGACGACGCTCACTTCGTGTACCAAGTGGAAATACAAACACGGCGAGGACGTCTGCGTGCGCTTTGCCGCGCAGCATGGCTGGAGCTTCGACACGGTGTCGTACGACAAGGAACCCGACGCCGCGCTAGCGCGGCGGCCGAGCGGGGCATATACGGGGGTGTGCGAGCCTTGGAAGGTGGAGTAGCGAGCGGCAAACAGTATCTGCTCGACGGCGCGGACGAGATGTCGCGGCTCGACATGCAGGCCGCATTCTACGACCCTGCACACGACGTCGCGATGATGCGCCCGGCACCCACGGATCGCGTGCTCGACGCCGGTTGCGGCTCTGCACCATATAGCCGCGCAATCGCGCGTGCCGTGCCGCGCGGCGCAGTCACCGGCGTCGATCGAGAGGCGAAGTACGTCGACTACGCGACCCGCAAGGCGGCCGACGAGGGCATCGCCAACGCGACGTTTCGTCAGGGCGACGTCTGTGCGTTGCCGTTCGACGGCGCCGGGTTCGACCTGGTGTGGTCGAAACACGTGCTGCAGTGGGTCCGCGAGCCGCAGAAGGCAGTCATTGAGTTTGCACGCGTGGCGAAGCCCGGCGGCCGGGTTGTCTGCGCAAACTTTGACGGCTTCGTGCTCGCCAACTGGCCGGTAGAGCCCGGAATACAGGAGCAGGCAGAGTCATGGTTCGGCGCGGCGAAGCGCGACCTCGGCTTCAACGGTTACATAGGACGCAAGCTCGCGACCATGTTTCACGTTGCAGGGTTGACCGACATCCGTGTCTCGACCGAGATCGACCGGATGTACGGCGGTTTCGGTCGCATGAGCGACGTTCAGCGCCGCAACTGGCAGATCCAGATGGACGCCGCATTCGACTTCACGATCCGGATCCTCGACTCGCGCGATCGTGCAACGCAATACGTTCAGCGATTGAATGCCTACCTGGACCGCGCTGACGGGTTCCGTTACACAACGATGTTCTACGTCGAGGGTCGAAAACCCTGAGCCTCGAAGCGCAGGCGCTCAGCGCCCCATCGATCAGCGAAAAGAACGATTGCATCATTGGCAGCTCCTGGATTCGTGCCTGCGCGGGAATGACGGCTAGGCGTTCAACCCCGCCAGCACCCTCACGTGCTGCACCACGCTCCGCCCCAAAGCGCTGAGCGCATACCCGCCCTCGAGCATGGACACGATCCGCCCCTTGGCATACCGGTCCGCGACCGCCTTCACCTGTTCGGTCACCCAGCCGTAGTCGGCGTCCCTGAACCGCAGGCCGGCCATGTCGTCTTCCTCGTGGGCGTCGAACCCGGCCGAGAAGAACACCATCTCCGGCTTGAACCGTTCCAGCGCCGGCAGCCACACCTTCTCCACCGCCATGCGCAGGCCCTGCCCGCCCGTGCCCGCCGCGAGCGGCACGTTGTGCATGTTGCGCGCCGGATTGTCGACGCCGCTGTACGGGTAATAGGGATGCTGGAAGATCGAGGCCATCAGCACGCGCTCGTCATCGGCGAAGATGTTTTCGGTGCCGTTGCCGTGGTGCACGTCGAAGTCGACGATCGCGACGCGCTCCAGACCATGCTCCTCCAGCGCATGCAGCGCTGCCACCGCCACGTTGTTGAAAATGCAGAATCCCATCGGCCGCGAGCGACAGGCGTGATGTCCAGGCGGGCGCACCGCGCAAAACGCGCTGTCCACCTTGCCGCGGATGACGAGATCGGTGGCGAGCACCGCGGCGCCCGCGGCGCGCAGCGCGGCGTCGAGGCTATGCGGATTCATCGCAGTATCCGGATCGAGGTGCACGGTGCCCTCGCTCGGCGCAAATTCGTATACCGCGCGCACGTACTCGATCGAATGCGCGCGCGCGAGCTGCTCGTCGAGCGCGAGCGGCGCGTCGTGTCGCTGCAGGTATTGCTCCACGCCGGAGGCGATCAGCTGGTCCTCGATCGCGGTCAGACGCGCCGGTTGCTCGGGGTGGCCGTATCCCATGTCGTGCTTCAGGCAATCGGCGTGGGTGATGAAGGCGGTGGTCATGCGATGGGCGCGCTGGGCACTCACTATCTGCTGAGAATCATAGCGCGTTCCGGTAGAATCGCCGCATGCTGCTGAAACCGGTTTTCCACGGCGCCGCGCGCTCGCCGGTCGCGCGCGTGATCGATGCCGCCGGCCAGATCATCCTCGGCAAGGAGCATCAGGTGCGGCTCGCGCTGGCCTGCGTTCTCGCGCGCGGCCACCTGCTGATCGAGGACATGCCCGGCGTGGGCAAGACCACGCTCGCGCACGTGCTGGCGAAGACGCTCGGGCTTCAATTCCACCGCATCCAGTTCACCAGCGACATGCTGCCCGCCGACATCATCGGTGTCTCCATCTACGAGCGCGAGACTGGCAGCTTCAAGTTCCACCCCGGCCCGATCTTCGCGCAGGTGATCCTCGCCGACGAAGTGAACCGCGCGACGCCGAAGACCCAATCCGCGCTGCTCGAGGCGATGGAGGAGCAGCAGGTCACGACCGAGGGCGAGACGCGCCCGCTGCCCGCGCCGTTCTTCGTCATCGCCACGCAGAACCCGACCGAGCAGGTCGGCACCTTCCCGCTGCCCGAGTCGCAGCTCGATCGATTCATGATGAGGATCGAACTGGGCTACCCCGACCGCGAGGCCGAGCGCGCGCTGCTGACCAGCACCGCTCGGCGCGACCTGCTCGCAACGCTCGGTGCGGTGCTCAGCCCCGCGGAACTGGTCGCGCAACAGGATCTCGCGTCGCGCGTGCACGTCGCGCCGGCGCTGCTCGATTACGTGCAGGCGATCGTCGAGCACACGCGCCGCTCGCCGGAGTACGTCGCGGGCTTGAGCCCTCGCGCCGCGCTCGCGCTGGTGCACTCGGCACGCGCCTGGGCGCTGCTCGAAGGGCGCGACAAGGTCATTCCCGAGGACGTGCAGGCGATCCTCCCGGGCGTCGCGGCGCACCGCCTGCGCCCGGCGCACGACGGCGTGCGGCGCGTGGATGTCGGAGCGCAGTTGCTGGCGGCCGTTCCGATTCCGTAGCGAGCGCTCCGTGGCAGCTCGATCATGCAACTGCGAGATGCTGCACCCCTTGCAGCACGAACCGGACGAGGCCGCTGACAAACAGCGCCACCGCCACCGACAGCGCAACGGAGAACAGCGCCTCGCGGCGGCCGATGGTCTTCACCATCACGGCGAAGGTGGAGATGCACGGCACGTAGAACGTGAGAAATAGCAGGAAGGTGATGATCTGGATGGTATCGAGGTAAACACTCACGTCGAAGCTGCCCAGCGCCTGGAAGATCATCAGCAGCGACAATTCCTTGCGCAATACACCGAACAGGATCGGCACGCCCAGCACCGCCGGCAGTCCCAACCACCACGACGTGATCGGCGTAAACAGCGCGTTGATCGCGCCGTCCGCGCCGGCGTGGTGCAGCAGCGCCAGCACCACGCTCCCGCCGACGAGCAGCGGCGTCACCAGAGTGAGCACGTCTTTCGTGCGCAGCCAGGTCTCGCCGAGCAGCGGACGCCAGCGCGGCAGCGCGTAGGGCGGAATTTCCTGCACCTGCCCCGGACCGGTGCGCGGGTAGCGGCGCCGCAGCAGCTTGCCGAGCGCCGCGAACACGACGAGCGTGAGCGCGAAAATCGCGAATACGCCGATGCCGCCGAGGTATTTGCCCCCGAGCGCGAGAATGATCGCCGAGCGCGCGGAACACGGCACGAAGGTCACCAGCAGCGAAGCCACGATTCGCTCGCTGCCGCGCGAGCTCGCGCCGATCGCCG
>JBGOTT010000231.1:0-6851 GCA_041476585.1 Gammaproteobacteria bacterium | reverse complement strand
CGCGCCAGTTCGGTCTGCCCGAACTTGGGGACCTGATTCTTGATCACCAGCGGCACCAGCCAAAACCCGGCCACCGTATATGCGGCCAACAAGCCCGCCGCGCCCACCACCCACCGCTTCCACCGGATATTCATCGGCTGCAACCCCTGTCGACCCTTTGTTAGCCGATCCGCCGCACCTTTTCCGTTGCCTGCGCGAACGAAGTAAGCCGCATAGCGAGAAGCGCGCTTGACGCGAGCAGAAACTTGCGGCGTCGGACCTTGTTCATCCAATCCCCTTCGGTTGCCACGTTAAAGCGTAAGCACCGGGATCAGAGGGCAAACCACCCCATTTGACCCTAGTCTCAATTCAGTCTATGCCTGAATGACCCCTTTGGCTCGAAAGCGCTCATTCAGTCTGAAACACCACCGAGACCCCGGTTACATTGACAGTCGGCAAACGCCCGGCATATGTTGTCCGTATGCCAAATGCCGGGAAGTAATGCCTCATGAAGCTCTCCGGAATTCGCGTGATCGATCTGTCGGTGTTCTTGCCAGGGCCCTACCTGACCCAGGCGATGGCGGATCATGGCGCTGAAGTGATCAAGGTCGAATCGCCGGGCGAGGGCGACCCGGTCCGCCATCTCGGGCTGTCGGACGGCCCGAGCACCGTGTACTTCCGCAACCTCAACCGCGGCAAGAAAAGCGTGGTGCTGAACCTGAAGGACGCCGCGGACCGCCAAGCCCTGCTCAAGCTGTGCGACACCGCGGACGTGTTCGTCGAATCATTCCGTCCCGGTGTGGTCGATCGGCTGGGCGTCGGCTACGCGCAATTGCGGGCGAGAAACCCGCGCATCGTCTACTGTTCGATCAGCGCATTCGGCCAGAGCGGTCCGAACCGCGACCGCCCGTCGCACGATCTGGGCGTGGAGGCCGAGAGCGGGGTGCTGAGCATGACGCTGGGACGCGACGGCCAGCCTGCGATCCCCGGAATTCCGGTGGCTGACATCGTCAGCGCGCTGCAAGGGCTCGCGGGCGTGCTGATGGCGCTGCTCCGGCGCGCAACCAGCGGCGAAGGCGACTACCTCGACATCGCGATGCACGATTCGATGGTGTCCGCCATACCGAACATCCTGGGCCCCACGCTGGCGGAGAACCGCCAGCCGGTGGCAAAACATGAACGCACCACCGGCGGATCGGCCTTCTACCAGATCTACGACACCAGCGACGCGCGCCACATCGTGCTGTCGGGGCAGGAGATGAAGTTCGTGCGCAATCTGCTCGGCGCGCTCGGCCGGCCGGAGCTTGCGGAATTGTGCGCCCGGCCGGGTCCCCACCAGCAGCCGGTCGAGGCGTTTCTGCGCCAGACCTTCCGTCAGAAGACGCGCGACGAATGGGTGGCGTGGCTATCGCGGCTCGACGTTTGCTTCGGCGCGCTCAACACGCTGCCCGAAGCGCTGCAGGATGAACATCTCAACGCGCGCGGCATGGTGCTGACCGATGCGCTCGGGCGCCGCCACCTCGGCGCGCCGATCCGATTTCTCGCCGAGCCGGCGCGCCCAAGTCTGCAGGAACCGGCGCTCGGTGCGCACGGCGAAGAGCTGCTGGGACCGCTGCGCGACCGCATGAGCAAGCCGGCGTCGTCCTGATTGTCGGTTCATCCGGTTCGCAGCGTGGATTTTCACCCAGGCGGCATCATGCGTCCCGCACACCCGCACTTGCCCGAACGGGGTGATCGGGCGCAGGATTCGCCACCCCATGACCTGGTCCATCGTCGCCCGCGACCCTGAGAGCGGCGCCTTCGGCGTCGCCGTCGCAACCCGATTCTTTGCCGTCGGCGCGCTGTGCATCCACGCCGCAGGCAACGTCGGGGCGCTCGCCACGCAGGCGCTGATCAACCCGACCTACGGGCCGCGCGGACTGCGGCGGCTGCGCGAGGGCGTACCCGCCCAAACGGTCGTCGACGTCCTGACCGGATCGGACGACGGCCGGGCCACCCGTCAGTTGCATGTGCAGGACGCCACTGGTCGCATCGCGGTCTACACCGGCGCGGATTGCGTTTCCTGGTGCGGACACGCCGTGCACCGCGGATTTTCGGTCGCCGGCAACATGCTGGCCGGACCGGAAGTCATCGCAGAGACTGCGCGCGAATACGAATCGAAAGCGAAGCTTCCATTCGCGCGTCGCCTGATCCTCGCCCTGAAAGCCGGCGAGGCTGCGGGCGGCGATAAACGCGGCAAGCAGTCGGCCGCGCTCATCATCCACACCAGCGAGGAATACCCGGCGCTCGACCTGCGCGTCGACGATCATGCCGACCCGCTGGCTGAACTCGCGCGCTTGGAGGAAGTCAGCCGCGAGCGCTTCGTGCACTTCGCCCGGTTCTTCGCGACGCAGGCCTCGCCCGCGGGCGTGTACGACCGCGCGGTGATCGAGGCCGGGATCGCGAGCGCCACCGCAATGGACGCGCGTTGAGCGTGCTGCTGTCGGCGCTTCTTTCTGTAGAGGATCTGCGCGTCAGTTTCGCCACGGACCGGGGCCGCGCGCTGGCCGTGGACGGCGTGTCCTTTTCTCTTTCCGCCGGCGAGACACTCGGCATCGTGGGCGAATCCGGCTGCGGCAAAAGCGTCACCGCGCTGTCGATCATGGGACTGATTCCGCGGCCGCCCGGCGAAACGGCCGGGCGCGTGCTTTTCGAGGGGCGCGATCTTCTCGGGCTCGACGCCGGGGCGCTTTCCGGCATCCGCGGCGATCGCCTCGCAATGGTGTTCCAGGAGCCGATGACGGCGTTGAATCCGGCGTTCACCGTCGGCGCGCAGCTCTGCGAGGTGCTCATCCGCCATCGCGGCGCAACCAGGGCGGAGGCGCGCGCCGCAGCGATTGCAATGCTGAAGCGCGTGCACATTCCGGCCGCTGAGCGTCGCATCGACGACTATGCGCACCGTCTCTCAGGCGGCATGCGCCAGCGCGTCATGATCGCGATGGCGCTGCTGTGCGCCCCCGCGCTTCTGCTCGCCGACGAGCCTACCACCGCGCTCGACGTGACGATCCAGGCGCAGGTCCTCGCGCTAATGCGCGAACTGCGCGAGGAGACCGGGACCGCGATCATGCTCATCACCCACGACCTCGGCATCGTCGCCGAAATGGCTGACCGTGTTCTCGTCATGTACGCGGGCGAGGTGGTGGAGGAGGCGAGCGTCGCGGCCTTGTTCACCATGCCGCAGCATCCGTACACGGTGGGGCTGCTCGGCGCGATTCCCGCACTCGGCGCCAGGAAACCGCGCCTCACGGCGATCGATGGACTCGTTCCGAGCGCCACCGAAATACCCTCGGGCTGCAGGTTCGCCGCGCGCTGCCCGTTCGCCGACGACCGATGCCGCAGCGAAGCGCCGCCGCTGATAATAGTCCATGAAGGCCACGCTTCGCGCTGCTGGAAGGCGCCGCTCGAGCAGCTGGCGGAGCAGCTCGCGGCATGAGTGCGGTGCTCGAGGCGGTCGATCTGGTCAAGCATTTCCCGACCGGCTCGGGCTTTTTCGAACGTTCGGCGGGCTTGGTCAAGGCGGTGGACGGCGTATCGTTCGCGGTTGGGGCGAGCGAGTCCTTTGCCATCGTTGGCGAGTCCGGTTGCGGAAAATCGACCGT
Organism: Gammaproteobacteria bacterium; assembly: GCA_041476585.1. Lineage (GTDB taxonomy): Bacteria > Pseudomonadota > Gammaproteobacteria > Burkholderiales > SG8-39 > JADGRQ01. The sequence goes on along the minus strand of JBGOTT010000231.1, from coordinate 3,234 downwards.
CGCGCGTCTGGTGCTGCGCCTGATCGAGCCGACCTCGGGGGCCGTGCGCCTGGAGGGGCACGACCTGATCGAGCTCGCGCCAGCCGAATTGCGCGCGGCCCGCCGCCGGCTGCAGATTGTTTTTCAGGACCCGTACGGCTCGCTCAATCCGCGCATGACGGTGAGCCAGATGCTGACCGAGCCGCTCGCGCTGCACGGCGTGGTGCCGCCCGCGCAGCGGCGCGAGCGGCTCGGCGAGCTTCTCTCGCTGGTCGGCTTGCGGCCGGAGTCGGCGCAGCGCTATCCGCACGAGTTCTCGGGCGGCCAGCGCCAGCGACTGGCCATCGCCCGCGCGCTCGCGGCCGGACCGCGCGTGATCGTCTGCGACGAGCCGGTGTCGGCGCTGGATGTATCGATCCAGGCGCAGATCCTGAACCTGCTCGCCGATCTGCAGCAGCGCTTCGGGCTCTCCTACGTCATCATCTCGCATGATCTGGCCGTGGTGCGGCACATCGCCACCAGCGTCGGCGTGATGTATCTCGGGCGGTTCGTCGAATCCGGACCGAGCGAGTCGGTGTTCGGGCGGCCGCGGCATCCGTATACACAGGCGCTTCTGTCTGCAGTGCCGGTGGCAACTCCCGGTCGGACGTCGAGCCGCATCGTTCTGCAGGGCGATGTGCCGAGCCCGCTTGCGCCGCCGCCGGGGTGCCACTTTCACCCGCGCTGCGCCCATGCGCTCGCGCGCTGCCGTGAGGAAGTTCCGATTGCCGAGCCGAAGCCCGGCGGCGGGACGGTCGCCTGCCACCGCTGGCGCGACCTCGAAGCATGGACCACCGACGAACTCGCCGCGCAAGTGAGCAGCGCGGCGCTGACCAGGCTGCAGGCGGCGTTCACGCCGCTGGATCGGCCGGCCGCATCCGTGGCATCATGATTTTTCCACCCAGGGGAATGACGATGAAAGCTATTGCTGCCTGCGCGGTGCTGGGCCTTGCCGCCCTGCTCGGCGCGACCGGCGCGACCGCGCAGAGCTCGGTGCTGCGTATCGGCCTGGCCGAGGATCCCGACATTCTCGACCCGACGCTCGCGCGCACCTACGTGGGGCGCATCGTGTTCGCGTCGCTTTGCGACAAGCTGTTCGACATCGACGACAAGCTGGCGATCGTGCCGCAGCTGGCGCTCAGCCACGAGACCTCCGCCGACGCCAGGACGGTGACGATCAAGCTGCGCAGCGGCGTGAAGTTTCACGATGGCGAGCCGTTCGACGCGGAAGCCGCGAAATTCAGCCTCGAGCGCCATCTCGGCATGCAGGGTTCGTTCCGCCGCGCGGAAATCTCGCAGATCGACAAGGTGGAGGTGGTGGACGGTTCGACGATCCGCATTCAGCTGAAGGCGCCGTTCGCCCCGCTGATCGCCCAGTTGACCGATCGCGCGGGGATGATGGTGTCGCCGAAGGCGGCCAAAGCGGCCGGGGACAAGTTTGGCCTCAAGCCGGTCTGCGCCGGGCCGTACAAATTCGTCGAGCGCGTGGCCCAGGACCGCATCGTCGTCGAGCGCTTTGCCGATTACTGGGACAAGGGCCGCGTGCACATCGATCGCATCGTCTATCAGCCGATCCAGGATTCCACCGTTCGGCTGGCAAACCTCAAGTCGGGCGGGCTCGATCTGATCGAGCGCCTGCTCGCCACCGACATCGGCGAGGTGGAGAAGGACGCGAAACTGAAGCTCGCCACCGGAACCGAACTCGGCTACCAGGGCCTCACGATCAACCTGGCGAGCGGCGACAAGGGCAACAATCCGCTGGCGAAGAATCCGAAGGTTCGCCAAGCCTTCGATCTCACGTTTGACCGCGATGCGATCAACCAGGTGGTGTTCAACGGCGTGAACCATCCCAGCAACCAGTGGGTGAGCCCGTCCAACCCGTATTACATGGCGAGGTTTCCGACGCCCAAGCGCGATGTTGCCAGGGCGCGCGCGCTGCTCAAGGAAGCGGGCGTGGCGACGCCGATCGCGCTCGACTTCATGGTGCCGAACAGTCCGGAAAGCCGCGCCGTCGCCGAGGTGATGCAATCGATGGCGGCCGAAGTCGGTTTCGATCTGAAGATTCGCGTCACCGAATTCGCGACCTCGCTGAACGAAGCCGAGAAAGGCAACTATCACATCTACTTCCTCGCGTGGAGCGGCCGCACCGACCCGGACGGCAACATCTTCTCCTTCGCAAGCTGCGGCGCCCCCAACAATTACGCCAGGTACTGCGACCCCAAGGTCGATGAGTTGCTGACCCGGGCGCGCACGGCCACCACACCGGCCGCGCGCAAGGCCGCGTACGAGGGCGCTGCGGCGAAGATCCTTCCCGAGGGCGGCATCCTTTATCTTTATCACCGCACGCTGCTGTTCGCCCACACCAACCGGCTGGACGGATACCACGTGATGCCCGACGGCCTGATCCGCGTGACCAACCTGCGGCTGAAGTAGGCGAGCGCCGAAGCGCGCGCGAGGCGCACCGATGCTGCGCTTTCTGCGGGGCCGCCTCGCGCAACTCGTCCCAACGCTGTTCTTCGTGTCGGTGATCATTTTCCTTCTGCAGCAGCTTCTGCCCGGGGACCCCGCGCTGGTCATGGCGGGGGAGGAACGCGACCCGCTGGTGATCGAGCAGATCCGCAAACAATACCGCCTCGATCGGCCCTTGCCGGTCCAGTACCTGTATTGGGTAAAGGGCGTGTTGACCGGCGATCTTGGCGAATCGATGCGCATCAAGCAGCCGGTCGCCGATCTGATCCTGGAGAAGCTTCCGGTCACCATGCAGCTCGCCTCGATGGCGTTCGTGTTCGCGCTTGTCATCGGCATTCCGGCGGGCATCGTCTCGGCGGTGAAGAAGGACACCGCCTGGGACTGGGGCGCGAACCTGTTCGCGCTGTGGGGCCTGTCGACGCCCAATTTCTGGCTCGGCATCCTGCTGATCTTCCTGTTTTCGGTGACCCTCGGCTGGCTGCCGGCTTCGGGTTTCGTCAGCCCGGCGGAGGACCTCGGCCGGTCGATCGCCACCACGGTGATGCCGGCGTTCGTGCTCGGCAACGCGATCGCGGCGGTGCTGATGCGCCATATGCGCGCGGCCATGCTGCAGGCGATGAACGCGGATTACGTGCGCACCGCGCGCGCCAAGGGACTCGCCGAGCGCGTGGTGATCCTGAAGCACGCGCTCAGGAACGCGCTGATCCCGGTCATCACCCTGGGTGCGCTCGGCTTCGGCGAGCTGCT
>JBGOTT010000230.1:0-6854 GCA_041476585.1 Gammaproteobacteria bacterium | reverse complement strand
CCGCCTTCTTGTTGACCTGCACCTGGCGCAGGCCCTTTTGCGTGATTTCCACCGGGTCCTCGGCAGTCCAGATCTTGGTGTCGGGCGTGTTGAGGAACCCCAGCACCGAGTGCAGCGTGGTGGTCTTGCCCGAACCGGTGGGGCCGCAGACGAAGAACAGGCCGTAGGGCTTGCTCACCGCTTCCTTGAGCTTGGGCAGGTTCGACGGCGACAGGCCCAGCTTCTCGAGCGGGATCGGCTCGCCCGCCGCGAGGATACGCATGACCACGTCCTCGACGCCGCCGGCCGACGGAATGGTCGCCACGCGCAGCTCGATGTCCAGCGGGCCGAACTTCTTGAACTTGATCTTGCCGTCCTGCGGCTTGCGCTTCTCCGAAATGTCCAGGTCGCACATGATCTTGAGGCGCGCGACGATGGCGCTTCGATACGAAGCCGGAATCTCGAGGTAGGGAGAGAGCGAACCGTCCTTACGGAGCCGGATTTCGGTCTTCGCCTTGCCCGGATACGGTTCGATGTGGATGTCCGAGGCCCCCTGGTTATAGGCGTCCACGATCACCTTGTTGACCAGCTTCACCAGCTCGTTGTCGGCTGCGGCCGAGACCTCGTCACCGCCGTCGATGGCTTCGCCGCCCTCATCGTCGGCGAGCGATGTCAGGTCGAACTCGACATTGGCCGGGCCGGTATCCTGACCGTAAAACTGGTTGATGGTGTCCTTGAAATCGCGCAATGTCGTTACGCGGAAGACGATCTTGGCCCTCGGAAACACGTTCGCGGCGATGCGCGAATTGCGGATGCGCTCCGGGTCCAGGCACAGCACCAGCAGGCCTTCCTTGCTGTCCTCGATCGGCAGCCACTGGTTCTGCTCGACATACTCGCGCTTGAGGTTCTTGAGCAGGTCGATCGGCTTGATGCGGTCGGCCTTATAGGGCTCGTAGGGGACGCCGAAGAACTTGGACAGCGCGCCGCCGATCGCATGGATTTTCACCTGGAATTCGTCGACGAGCACCACTTCGATGTCGATCGCCTTCTTGCGCGCCTGGCGCGAGGCAAGGTCGAATTCGCCCGCTGACAGCACCGCATCGCTAATCAGATAGTCGTACTTGGTCTTGACGAGCTGCGGTTTCTGGCGCTGCCTGAACGCAATCGCCATCGTCTGCACAAGCTCCTGCACACCCTCTTCCGCGTGGGTGCCGAACGGAACGCCGGCCTTGTTGTTGATGATCTGGATCACGCCGATCAGCTCGCCCGCCTGCGGGTCGATGATCGACGCCACCAGCTGCTGCTTGGTGCGGTAGCCGGTGCGCTTGTCGACCTCCTGCAGGAACCGCAGGTTCGGATTGATCGCCTTGAGTTCCGACTCGTCGTAGCAATCCTTGATGTTGATCATCTTCTTCGAAAGCGCGGCATAACCGGCGATCGAGTGCTCGGCAATCGGCAGCTTCAGGTCCTTGAACGAGTTGAGGCCGGTCTTTACCTTGGAGATGATCGACTGCTTGTCCTCGCCAAGAGCGTAGATCGTCAGCCGGTCGGCGTTGAACAGCATGCAGATGTCGGCGCTGACCTCGAGCATGATCTCGTCGACGTTCTGGGTCGCATGGATCTTGTTGGTGACCGCCTGCAGCTGCTTCTGGAATGCAAGCCGCGCGTTGGCGTCGGCCTGCGGCGCGGTCTGCTGACTGAGTACGGCGCTCATTCGCTACCTCCGATTCCGGCCCGGCGAGTTGCCCGCTCGCAGGAGGCCGGGCAAACACAGACTATCCTAGCCCCCAGCGGGCGACAATTCAACCAGCTTCCTGATTCATAACAGAGTTTTTCCATTCGCCTACCTCTGGCCTTCCAGCGCCCACAGGCCACCGTCGAGCATGCTGATGCGAAAGCCGTGCTGGGCAAATAGAAAGCATGCAGCCGAACTGCGCCGGCCACTCTGGCAGTAGACGATATACTCGCGCGCCCGGTCCAGCGAACCGAACGAATTGCGTACCTCGGCAAGCGGTACGTTGATCGCGCCGGGCAGCTTGGCGTACTGGTGCTCGGACGGATAGCGCACGTCGAGCCATACCGCGCCGCCCGCGACGCGCGCCTGGGCCTCGTCCCAGCCGACACGATGCAGCAGCGGTTCGGCCAGCAGTTCGTCGAAGTCGTGCTTGGCCAGGCGCAATAGCGCTCCGTCCGCCGCAGCGGTCACGGTGGCATTGCGCTTTGACTCCGACACCAGCGCTTCCTCGCCGAACGCATCGCCGCTCTTCAGGTCGGCCAGCTCGACCTTCACGCCGCCGACCGTTCGCTCGACGCGGAACTTGCCGCTTTCGACGACATAATAAAAATCGCCCTCGCCGCCTTCCCGGATGACGATCTCGCCGCGGCGCACCGGCACGCGCTCGAAGCGCTTGAGCAGTGCGTCGATGTGCGCCGCGGGAAGCTGCGCAAACGCGCCGCTGCGCAGGTTGGATAGCGAGAATATTCCGGAAAGCACGCGCCAGTCGGTGTTGGTCGCACGGCGCGTCTCGCCCGGCTGCGGGGCGGCCGAGTTCTCCGCAGCCAACTCGTCCCAGGTCACCAGGATATCGAGCACTTCGTCGTCCAGCGCCACCAGTTCGACGTCGGTGATTGCGCGGGTGCGCACGACGGCCGGCTTGCGCCGGTTGATCGGCACGCTCGCTTCCTCGCCTCCGCCGACCACCACCAGGCTGCCCCCACCCTGGAACGCCAGCAGCATCTCGCCGGATATCACGTACAGAGATCGCCGCTCCGGCGGCTGGACCGCAAGCACGTTGGCACCGCGCGCGACCCGCTCGACCGCGACCAGCGCGGCGAGTTCCTCCAGCCGCTTGTCCGACAACCCGGCAAGCGGCGCCAGCCCCGCAAGCGCTTGCGCAGCCACGCGTTGAATACCTCCTGCCGCGTCGGCGTGCATCGTGGTGTCAGAACTCGAACATCTGGCCGTTCTGCAGCATGCGCGGGGACCATTGCCCCGCGCACTCCTCGACCTCCTGCATGGTCAACTCGATCTCACCGGGCTTCAGGTGGGTGATCCAGATTTCCGCGGTGCGGTCCAGCTTGACCAGTTCCTCCGCGAGCATGCTCGGGCATAAGTGCTTGGACACGTCCGCAAGCCAGCGTTCCTTGTTGGAGAACGCCGTCTCGATGATGATGTACCTGAGGTTGCTGATCCGGTTGACCACCTGCCAAAGCGGGTCGTTCACACCCGTATCGCCGGTGAACACCAGGCTACCCTTGCCGCTGTTCAGGTGGTATCCCACCGCCGGGACGGTATGGTTCGCCGGCAACGGCGTGATCTCCCGCCCGGCCAGCGTCACGCACCGGCCGACCTCGATTTCTTCATAGCGCAGGAACGGCGCCTCCGGCGTGGGAATCTCGGTGAAATCCGGCCAGATCGACCAGTTGAATATGTGATTCCGGAGGATCTCCCGGGTCGAGCGCGTCACATACACCGTGACCGGCTTCGCCCGCATGCCACCCACGGTGTCGACCAGGAACGGGATGCTTGTGACGTGATCGAGGTGGGAATGGGTGATGAAGATATGGTCGATCTGCGCCAGTTCCGCGAGCGACAGGTCACCGACGCCGGTCCCGGCGTCAATCAGTATGTCGTTATCCACCAGAAACGAGGTCGTCCGCAGGTGCCGTCCGCCGATGCCGCCGCTGCAGCCGAGGATCCGAAGTTTCATGGCAACACGCCGCAGCCTATTTCTCGTCGAACGCGGTGACGCCGACCCAACCGGGCGGCGGCGCGTTGTGCCGGAACACTGCGACGCGCTCGGCGTAAAGCGCATACAGCGCGCACTGCGGGTTCATGCGCTGCAGGTTGATCATGCTCACCTCGACCTGGTCCCACTGCTGGGCACGATAGGCCTTCAGCGCCTGATGCCAGAGCTTGATCTCGTCGAGCACTTTCTTCTCGACCTTGCCCTCCATGCCGATCGGCTGGAACACATGCACCGCCGTGTCCTTGCCCTTGACCTTGATGAGATCGAGCTCCTTCCACACGACGTCTTTCACCAGATTCTTGGTGACTTCGCCGATCAAGATGCCGACGCCGTAGGTCTTGGTACGGCCCTCCAGACGCGAGGCGAGATTCACCGGGTCTCCCATTGCAGTGTACGCCTTGCGCACCTTCGAGCCCATGTCGCCGACGCGCACGTTGCCGGAATTGAGGCCGATCCCGATATTGAACTCCGGCCAGCCGCGGGCACGAAATCTCTGGCGCACTTCCTCGCAGGCCTTCTGCATTTCGAGCGCCGTGATAACGCCCTGGCGGGCGTGTTCGGCGTCGGCCACGGGTGCGCCCCAGAACGCCATGATCGCGTCCCCGATGTACTTGTCGAGTGTTCCGCGATTGCGCCGGATGATCGCGCTCATCGACGTCAGGTAGTCGTTGATGTACTCCTTCAGGTCCTCCGGGCTCAACGCCTCGGATATGCTGGTGAAGCCGCGCACGTCGGAGAACAGGATCGTCAATTCCGCCGCCTTCGGCTCCATGCTGTACTTCTCCGGATCCTTCGCCATCTCGTCGACCAGTTCCGGCGGCACGTATTGCCCGAACAGATCGGTGAACTGGCGCTTCGAGCGGGCTTCGACAAAATAGCCGTAGGCCATGTTGACCGTGAACAGCATGATGGTCATCAGCAACGACGCCGCGAGCGGCAGTACCATGTTCCCGTAGGTCCAGACCGCGAGATTGAGACCGCTCACCAGCACCATACCCGTCAGCGCGACCAGCGAAGCGAACAGCGGCGAGAGCATCGGCATTACCAGCGCCAGCGTCACTCCGCCGATGAACAGCAACAGCACCTCCGCGCCGAGCATGAACGGCGGCTTCTGCTTGATGGTCTTGTCGAGCATGCCCGCCACCAGGTTGGCGTGGATTTCCACTCCCGGATACACGTTATCCACTGGCGTGGCACGCAGGTCCAGCAGGCCCGGGGCCGTGGTGCCGACCAACCCAATCTTGCCTTTCAGCTTTTCGCGCGGCACGCGGTCGCCCAGAACGTCGGCGAGCGAAACGTACGGAAAGCTGTATTTCCCGCCGCGGTAGGGGATCAGTGTGCTCACCAACTCGTCCACCGGGATCGTGAGCGGCCCCACCTTGAGCCATTCCAGCCCGGAGTAGCCCTTATGCAGAAAACTCTCGGGCGGGTAACCCGGCTCGACCTTGGGGAAACCCAGCAGCGTGCGCACCATCGCGAGCGACAGGGCCTCGTAGTACTGGCCCTCGAATTCTGCGAGCATCGGCACCCGGCGCACCACGCCATCGTCGTCGACGAACGGGTTGAAGTGCCCCGATGCGGCGGCGCTCTTGAGAAACTCCGGCAGATTGCCGCCATAGCCCGCCCAGCTCGTGAACCTGATCTTGCGGCCCGCGAACGTCCCCCTGGGCAGCACCGGATCGGGAATTGCCGCGATCCGCTTGGCGTCCCGGTCGCTGTTCAGGTAGTACCCCAGCACCACCGGTCGACCCTTCAGAGCCTTGGCGAACAACCCGTCGTTATCGAGCTGCGGGCGGATCTGCTGGTAGAGCTCGGAAAACCCCGCCACCTGCTTGAGCTCCTTCTGCGCCAGCTCGTCGAGCCGCCCGATGCCGGAAGAAAGGTCGCGCTCGGCGAATACCACGTCGAATCCGACGATCGCCAGCTGGTAATCGTCGAACAGCTTGTTCATCAGCCGCGCCATCACGTCGCGTGGCCACGGCCAGCGCGCGACTTCCTGCAGGCTCTTCTCGTCGATGTCGAGAATTACAACGCGCTCGTCGACCTTGCCCGGCATCGTCAAACGCAGGCGCGCGTCGTAGATGATATTGTCGAGTTGGGTGATCAACCCGACGTTGTAGAACTGCGCGGCGTGCCCGATGAACGCGAGCACTATCGCCAGCCCGATCGCGATCCGAACGAGATGCTGTTTCACGCGGCCTCCAGAGGGCGATGCAAGGAGCGGAGGCCGTCCAGGTCAGCTCTTCAGGAAGAATTCCATCTTGACGCCGGCAAGCTCGATCAAATCGTGGTCCTTGAGCGCGCACGGCGCGGTACCGATCGCCTGGCCGTTGACGTGGGGCTGCTTGGCACCCTCGACGTGGGTGAGGAAATAGCCCTGCGGGCGGCGGGTAAGGACCGCGACCTGCACGCAGGGTCTGCCCAGGGTCGTGAGCGGCTTGGTGAGTTCGAGTTCCCTGCCGGCACTCGCGCCCGACAAAATCTGGATCGCTCCAAGGAGTTGCGCTGGCCTGGGGGCTGCCGGCGCGGCGGGCGCAGCCGGCGGGGCTGCGGCAGGTGGGGCCGGCGGGGCTGCGGCGGGTGGGGCCGGCGGGGCTGCGGCCGCCGCCGGGGCCGCTGGCGCAGGTCTGGGGGGGGCGGTAGGTTGGCCAGAAGCGATTGCGCGCGCCTGTTCCGCGGCCTGCTTCATTGCGGCGGGCCGCAACACCATGGTTTTTTCGAAATCCGCCGCCGCTGCCGCCGGCGCGGCGCCCTCGTGGATGAACTTGAGCTTGTACTTGCCCAACTCGATCACATCGTTGTTCTGCAGAAAATGCTTCTTCGCGACCGCGCCGTTGACGAGCGTTCCGTTGGTGCTGCCGAGGTCTTCCAGAAAACAGTCGTTCATGATCGTGACGATGACCGCATGCTCGCCGCTTACCGCCAGATTGTCGATCTGAATATCGTTGTGCGGCTTGCGGCCAATGGTGGTGCGTTCCTTCGCCAAGGGGATTTCCTTGAGCACCAAGCCATCCATGCTGAGAATCAGTTTCGCCATAGCAGACCCCAAACGGTTATTTTAACCATCCAAAGACTTTAGCCATTACACCTCGCGCGGCCGGGTACTCCTTGACGACTCGGACGAGT
>JBGOTT010000229.1:0-6891 GCA_041476585.1 Gammaproteobacteria bacterium | reverse complement strand
GTTGACGTTCGGATTGATCTCCACGCCGCGCAAACCGAGTTCTTTCACGCAGCGCTCGAGCTCGGCGACGGCCATGTCGACGTTTTGCAGCGGAACTGTTCCCAGGGCGACGAAGCGCCCGGGCCAGGTCGCGACGATTTCCGCGAGGCGGTCGTTGACCATTCGCGAAATCTCCAGGCCAAGGCCCGGCTCGGCCCAGTAGGAGCACTGATTCGGCGCAGGGGACACCGCCTGGATGTCGATGCCCATGCGGTCCATATCCTTGAGCCGAACTTCGACCGTCGAGAGCTTGGGTTCGCGATCCTTCATCTGCTTGACGTTGACCTCGCGCGTGAGCGCGTTGGCGTACACGCGCGACGGGTCATACTGGGCCGGAGCGAGCGGCGCGATTTTCGCCTGCACCTCCGGGTTGAGATAGTGGCAGTGGATGTCGACGCGCAGGCTGCGTCCCTGCTTGCCGCGAACCACCTTGGGCGAGACCGCAGCGCGCGGCGGCGTGACCGCTTTCGCGGCACCCTTGCGGGCTGCATGAGCCGGGCGGTGGCCATGCCGGGGGTCGGTGCAGTCGGTCGCGGCGCAGGTAAACATCATGGTGATTTTCCTTTCTAGGCTTGAGAACTAAAAGACGCCGAGGTGCTGGGTGAGGGTAGCCTCGTCATCGCGCAATGCCTCGACACCACCGGAGAAAGCGACGCGGCCGGTGTTCAGCATTACCACATCGTCGGCGAGGCCGAGTGCAAGCTTGATGTTCTGTTCCACAAGCACGATCGACAGTCCTTCGTCTTTCAGGCGCGCAATCGTCTGCCCGACCTCGGCGACGATCCGGGGTGCGAGCCCCTCGGAGGGCTCGTCCATCAGGAGCACGCGCGGGTTGCCCATCAGCGCCCGGCCGATCGCGAGCATCTGCTGCTCGCCGCCGGATAGCGAGCCCGCGGGCTGCTGCGGGCGTTCCTGCAGCCGCGGAAACAGATCGAACACCCGCTCGAGCGTCCAGGGCTTGGCGGTACCTGGGCGTGACTGACGAGCTACAACCAGGTTTTCGCGCACCGTCAGCGTGGGGAAGACCCGCCGTCCCTGCGGCACCAGTCCGACTCCCCTGCGCGAAATGGCCTCGGGGGAGAGCCGGGCGATCGGCTCGCCGAACAGGCTGATCTGGCCGTCGCGCGGTGGAAGAAAACCGATGATGGCACTCATGCAGGTCGTCTTGCCGGCGCCGTTGCGACCCAGCAGCGCGAGAACCCGTCCCGCCGGGAGAGAGAATGAAACCGCGTGCAGGACGTGGCTGTCTCCGTATAGCGCGTTGACTGCTGAAAGACCGAGAGCTTCAGTCACCAAGGTACACCTCACGGGTTTTCGGGTCGGCGACCACCTCGGCGCGCGTGCCTTCCACGATGACGCAGCCATAGTGAAGGACGGTGATCCGTTCGGCAAACTCGAGCGCCGTGTCCATGTCGTGCTCGATCAAGATCACAGTCACCTCGCGCGGAATGGCGGCGATCAATTCAGTGACTGAAATTCGTTCCTCGCGCGATAGGCCGGCAAGCGGTTCATCGAGCAGAAGCAGCCTGGGCTTTTGCGCGAGCGCCATGGCAATCTCGACGCGGCGCTTTTCGCCGTACGACACTTCGCCGATCGGCCGGTCGGCGAGATGCCCCAGGCCCACGCGTTTTAGCACGCCGCGCGCCTCCTCGTAGAGGTGGGCATGTGCCGCAAGCGGCCGGAATGCGCTCCATCGTATCGGCGACAGGCCGAGCAACGACAGCGCGATGTTGTGCTCCAGCGAATCCCCGTGAAACAGCGTGATGATCTGGTAGGTCCGTGCCAGGCCGCGGTGAGCCCGGCGGTGGGGCAGGAGACGCGAGACGTCCTTGCCGAACAGGCGGATTTCGCCGCTGTCCGACCTGAGATCCCCCGTGATCAGGTTGAACAGCGTGGTCTTGCCGGCGCCGTTCGGTCCGATGATCAGCCGCCGTTCTCCCGGCATGACTTCGAGCGAAATGTCGTTTGCCGCCGGCAGGCCGCCAAACGCTTTCTTCAGGTCGGTGATCGAGAGCGCGGCCGTCATGATCGCCTTGCCTTCCAGCGCGACCACAACCGGCGAATCCCGGGCACCAGGCCATCGGGCATGAAGATCACGATGCCGACGAATACGAAGCCGAGCAGCATGTTCCAACGCTCGATATAGGACGAGACGTAATTCTTGAGGATCATGACGATTGCGGCGCCGATCAGCGGTCCGGCGAGCGTGCCCGAGCCGCCGGCGATCACCCCGATCAGGCCTTCGGCCGAAGAAGTCAGGGAGAGCGACGCGGGATGGATGTACTTGTGGTAATAGACGAACAGCAGGCCGGATACAGCGCCCCAGAAGCCCGAGTAGACGAACGTGATCCAGCGGATCAGCCAGACGTTGTGCCCAAGCGCGGTCATGCGGCGCGCCTGGTCGCGCGTGCCGCGCAACGTCGCCCCGAACGGCGAGCCGACGAACCTCGCCATAAGCCAAAGTGCGAGCAGGGTGATCGCGAGGGCGAAATAGTAGAAGGCCGCCGGCTCGTCCAGGGTGATGCCGAACGGCGCCGGTCGCGTCATCCCCCGAAGTCCGTTGTCGCCTTCGGTCACCGAAACCCAGCGGTATGCGGTGCCCCAAAGCACCTGTGAAAGCGCCAGCGTGAGCATCAAAAAGCCCAGGCCGGTCGCGCGCAATGCGATCAGGCCGAACAGGCCGGCCATCAAAGTGGTCGCGGCGAGGGCAATCGGCGCCGTCATCCAGTGCGCGAGGCCGAGCTTGAGGTACAGCCAGGCCGAGACATAGGCTGCCACGCCGAGGTACGATGCATGGCCAAGCGACGGCAGACCGCCGTAGCCCACCAGAAGATTGAGGCTGGCGGCGAAAATCGCAGCGATGAAAATCTGGCTGGTGAAGTTGATGTAGTAACTGCCCGCGACGAGCGGAATGCCGGCCAATACGATGGCGATGACGCCCCACGCCACACGCCTCATGTGCCCGACCGTCCGAACAGACCCTGCGGGCGGAAGGCAATCACGAAGATCATCGGCAGGAACAGGATGACATACGCAAGATCGGGCAGCAGCGCCGAGCCGAAGGTGTAGATGAACCCGATGATGAAGCTGCCGATGAACGCGCCGACCAGGCTGCCGACCCCGCCGAGGATCACGATGATCAGCGCGAGCGGCAGCATTTCGAAGTCAAGCCCGGGGTAGGCCGACAGGATCGGCCCGCCGATGATCCCGCCGGCGCCCGCGAGCGCCGAACCGAGGCAGAAAACAACGGTAAAAAGCCGCGACACCGGGATCCCGACTGCCCGCGCCATTTGCATGTCGTCCACGCCCGCCCGGATCATCGCGCCGAGCCGGGTGCGCTCCATGAGCAGGTAAAGCACGATGGCGGTAACGATGGCGATCCCGATCACAACCAGGCGATAGGTCGGGAAAGCGACGCCTGCGACGATAAGCGGTCGTCGCAGCGATTCGGGCGTCGGCACCGGGATCGGATCGCCGCCCCAGACGATGAGACAGACGTCCGCGATGATGAATGCAACGCCGAGGGTGACCAGCACCTGACCCAGCGCGTTGCCGGCGAGCGCACGCAGGATGAATCGCTCGAGCAGCCCCCCGAACGCCGCCACGATCAACCCGCCGAGGAGCGCCGCGAGCCACAGGTTGGGCACGTACTTGAGAATCGAAACTCCAACATACGCGCCGAGCATGAACAATGCGCCGTGCGTGAGATTGGCGATGCGCATCAATCCGAAAATGAGCGAAAACCCGGATGACAACAGAAACAGCAGACCGCCCAGGGCCAGGCTGTTCAGGGTTTGGATGATCCAGAACTGCATGAATTGCGCGCAGGCCGGAGACGGAAATCCCCCGGGGCGGCGCGTGCCGATCAGATCAGGACTCGAGATTTCTCGCCGGCGGCCAGTCGCGCGAGTACACCGGGTTCTTGAGGAATTCCTCCGGCTTGTAGGTCCAGAACTGGCTGACGTTTGGATAGGTGTGAACGACCGAGTTGACCAGCCGGCCTTCCTTGCGCTCGACCTTGCGGATGTAGACGTTGCCCACCACGTTGCCGTACGTGTCGAACGAGACCGGACCGCGGCAGGTGTCCACCTTGAGCGCGCGCAGCGCCTTCATGAACCCCTGTTTGTCCTCGATTCTGCCCTTAACCGCTTCCAGCGCGGCCTGGAAGACCGCTCCATTCGTATAAGTCGCCGCGGCGTAGAAGCCCGGATCGTATTTCGCTTCGGCGCGGAAGGCCGGCGAGAACTTGCGGTTGATCGGGTTGTCGATTTCGGCCGAGTACCAGCAGGCGGTGAGGATCCCAAGCGCCTCGTCGCCCATGTTGCGCAGCACCCCTTCGTCGAGCGCGGTCATGCCGCCAACCACATTGGTTTTTCCCTTCAGGCCGTATTCATTGAATTGACGCAGCCAGCGGAACCCGTTCGAGCCGGCAAAGCCGAGGAAAATGCCGTCTATTTTCTGGTTCATCTGCGCCAGATAGGTGCCGTAGTCGGGCACCGTGAGCGGCGGAAAGAGTTTCTGCACGATCTTGCCGCCCGCCTCCTCGAACACGCGCTGGAAGCCTGCCACCATTTCATGGCCGTAAGGAATGTCGTCGGCGATCACCGCCATGCGCTGGTACTTGAGCACTTTGGCGCAGTAATCGGCCATTCCGTGGGCGCACTGAGACGAGGTGGAGGTCGCGCGCACGAACCACGGATTGGGTTTGCGCTGGGTCATGTCTTCGGCAGCGGCGACCGACATCGTCGGGATCTGCTGATCGCGGATGTAGTCGTCAATCGCAAGCGCGGAGCCCGCGTCGAGCGGGCCGGTCAGCGCGTGGACTCGATTTTTCTCCACCAGTTCCTGGGTCTTGATGCGTGCTGTGGCGGCCACGCCGGCCGTGTCGGCGACGAACAATTCGACCTTGCGCCCGGCGATCGTGTTGCCGCGCTCGCGCAGGTACATCACCAGCGCGCGCTCCATGTCCAGGCCGCCCGAGGCGAGCGGCCCGGTCTTGACGGTAAGCAGGCCGAGCCGGACGGAGTCGCCCTGCGCGCGCAGGACCGCGGGGTAACTGAGTGCCGAGACGCCGATTCCGGCGCCGGCCGCCTGAATGAATCTTCTCCGCGTGATTGCCATGGTGCTCTCCTCGCTTCGGTGCGGACAACGTCAATGGGCAGGACTACGGGGTGCGTCGGGTTGCTTCAGCGGCTGCGAGCGGTCGAACGCGTCGATTTCCATGCATGCGCCGAAAATGCGCATCACGGCGGGCACGCCCGAGGTGTCGCAGTTGAAATAATTCTTCGCGCCGATCACCTGCGATGCGAGACAGATGTCGGCGAGGGTCGGAGCGTCGCCGTGGCAGAAACGGCCGGTTTCCCGTTCCTTTGTCAGGTGCCCCTCGATGGCCTCCAGCGCCTTGAGCATCCAATGCGCGCACCACCGGTTACGCGCGGCTTCATCCAGGTGCAGCTCGGTTTCGAGATAGTTGCGAATTCTCGGCGTGATAATCGGATGGCCGTCGGCCACGGCAATCTGCGCCAGTCCACGAACACGCGCGCGCCCCCGCGCGTCCTTCGGCAGCAGTGCCGGATGCGGGCAGGTTTCTTCCAGATATTCGAGTATGGCCATCGATTGATACAGCGGCGGCCCCTCATCGATCACCAGCACCGGCACCACACTCTGGGGATTGACCGCCTTGTATGCGTCGGAAAACTGCTTGCCCTGGAGCAGATTGATTGAAATCTCCTCGGCCTTGACGCCCTTCAGCGCAAGCGCCGTGCGAACGCGGTAAGTGGCGAGCGAGCGCCAGAATCCATAGAGCTGCACTGTCATGGCATGCCTCCTCGGGCTTGCGGACCTAGTTCTTGCCGGGAATGACCGGAACCAGAATGTAGGACTGTTGCTCGTGGCCGGCATGCAGCGTGTTCCTGCCGCCGAAAACCGCTGCCGGGCGGTCGCGGGGGTCATCGTGCAGGAACGGTCCGCAGCCGCGCAGTTC
Organism: Gammaproteobacteria bacterium; assembly: GCA_041476585.1. Taxonomy (GTDB): domain Bacteria; phylum Pseudomonadota; class Gammaproteobacteria; order Burkholderiales; family SG8-39; genus JADGRQ01. Next base: position 869 of record JBGOTT010000229.1, on the reverse strand, counting down.
GTTCTTGAAATTCGAAAGTCGCGCACCGGTCGCTTTGCCCCACTCGTAGTCGCGTCCGCGAACGCTCAGCGCGATCCGATATCCGGCTGGCACGACGATGGATGTGGGCCACAACTCAATCTCGAGCGGCACCACCTCGCCGGGCCTGAGCGGCTGGTGCTCGTCGTGCGTATGGTAGGGCCTGTGCGCCTTCGAAATCTCCGGGTCGAGCTTGCGGTGCGAGGCGCGCAGCCAGCCCTGGGCGACCGGCGTGTGCGGGTCGATCGCCCCTTGGAAAACCACTTCCCGCATATCCGGGGTGAACACCCGGAATACGAGAAACAGGTCTGCGTCGGTGGTGGATGATGAAACGAAGAGCTTTGCCGCCAGCGGCCCGGTGATCTCGATTGCGTTTTCGCGCGGCGCCGAGACGAAGGTGGCGCCATCGCCGAGCGCATCGTACGTGATGCCGCCCGAAATCTTTACGGGCTCACGGCTCAGGCTGTGATCGGCGGGGTTGAGGTAGAACTTCGTCCAGCGCGTGCGCGCGATCGGCCACTGCTCCTCGTGCCGCTCGACGAAACGCTCGACATGCCGAACCTGCAACTGCACGCGCGGCTGCTTGTTCCAACCGTTGTCCGCGCCTTTCAGGAAATGATCGAAGAACCGCTTCTGCAGCCTGACGCCATAGTCGGTGTAGAAATGGGTCCAGTGCTCGATCCCGTGCACTTCGAGCCATTTGTCCTTCGAGGCCGCGCGCACGAAGCCCTCGAAGTTGCCGCGCGGGTGCAGCCCCTGGCCACCCCAATTCGCGGCGGACAGAAAGGGCACGGTGATTGCGTCCCAGACGGCAGAGCGCGCCTTGTGATACTCGTCATCCAGCGGGTGTG
>JBGOTT010000228.1:0-6926 GCA_041476585.1 Gammaproteobacteria bacterium | reverse complement strand
GGGCAGCTGATCGCGCGTGCGGGCAGCGATGCGCAGAAGAAAGCGATCCTGCCGGCGCTGCTCGAAGGAAAGCTGAAGCTCGCGTTCGCGCAGACCGAGCGCGGCTCGCGTTACCACCTCGCGCATGTCGCGGCCACGGCGAAGAAAACGGGCGGCGGCTGGCAGCTCGACGGTGAGAAATGCGTGGTGCTCGGCGCGCCCTGCGCCGACAAGCTGGTGGTGTCGGCGCGCACTTCGGGCAACGTCGCGGATGCGAAGGGCGTCAGCCTGTTCCTCGTCGAGCGCGAGGCGCCGGGCGTGGTGCTCAAGTCCTACCGCACGCTCGATGAGCAGCGCGCTGCGGATGTCGAGCTGAAGGGCGTGAAGGTCGGCGCCGATGCGCTGGTGGGCGCCGAGGGCGGTGCGCTGCCGGTGATCGAAGAGGTGATGGACTTTGCCACTGCGCTCATCTGCTCGGAGGCGGTCGGCGCGATGAAGTCGGCGAACGACGCCACGCTCGAGTACCTCAAGACGCGCAAGCAGTTCGGCGTGACGATTGGCACTTTCCAGGCGCTGCAGCACCGGATGGTCGACATGTTCGTGAGCGCCGAACAGGCCCGCTCGATGGCCTGCCTCGCGGCAAGCAAGGCCGACATCGCGGAGAGCGCCGATGATCGCAAACGTGCCATTTCGGCGGCCAAGGTGCGCATCGCCGAGGCCTGCCGCCACGTGGCGCAGGAATCCGTGCAATTGCACGGTGGCATGGGCATGACCGAGGAACTGAAGGTAAGCCACACCTTCCGGCGACTGACGATGATCGCGCAACAGTTCGGCGACGCGGAGCACCATCTCGAGCGTTTCTCGAAGCTGTCATGAACAACAAGCGCATCGTGCTCGCGAGCCGTCCCATCGGCTGGGTGAGCGAAGACAATTTCAGGTTCGAGGACGCGCCCCTGCCGCACCCGGGCGACGGCGAAGTGCTGGTGAAAAACCTTTGGCTCTCGCTCGATCCGTACATGCGCGGGCGCATGAATGACGTGAAGTCGTACGTGCCACCGGTGCAGATCGGCGCGGTGATGGAAGGCCAGACCGTCGGCGAAGTGATCGAATCAAGACGCCCGGGATACAAGCCGGGCGACAAGGTCCTGACGCGGCTCGGATGGCAGCTCTACGGCTGCGTCAGCGGCGATGGCGAGATCAGCAAGGTGGACGGGGATCGCGCCCGGCTTTCGTATTACGTCGGCGTCCTCGGCATGCCCGGCCTGACCGCGTGGTTCGGTCTGAAGGAGATCGGCCAGCCCAAGCCCGGCGATACGGTGGTTGTCTCTGCGGCCTCAGGCGCTGTCGGCAGCGTGGTCGGGCAGCTCGCGAAGATCCGGGGTTGCCGCGCGGTGGGCATCGCCGGCGGGGCGGCCAAATGCGATTACGTGGTGAAGGAGCTGGGTTTCGATGCCTGCGTGGACTACAAGGCGGGCAACCTGCAGCGCGACCTGAAGGAGGCCTGTCCGAAGGGCGCGGACGTGTATTTCGAGAACGTCGGCGGAGAGATGACCGACGTGCTGCTGCGCGTGATGAACCCGTTTTCGCGCATGATCGTGTGCGGTCTGATTGCCGAATACAACACGACGGAGCCGTACGGCGTGAAAATGTTCCGCGCGATCCTGGTCAATCGCATCAAGGTGCAGGGCATGATCGTGTTCGACTGGAAGGACCGCTACGGCGAGGCGCTGAAGGACCTCGCTGCGCACGTCGCCGCCGGACGCATCAAGTACCGCGAGTCGGTGGTCGAGGGCATCGAGAATGCGCCCAAGGGATTCATCGCCCTTCTCAAGGGACAGAACTTCGGCAAGCAGCTCGTCAAGCTTGCCTGAACCCACCACGCGGCACTTCGAGTACGTGGGTTTTTGGATGCGATTCGTCGCATTCCTGATCGATTCCGTGATTGTTTTGGCGGTGCTGACGCTGTTGCTCTACGCGGTTCATGACTACCGTGACTGGGAGACGTTGGCCGTTGCGCTCGACGGAACTCTCCGGGACGCCACTGATGGCCGTGACGTGAACCTGACAAACGTGATCGCGCGGTCGGGGTTTGCTGGTCCCGCAGATTTCCTGATCCAGGTCGTGCTGCCCATCGCCGCGTTACTCGCGTTTTGGAAATTTCGCAGTTCTACGCCGGGTAAGATGGTGATTGGGGCGAACATCCTGGACGCGCGTACGGGCGCGCAGCCATCCACCCTGCAACTGCTGGTTCGATTCGCGGGGTATTTCGTTTCGATGTTCGCGCTCGGCCTGGGCTTCATCTGGATCGGCGTCGATCGGCGCAAGCAGGGCTGGCATGACAAGATTTCCGGAACCGTCGTTGCTTACAAAGAAAAGGAGGCAGACAGATGATCGACCTTTACACCTGGCCGACGCCCAATGGCCACAAGATCCACATGATGCTCGAAGAAACCGGGTTGCCGTACCGCGTGCATCCGATCGACATCGGTGCCGGCGACCAGTTCAAGCCCGAGTTCCTGAAGATCTCCCCGAACAACAAGATGCCTGCGATGGTGGACAGCGAAGGGCCGGACGGCAAGCCGTTCGCGCTCGCCGAGTCCGGCGCGATGCTGTTCTATCTCGCCTCGAAGACCGGGTGCTACCTGCCGCAAGGCCTGCGCGAGCGCTGGCAGGTCATGCAGTGGACGATGTTCCAGATGGGCCACATCGGCCCGATGCTCGGCCAGGCGCACCATTTCCTCGGCTACGCGCCGGAGAAGATTCCTTACGCCATGAACCGCTACGCCAACGAGGCCAAGCGGCTCTACGGCGTCGTCGACCGGCGGCTGAAGGAATCGGAATTCCTCGCCTGCGACGAATACACCATCGCCGACATGGCGACGGTGCCGTGGCTCCGATTTCCCGAGCGCCAGGGGGTCGAAATCGGCGAGTACCCGGCGCTCAAGCGCTGGCGCGACGCGATCCTCGAGCGCCCGGCGGTGCAGCGCGCGCTCGCAGTGCTCGCCGATCGGCGTCGCGCCGAGATGACCAAGGAGCAGAAGGAAAACTTGTTCGGCGCGACTCAATATGCCAGGCGCTGATCTGAAGGGAAAGGTCGCCTGGGTCACCGGCGGCGGAAGCGGAATTGGTCTGGCGGGAGCGGCCGAGCTTGCAAAAGCGGGAGTTTTCGTCGTCATTTCGGGAAGGAACGAAAAAACGCTGCGCGAAGCCGAAAAGCAATTGAAAGCTGCAGGCAAGGTCGAAGCAGTTCTGCTCGACGTCGCCGACAAGAAAGCGGTCGCAGCGGCTGCGGCGGACATCGAGAGGCGGCACGGCCGCATCGACATCCTGGTCAACAGCGCCGGCACCAACATCGGCGGGGGCAAGCGCAACCTCAAGACGATGACGGTGGAAGGCTGGGACGATGTCGTGGCGATCAATCTTTCCGGTCTGTTCTACTGCTGCTACGCGGCGATCCCGGGAATGCGGGCGAGGAAAGACGGCCTCATTATCAATATCGCCTCCTGGGCCGGCCGCTACGCGAGTCAGCTCACCGGCCCGGCGTACAACGCCACCAAGCGCGCCGTGATCGCGGTCTCCGAGTCGATCAACATGGAGGAATGCATCAACGGCATCCGCGCGACCTCGGTGCTGCCCGGCGAGGTCGCGACCCCGATCCTGGAAAAGCGCCCGGTGCCGCCTTCGAAGGAAGACCGCGCGCGCATGCTGCAGGCCGAGGACCTCGGCGTGACGATCCTGTACCTCGCGATGCTGCCGGCGCGCGCCTGCGTGAACGAGCTGATCATCACCCCGACATGGAACCGCTTCTACCTCGGGGGGCTCGAGGCACCGAAGCGCTGAAAGGCTTAAGCGCGCGCGGCCTACTGCTTAAGCGCGCGCGCGGAAGGTGCCGATCGCCTTGGCGACCAGCTCGCCTTCAGCGTCGCGCGCCTCGCCTTCGCAGAAGATGGTGGTCTGCCCTGCGCGCAGCACACGGCCTTCGGCGCGCAGCACGCCCTTGCTGGTCCCGATGAACGATGTGGAGAGGTCGATGGTCATGATCGAGCGCGGCGGATCGTAGAGCGTGCGCGCCGCCATCGACAGGGTCACGTCGAGCAGCGAGAGGATCGATCCGCCGTGCGCGCTGCCCCAGCTGGTGGTGAACTCGGGCCTGATCTCGATCGACAGCCGCGCGACGCCTTTCTCCAGCGACTCGACGCGGATGCCAAGGTGCTGCGAGAACGGAATCTTTTTCAGAAACTCGCTGACCGCCTCGAGCGATTGCATCGCCGAAGGCCTTCAGATCAGAATCGCGCCGCCGTCCACGGCGATCGCCTGGCCGGTGATGTGGCGCCCCGCTTCCGAAGCGAGCAGCACGGCGAGCCCTTTCAGGTCCTCGGGTCCGCCCAGGCGCCGCGTCGGCGTTACCTTGCGTACCGCCTCGCCGGTCGTGTCGAGCGTGGCGTGCGTCATCTTCGAGGGAAAGAATCCCGGACAGATCGCGTTCACGGTGATGCCGTACTCGCCCCATTCGGCCGCGAGCTGCCTGGTCATGCCGACGACGCCGTGCTTGGTAGCGTTGTAGGACACCGTGCGCACCACCGCCGGGTCGCTCGCCATCAGGCCTGCGACCGAGGCCACGTTGACGATGCGCCCCCATTTCGCCGGGATCATGCATTTCTTGGCCGCTTGCTGCGCCATCACGAAACCGCCGACCAGGTTGAGGGCGACGAGCTTGTCCCAGGCCTCGAGCGGGTGGTCTTCTGCCGGCGCTCCCCATACGGCGCCTGCGTTGTTCACCAGAATGTCGACCTTGCCCATTTTCGCGAGCACCTGGTCGAACACGACCGGGATCGTTTCGCGCTTGCCGATGTCGCACACCCACGCGGCCGCATCGATGCCCATCTTTTTCAGGTGCGCGACCGCTTCGTCGAGTTCGCCCTGCTTGCGCGCGGTGAGCGCGAGCTTCGCGCCCATTTCGCCCAGCGCCTCGGCGATCTGCAGGCCGAGCCCGCGCGAGCCGCCGGTGACCAGCGCGATGCGGCCGGAGAGATCCAAAAGCTGTTTGACGCTCATCGGATGACCTCAGGCCTTGAGTTGCAGCGACTTGTACTCGAGAAACTCTTCCAGCCCGTATTTGCCGGCCTCGCGGCCGTGGCCGGACTGCTTGAAGCCGCCGAACGGCGCATTGATGTTGAACGGCCCGCCGTTGATGTCGATCTGCCCGGCGCGCATGCGGCGAGCTACCTTCTGCGCGCGTGCTTCGTCCTTCGACCAGACTCCGCCCGCCAGGCCGTAGATGGTGTCGTTCGCAATCCGGATCGCGTCTTCCTCGTCCTTGTAGGTGATGATCGAGAGCACCGGCCCGAAGATTTCCTCCTGCCCGATGGTGGATTTCGGATTTACTTTGCCGAAAACCGTGGGCTTGACGAAGTAGCCGCCCCGCGCAACGCCTTCGGGCGCCTCGGCGCCGCCGGCCACGAGTTCCGCGCCTTCCTCGATGCCCTTCCTGATGTAACCGCGCACCCGTTCGAGCTGCATCCGCGAGGAGAGCGGCCCGAGGCGCGTGGTTTCCGCCATCGGATCTCCGGGCGCGAATGCCTTCGCCACTTCGGCGGCGATCGCCTTGGCTTCCGCGTATTTCGATTCAGGCACCAGCATGCGCGTGAACGCGGTGCAGGTCTGGCCGGAATTGAGGTAGCAGTTGGTGACCGTGCCCTTCACCGCGGCTGCGAGATCGGCATCGTCGAGGATGATCGACGCAGACTTGCCGCCCAGTTCGAGCGTCACGCGCTTTACCATCTGTGCGGCGACTTCCGATATGCGCTTGCCCGCGCGCGTCGAGCCGGTGAACGAGATCATGTCCACTTCCGGGTGCTTCACCAGCGCTTCGCCCACGACCGGGCCGAACCCGGTCACCAGGTTGAACACGCCCGCCGGCAGCCCGGCTTCATGCACCACATCGGCCAGGATGAAGGCGTTGAACGGTGCAATTTCGGATGGCTTCAGCACCACGGTGCAGCCCGCGGCGAGCGCAGGCGCCACTTTCAGCGCAATCTGGTGCAGCGGGTAGTTCCACGGTGTGATCGCGCCGACCACACCCACGGGTTCGCGCAACACGACCGAGTTTCCGACTTTGTCCTCGAATGCGAACTCAGCCGCGATCTTCGCGTAGTTGGCGAAAGTCGCGATCGGCAGACCGGCCTGGATGCGGCCTGCCAGCTTGATCGGCATGCCGACTTCCTGCGCGATGGTCCTGGCAAGTTCCTCGGCGCGCTGTTTGAGTCCAGCGGAGATTTTCGCCAGGAACTCGGCGCGCTTAGCCACCGGCAACTGGCACCAGCCGTCGAACGCCACGCGTGCCGCGCGTACTGCGGCGTTCATGTCGGTTTCGGTCCCGGCCGGGACCGAGCCCATCACTTCGCCGGTGCCGGCGTTGTGCACATCGATCGTCTCCTTCGAACTGGCGGCGGCCCATTGGCCGTTGATGTAGAACTTGTCGCGGATCAGCATGGTGGAATCCAGGGAATGATGAGGACGCAGTGAACCAAACAGGGCGTGGATTATACTGCCCGGTGATATCCAATCAGGGAGGTTTCGCAGCATGGCACGCAAGGGAAAGGCAGTCGTCGCACGCGAGCTGAACAAGCCCGTGCTGGTCGAGGAAGTGACCTTCGATTCGCCCAGGCGCGGCGAGGTGGTGGTGAAGATCGAAGCCGTGGGCGTGTGCCACTCCGACCTGTCGGGAACCAATGGCACGATCGCGCTGCCGCTGCCGCTGATCCTCGGGCACGAGGCGGCGGGTACGGTGATCGAAGCCGGCGAAGGCGTTACCGAACTCGCGGTCGGGGATCACGTTCTGGCGAACTGGATCTACATGTGCGGCCGCTGCCACTACTGCAACATCGGCCGGCCGGTGCTGTGCGACCAGCAGGGCAAGGCGCTGTATACGATGCTCGACGGCACGC
>JBGOTT010000227.1:0-6950 GCA_041476585.1 Gammaproteobacteria bacterium | reverse complement strand
TGTGCTGATCACGCTTTCGGCCAAGCAGCTCGGCCCGCAGGCGCGGCTGGTGGCGCGCTGCCACGAGGTGCGCAACATCGACAAGCTCAAGCGCGTCGGGGCGGACGCGATCGTATCGCCCGACTTCACCGGCGGCATGCGCATCGCCTCGAGCATGATCCGCCCGACGGTGGTGAGCTTCCTCGACGAAATGCTGCGCACCGACGAGAAATTGCGCGTCGAGGAAGTGCGCATCCCCGAGGGTTTCGCGCCGCGCGGGCTGCTGCAGGTCGCGCCGCCCTCGCGCGACTACATCGTGCTCGCCGTGCGCGCGAGGGAGCGCTGGGTGTTCAACCCGCGCGAAGACTTCGTTCTCGATCCCGGCTGCACGCTGGTGGTGATGGCGCACCCCGAGGGCCGCCAGACGCTGGAGCGCCGCGTCGCGACCTGACCTTTGTCGTCCCCGCGCAGGCGGGGACGCGTTGCGTCGACTGGGCCCCCGACCAAGACGCTCGGGGGCGACGGCCTCAGGCCGGACGCAGCACCCCGTCGCGCAGCTCCATGATGCGCTCGGCGCGCGCCGCGAGCGACGCGTCGTGGGTGACGATGACGAATGCGGTGCCGTGCGCGTTCGAAGCGCGCAGCATCGTGTCGAACACCGCTTCTGCGGTCTGCGAATCCAGATTTCCCGTGGGTTCATCGGCCAGCACGCATGCCGGCTCGGTGACCAGGGCGCGAGCAAACGCCGCGCGCTGGCGCTCGCCGCCGGAGAGCTCGCCCGGCAGATGCGCCGTGCGCTCGCCAAGGCCCACTTCGGCCAACGCCTCGCGCGCCCGCTCGAGCGCCTCGCCGCGGCCGGTGCGCCGGATGAACAGCGGCATCGCGACGTTCTCCAGCGCGGTGAACTCGGCCAGCAGGTGGTGGAACTGGTAGACGAAGCCGAGCGTGGCGTTTCTCACGCGCCCGCGCTCGGCTTCGGCCAGCGTGCTGAAATCCTTTCCCCGCACGTACACCGTGCCGCCGGTGGGCGCGTCCAGCCCGCCGAGCAGGTGCAGCAGCGTGCTTTTTCCCGAACCCGAACGGCCCATGATCGCCACGCGCTCGCCCGCGCGCAGCTCGAAATCCACGCCGAGCAGCACCGGCACCGACAGCGGCCCCTGCGCGTAGGTCTTCTTCAGTCCCTTGCAGGCGAGGACGGGTTCACTCATAGCGCAGCGCTTCGGCGGGGTTGACGCGCGCGGCGCGCCAGCTCGGGTAGATCGCGGCGACGAAGGCGAGCGCGAGCGCGACGACCGCCACGGTCACGACGTCCGTCACCTGCACGTCGGAGGGCAGGTCGGCGATGAAGTACACGTCCTTGGCGAGGAACTTGAAGCCGAGCACCTGCTCGATCGCCGGCACGATCACGTCGATGTTGAGCCCGGTGACGATCCCGCTCGCCACGCCGATCAGCGTGCCGGTCACGCCGATCAGCGCGCCCTGCACCACGAAGATTGCCAGCACCGAGCCGGGCGACGCGCCGAGCGTGCGCAGGATCGCGATGTCGGCGCGCTTATCGGTCACCACCATCACCAGCGTGGAGACGATGTTGAACGCCGCTACCGCGACGATCAGCGTCAGGATGATGAACATCATGCGCTTCTCGATCTCGACGGCGCGGAAGAAATTGGCGTGGCTGCGCGTCCAGTCGGACGCGAATACGCCCGGATCGAGCTTCGCCATCAGTTCGCGCGCCACCGTGCGCGCCGCGAACAGGTCGTCGAGCTTGAGGCGCACTCCCGAAACATCGGTGCCGAGCTGGTACAGGCGCTGCGCGTCCTCGAGGTGCACCAGCGCGAGCCCGGCGTCGTATTCGTAGTGGTCCACCTGGAAGATGCCGGCCACGGTGAACTGCTTCACGCGCGGCACGATCCCCGCCGGCGTCACGGTACCCTGCGGCGCGATCAGCGCGATCTTGTCGCCGACCACGGCGCCGAGCGCGCGCGCGAGATCCACGCCGAGCACGATGCCGAATTCGCCCGGCTTCAGTGCTTCGAGCGAGCCGCTCTTCATGTGGCGGCCGATGTCGGCGACGCGCTCTTCCATCTCGGGCAGCACGCCGCGCACGATCGCGCCGCGCACCGCCTGGCCGAAGGTGAGCATCGCCTGCGCGTTGACGAACGGCGCGGCTGCGACCACGCGCGGATGCTCACCTGCGGTCTTCGCCACTTTGCGCCAGTCGGTGAGGCGCCCCGCGTCGCCCGAGATCTGCACGTGCGAGGCCACGCCGAGAATGCGCGTGCGCAGCTCCTTCTGGAAGCCGTTCATCACCGAAAGAACGACGATCAGCGCCCAGACGCCGAGCGCGATGCCGGCCATCGAAGTCACCGCGATGAAGGAAACGAAACGGTTGCCGCGCTTGGCGCGCGTGTAGCGCAGGCCGATGCCTATTTCGTACGGTAGTCCGGTGCGCAAGGTGGATCCTGGAAGCCCGCGCGAGAATACTACAATTGCCGCCGATGGACGCCGAAGCCCAAGCCCTGCTGCAATCGCTGCTGCGCCGGACACGCACCGCGTCGCTTGCGACGCTGCGCGGTGGCGCGCCCAATGCATCGATGGTGCTGTACCTGCCGGAACAGGACTTTTCGGCTTTTCACGTGCGCGTGAGCCGGCTCGCATGGCACACGCAGGACATGCAGGACGATCCGCGCGTGGCACTCTCGATCCAGGAAACCGACGCGCCGTCGCGCGACCCGCAGCAACTGGCGCGTCTCACGCTGCGCGGCGAAGCCACCCGGCTCACCGAAGAAGGCGCGCAGTTCGAGCGCCTGAAAGCGGCCTGGCTCGCGCGTTACCCGGACGCGGGCGTGACCTTCGAGCTGCCGGATTTCGCGTTCTGGCGGATCGTTCCGCGCGAGGCGCGGTTCGTGGCGGGGTTCGCGCGCACGTTCAACCTGTCGCCTGAGGGGTTGGTTGAAGCGGCAATGACTCAGGCAGCGCCGGAAACGTAATCGATCTTGTGCGGATTCTCGACGCGCTTGGAGGCGTCGAGGATCTCGATGCCCACGATGTTGCCCTCGCGGTCGTAATCGAGGATCACTCCGGGCTTGTCCTCGTCGCTCTCGTGCACGGGCGTGGAGCGAAGCACGAGCGTGAGCGTGTCGGTCTTCGGGTCGTAGCGCACCTTCATTTCACCCGCCAGTACTTCGCGATCCGGCTCGTGCGCTAGGCCGTCAACACAACGGGCGGATCATCCGCCGGATCAACCATCACCCGTACCAGGAATTCACCGTCGGCAAAGTGTACCCTGCTTTGATACGTCCGGCGGTCGAGCGGACTCATCACGCCCCGCGCACCCTTGTTCATTACGTGGGTGTAGACCATCGTCGTCTCAACGCTCGAGTGCCCGAGCAGCTCTTGCACCGTGCGGATATCGTAGCCGCGCTCGAGCAAGTGCGTCGCGAATGAATGCCGCAGCGTGTGGCAGCTCACCGGCTTGACAATCCTCGCCGCCCGCGTGGCGCGGTTCACCGCCCGGCCGAGCGTGTCAGGATAGACATGGTGGCGCCGGATCACTCCGCTCTCCGAATCGGTTGAGCGATTCTTCGACGGAAACACGAACTGCCAACTCCATTCGAACCCGGCCCGAGGGTACTTGCGTGAAAGCGCGTGCGGAAGCCACACCTCGCCGTAACCAGCAGCGAGGTCCGCGTTATGCAGCATGCGCACGCGGCCCAACTGCGTCTTCAACGGCTCGACCAGATTCTCAGGCAACACCGTCACGCGATCCTTTCCGCCCTTGCCGTCGCGCACGATGATCTGCCGGTACGCGAAATTCACGTCCTTGACCCGGAGCATCAGGCACTCCGCCTGCCGCAGGCCCGCTCCATAGAGGAGGCTCGCCATCACCCACAGAGAGCCGTCCATCTGCGCCAGCAGCCGCTTCACCTCCTCTTCGGTCAACACGCTCGGCAGACGCGCCGGACGCTTGGCGCGCACCACTCCGTCCAGCCACGGAAGCTCCTTCCCGAGCACCTGCTTGTAGAGAAACAGCAGCGCGTGCAACGCCTGATTCTGCGTCGCCGCCGCCACATTCCGCTCGGTGGCGAGCCAGCTCAGAAACGCCCCGACCTCCTCGGCGCCCATCTCGTCGGGGTGGCGCTTGCCGTGAAAGCGGATGAACGAAAGGATCCAGTACCAATACGTCTTCTCCATGCGCCGGCTGTAGTTGCGTGTGCGAATCGCCACCCGTAACCGCTCGCGCAGACGCGGCTTTGGCGGTTCGTCGGATGAAATCTCCGGAGAATCAGGGCGTTGTCCCATGGGGGCACCAATATGCAATGTACTGTGTATACGTACATGTCCCTAACGCATTGATTCGATAGCCGGTTGACGAAACCTCCAAAAACCGTAGAACTATGTTATTCAGTGAATCTACCAATCAATTCAGGTTATGTCGTAGTTCGCAGCACAGAGGGTTAGCCGGCGAACACAGGGAGGGCCTCTTTTATGATTCGTGCGTTGTTGGTCGGATTCGTGGTCGCGATGATGTTGCCCGCCATCACTGAAGCGAAGGACCCAATCTGCCACCGCATAAACTCGCTGCTCTTCGCGGTCGTGGAAAATGGTGTCGTCTCCTCTAGACGCGTCTCTTTGGATATAGACGCTTGTCGTGGGGAGAACGGTCGGCTCTGGGCCGAAGCACGCATCGCGATTCTGACGTTGGACACGGCGAAAAAGGAGTTCATACTTGATTCGTATTACTGCTCTACCGAGACGGGCACGGTGCGAGATCTAAACATCGATTTCTCAGCCGTCTCGTTTGAAATGACACCGTTTCCACTCGCTCCTGATCGCCCGTTGCGGGTTGTCGCGACAAAGACAGGGGCTAGGTATGAAGCGAAAGTTGGTGGTGTGTGGTCAGAACTCTTAAGCAAGAAACCACTCACGATCGAATGGCGGCAAAGACGCTCGATAGAACTCCCGTATCCAATCGTTTCACCGCAGTCGGCTGTAAGGCCGGCTAACCCTGCGGTGGAGAGCGACGCTTACGAATCAGCACTGCGCGTTTCCTTCAGTGCGCCTCACCGCGAATGATCGGCAGTGAATGGTAGATTTCGTCGTCAACAACTTCTTGGCTATTGCCGCCGCGGTTTTAGGGTCGACCTTCGTTGGCTACGTGGCTTGGCGCAATGCCCACAAATCGCGTTACGCGACCGCATGCGGCAACTTCAGGGCTTCTGTGCTGCGTGCTCTTAACGGTTTGCACCCACACCACGCAAACTGGCCTCGCGACGGCGGTGCCGTCGATCCGATGCTCAGGTCAGCTTTCCCTGCGTTGCAGGCTGCTGTTGCCGAATTTCGACCGTTCGTTCCATGGTGGCGCAGGCGCGCGTTTGACCGCGCATGGTTTCGGTACCACTGCTCCACCGGCCGCGCCGTAGACGCTCAGGTCTATCACCACTACATGGCCTTCTCAGATCAGCCGGACCCAACGGCTACCTTTCATGCAAACGTCTCGCACCTTCTCGCGTTCGCCGATGCGACATAACCTGGCAGCCCACCGGACGCGCGCAAGCGGCGGTGCTTTGCAACGGTCATCGGCCGCGCGCCGGTGGCTTCCACGTTAGCCCTCACGAAAGTACTCGATGCGTAACTTGTCTCTTTTCCTAAAGATTGCAGCGCCGGTGTTTTTTATTGTCGGCGCCTTGCATCTCACTCTGGGTCTTGACGCAGATGTGCTGCTCGGTGCTAAGGTCCCCGCCGAAGTGCTCAGCGATCCCGCGCTGGACAGCCAGAATCGGTTCTACGGGGTGGCCTTCACCTTGTATGGCGCCCTGCTTTATCTGTCGGCCACGGATCTTCCGAAGTACGCTACTGTCCTGCGATGCGTTCTGTGGGTTTTCCTTGCTGCCGGGGCAGCAAGGTTTGTGTCCATCGCTGCGTACGGCGTGCCGCCAATACCGGTCGTGCTGTTGTTGGGGTCTGAAATCGTCGCGCCGCCGCTACTTCTCGTTTGGCTTTCACGGGTGCTGCGTGAGGGCTAACCCCCCAGCCCACACGGACGCGCGCGAGGCGCCGTGCCTATTGATCTGCCATCGGGCGCGCGCCAGCGGCTGCGAACGTTGGGCGCCTTGGGAAGGGTAACGTGAAGAAGGTTGCCGTCTTCGGGAACACCGGTGGGGGCAAGTCGACGCTAGCCAAGAGCTTGGCGGAGCTGACGCACATTCCTCTCTACCCCTTGGACATGATCCAGTACCGAGCCGGCGGCGGCGAAGTTCCGCACGACGAATATTTGAGGGCGCACGCGGAGTTGTTGCAGCGTGACGCGTGGATCATTGATGGCTACGGTTGCCGCAAGTCTGCCTGGGAGCGCCTCGCCTCTGCGGACACGCTCGTCTACATCGATCTGCCGTTGTTCACACACTTTCTGTGGGTGACGAAGCGCCTGTTCAAGGGCCTCTTTGTAACCCCGGAAGGGTGGCCCGAGGGCAGTCCAATGCTTAGTAGCACGATCAACAGTTATCGTGTGCTCTGGCTATGCCACTGGCACTTGACGCCCAAGTACAGAGAACTTGTGTCTGCGGCTCGCCAGCACAAGCGCGTTCATCACCTGAGGTCTGTGGCCGAGATGGAAGCGTTCCTGAAGGAGGTGAGGCCGGAGGCTCAACGTGCTTGACTCGGCGCCCAACCATGCCTTGCACCGGACAGTCGAAAGCGGCGCTTCGCTTGCTTTCTCCTGCCGCTGAAGGCGGTCGTTAAGCAGCAACATCCGGCAGCGCTGATTGACGCGGTATCCTGTCGCAAATGGCTGGCTACCGGTTCACCGAGTACTTTGAAAAGGAGGTCCTGCGCAAGCGCTCATACCTGAAGAAGGAATGGTGCACGCGGGTTCTCGACAATCCCTTGCGCTCGGAGCCGCAGGAAGGAAATCGGCACCGGTTCTGGGGCCAGATTCCGGAGCTTGAGGGCCGATACTTGAGGGTAATCAC
>JBGOTT010000226.1:0-6961 GCA_041476585.1 Gammaproteobacteria bacterium | reverse complement strand
GGCAGCGTCGCCGCCGCCGACAGGATCTATGTTTACGGTGCGAACCTGGACTGGGACGCCGCGCAAGTGTTCGCGCCGCTCGCCGAGCGCACCTGGTGCGGCGCGGATCTCGGCGCATTGGTCGAGCGCGTGGCCCGCGACGCACGGCCGGGCGATCATGTGCTGGTAATGTCCAATGGCAGCTTCGGCGGGGTGCACGAAAAGCTCATTGCACGGCTCCAGGCGGACGCGTGATCCTCTACCTGCACGGATTCAACAGCTCGCCTGCTTCGCACAAGGCGCGCACCATGGCCGTATGGATGTCGGCGCGCGGACTCGGCGAACGTTTCGCCTGCCCGGCGCTGCCGGATCTGCCGAACGAGGCGATCCAGGTGATCGAATCCGAACTGGTGCGGCACGACATTTCTCGCGTTACGTTCGTCGGCAGTTCGCTCGGCGGCTACTACGCCACCTGGCTGGCCGAAAAACACGCCGCGCGTGCGGTGCTGATCAACCCGGCGATCCGTCCGTACATCGGTCTCAAGGCCTACCTCGGCACGCAGAAGAATCTTCACACCGGCGTCGAATACCAGCTCACTGGCGAGCACCTCGCGCAGTGGCGCGCGCTCGAAGCCCCGCGCATCGATCCCGAGCGGTATCTGTTGTTGCTGGAAACGGGCGACGAAGTGCTCGATTGGCGCGAAGCGGCGCTCAGGTACGAGGGCGCACGCATGTCGGTGCGCGACGGGGGCGACCATACCCTGCAATCCTTCCCTGAGCATCTGCCGCGCATTCTGGCGTTCGCGCGGCTCAAGGAAGGTCGATAACTCGTGAATCCGCGCCGATCCCTTCTATAATCGCGCCTCCCTTTTTTCCAGGCGCGCAATGCACGTCCTCTATGAGGAAGACGGCGAGCTCAAGGTCGGCAACGTGCTTGCGTCTGCGCCTGCTTCCCACCAGGTCGAAAGTCCGCACGGCCGGCGCAGCAAGGTCAAGGCGTCGAACGTCGTCCTGACTTTCGATTCGCCGGCGCCGGCCGAGCTGCTCGCGCGAGCGCAGGAATACGCTGCGGGGCTCGACACGGATTTTCTGTGGCAGTGCTGCGGGCCCGCCGAATTCGAATTCGCACAGCTCGCGCGTGATTACGTCGGGCGCGAACCCAGCGCGATCGAAGCCGCCGGCGTGTTGTTCAAGCTGCATGCCGCGCCGATGTATTTCTACCGCCGCGGCAAGGGGCGCTTCCAGGCCGCCCCAGAGCAAACCCTGAAGCTTGCACTCGCTGGTCTGGACAAGAAGCGTCGGCAGCAGGAGCGGATTGCCGAATGGGCGTCGCAGCTCGCGCGCGGGGAGTTTCCCGCCGAGTTGCGGCCGCTGCGCGCAGAACTGCTCTACGCGGCCGACCGCAACAAGCCCGAAACCAAAGCGCTCGAGGCGGCGTGCAAGGAGACGGGGTTGAGCGTCGCGCGCCTGTTCGAGCGGTGCGGCGAGTTGCGCGATACGCATGCCTATCACTTCGAGCGATTCCTGTTTGAATTCTTTCCTGCGGGCACGGCGTTCGCGCCGCACCCTCTGCCGGAATTCGCGGCCGGGCTGCCGCTGGCGGCGGCCGAGGCATTCTCGCTCGACGACGGCGGAACCACCGAGATCGACGATGCATTTTCGCTTTCGCCGCTGGAAGGTGGCGGCTGGCGACTCGGCATTCACATTTCGGCACCGGCGCTCGGCTTTGCGCCGGGCTCGGCGCTCGACGCGATCGCGCGTGAGCGCCTGTCCACCGTGTATATGCCGGGCAACAAGATTACGATGCTGCCCGACGACGCCGTCGCAGCACTTTCGCTCGACGCGGGCACCGAGCGTCCAGTGGTGTCGCTGTACTTCGACGTTTCGCCCGGCGATTACTCGTTGCGCGGGCGGTTCTCCCGGCTCGAGCGCGTGCGCATTGCGGCCAACCTGCGCCACGAGATCTGCGCCGCCCTGAACGAGACGCTGCCGAAGAACGTGCGTACGGGGCTCGCGTTCGAGGCCGAGCTGGAAGTGCTCTGGCGCATCGCGCAGGCGCTGGAGAAGCGGCGCGGCAAGCCGAGCGTGCCGGCCGGGATCACGGACTACACATTTCGCGTCGAGGACGATCGCGTCAGCATCGAGCCACGGCTGCGCGGTGCGCCGCTCGACCAGCTGGTCTCCGAATTGATGATTCTCGCCAACTCGAACTGGGGCGAGCTGCTCGCCGAGCGCGACGTTGCGGCCATCTATCGCACGCAGGGCGCAGGCAAGGTGCGCATGGCGGTGCATCCGGAACCGCACGAAGGGTTGGGCGTGGCGTGCTATGCGTGGATAACCTCGCCGCTGCGCCGCTACGTGGACCTCGTCAACCAGTGGCAGCTCGTGGCGAGCCTCGCCGGCGATCGCGCACCGTTTGCCCGTACTTCAGAGGCGCTGCTCTCGGCGCTGCGCGCCTTCGAGATCGTGTACGCGCGCTACGACGAATTCCAGCGGCAGATGGAGCAGTACTGGTGCCTGCGCTGGCTGCTTCAGGAGAAGCTCAAAAGCGTCGAAGCGAGCGTGCTGCGCGAGAACCTGGTGCGCATCGATCGGCTTCCGCTCACCGGGCGCGTGGCTTCGCTGCCGGAGTTACCCGTGGGCGCGCGGGTGCGGCTGGCGGTCGGGCCGATCGACCTGGTTGAGCACGGCCTCGCCCTGACCTGGCGCGAAACGCTGGATGCGGCGCCGCACGCGCTGCTCGGCGCCGTTGAGCAGGAATCCCGATAATGCGCCTACAATTAGCAGCTTGCCGGAACCACGAGGAGCAATATTGCAGGTGGCGGGAACACTGACGATGCCGGGCGTCGGCGACTGGTGGGCCGGAATGGACCGCCAGTCGCGGCTGCTCACCGTATCGGTCGGCATATCAATCCTGCTGCACGCGCTGGCGCTGTCGGTCCACTTCCGTTTCCCCGACCGGCTCGCTTTCAAGGCGAACTCCGAGCGGCTCGACGTATT
Source organism: Gammaproteobacteria bacterium (assembly GCA_041476585.1). Lineage (GTDB taxonomy): Bacteria > Pseudomonadota > Gammaproteobacteria > Burkholderiales > SG8-39 > JADGRQ01. The sequence goes on along the minus strand of JBGOTT010000226.1, from coordinate 3,982 downwards.
CATCGTCAACGCCAAGACCAAGCAGAAGCCCGCCAGACGCGAGGCGCTCGCGCAGGCCAACCTCGATGGCGGCGGCAATGTGGACGAGCGGCGCCGCGCGAAGACGCCGCTGCCGAGCACGCGGCCGGATGACCCGGGTTCGGACCTGGCCAGGGCCAAGCGCCGCCAGCAGGAACTCGAGGCGCGGCAGCAGAAATTGCTTGCGCAGGCGCGCGAGTCATCCGATCGCGTGCCGAGCGAAACGCAAGCCGCGCCGACTGAGACGCCCCAGCAGCAGGTTTCGGGGCGCGACCTCGCGGACCTGTCGCTCGCCGCGCTGCGGCTGCAAGCGCAGCTCGACAAGCGCCTCGAGGAGTACCAGAAGCGGCCGCGCAAGCAGTTCATCGGCGCGCGCGCGACGGAATACCGCTTCGCTCAGTACGAGGAAGACTGGCGCGCCAAGGTCGAGCGCGTAGGCACACTCAACTTTCCCGCCGAGGCGCGCGGCAAGCTCTACGGCAACCTGCGCCTGAGCGTCTCGATCCGCGCCGACGGCGGCGTCGAAACGATCGAGCTCGAGCGTTCCTCAGGGCTCAAGGTGCTCGACCAGGCGGCGTTCCGTATCGTGCGCATGGCGTCGCCCTACGCCGTCTTCCCGGACGACATAAAACGCGACACCGACATATTGGTGATTACCCGGACCTGGTTTTTCGGCCCTGGGGACAAAATTTGGACGGAATAACGGGGTGACCGACCGTTATGCCGTCATCGGCAACCCGGTCGCCCATTCGAAGTCGCCGTGGATCCATGCGCAGTTCGCGCGGCAGACCGGTCAGGCAATCGAGTATGACGCGATCCTCGCGCCGTTCGACGGGTTCGCGCGCGTGGTGGCCGAATTTCGCGCCGCGGGCGGGCGCGGCGCGAACGTGACACTGCCGTTCAAACAAGATGCCTTCCGCTTTGCCGCGCGTACCAGCGTGCGGGCGCGCGCAGCGCAGGCGGTCAATACGCTGGTGCTCGACGCCGATGTGCCCTACGGCGACAACACCGACGGCGCCGGGCTGATCGGCGATCTGCAACGCAATCTCGGTTACGACCTCGCGGGCAAGCGCGTGCTGCTGATGGGTGCAGGCGGGGCGGCGCAGGGCGTAGTCGCGCCATTGCTCGAAGCGCGGCCCTCGCGTTTGGCGATCGCCAACCGCACCGCGCGCAAGGCGCTCGCACTCGCCGGGCGCTTTCCGCCGGCCACGGGCGGCAGCTACGCCGAACTCGCGGGCGAGCAGTTTGATCTGGTGATTAACGCCACTTCGGCCGGTCTGAGCGACGAGCTCCCGTCGTTGCCGAGGGCGATCTTTGCCAAGGGGGCGCTCGCCTACGACATGGTCTATGGCCGCGATACGCCGTTTCTGCGCGTTGCGCGCGAGGCGGGCGCCGCGGCGAGCGACGGCCTGGGCATGTTGGTGGAGCAGGCCGCCGAATCGTTCTTCGTCTGGCGCGGCGTGCGCCCCGAGACCGCGCCCGTCCTCGCGGCACTGCGCGGCGCGTGAAGTTCCTCTACATCGCTTTCGGCGCGGTCGTCGCCATATTCCTGGCGGTGCAAGGATGGTTTTTCGTGCAGGTGTGGTGGTGGGTGGACCACGACCCGCCGACCACCGCCTTCATGCAGACGCGGCTTGCCGAGTTACACGCGAAAGACCCCAAGGCCGGCCTGCGTCACGCCTGGGTTCCCTACAACCGCATTTCGGCCAACCTTAAACGCGCCGTGGTGGCGGCCGAGGACGCGAAGTTCGTGGACCACGAAGGCTTCGACTGGGAATCGATCCAGAAGGCGCTGGACAAGAACGAGAAGAAAGGCAAGGTGGTCGCGGGCGGCTCGACCATCAGCCAGCAGCTGGCGAAGAATCTGTTTCTCTCGGGCAGCCGCTCATGGCTGCGCAAGGGCCAGGAGGCGGCCATCACCTGGATGCTCGAGACGGCGATGAGCAAGCGTCGAATCCTGGAAATCTACCTCAACGTCGCCGAATGGGGCACCGGAGTGTTCGGGGCGGAGGCGGCCGCGCGCCATCATTTCGGGGTTTCGGCCGCCGCGCTGGCGCCGGAGCAGGCTGCTTTTCTGGCGGCCATCCTGCCCGCCCCGCGGCGCTACGACCACAACCGCAGCACGCCCTTCATCGCGAAACGGACCGAGATCCTGCTTGCGCGCATGCCGGGCGCACAGATTCCCTGAGCATTCTCTAAAATCCGCCCCGGACATGGAAGAACTCGCCACCCGGCTGGAAATCGAGGACCTGCAGGAGAACTTGGAGGCGGTGCAGGGGCTGCTCGCGCGCCACAAGCAGGTCGAGGGCCTGGTCGCGCGCCAGGAATCGCCGCGCCGCGAACTCATGGAACAGCTGGTGCAAAAGCTGCACCTGGTGGAGTTGCGCACGCGGCTCGACAAGCTGCATCCCGCCGACATCGCCTACGTGCTCGAAGCGCTGCCATTGAACGAACGGCTGCTGGTATGGCATCTCGTCAAGGCCGAGCGCGACGGGGAGATCCTGCTGGAAGTTTCGGACGCGGTACGCGAGACGCTGATCGCCAGCATGGATTCCGACGAGCTGGTGGCGATCGCGGAAACGCTGGAGACCGACGAGCTTGCGGACCTCGCGCCCGACCTCCCCAAGGAGGTTCTTGCCGACGTCGTCCAGTCGCTGACCGCAGAAGAGCGCGCGCAGTTGCGCGCCGCGCTGTCGTTCGCGGAGGGCAGCGTCGGCGCGCTGATGGATTTCGACATGGTGACGGTGAGAGACGACGTCACGCTCGAGGCGGTGACCCGTTACCTGCGGCGCATGGACGAATTGCCCGACCATACCGATCAGTTGTTCGTCATCGACCGCGCCCGAAAACTTCTCGGCACATTGCCGCTGGCTCGGCTGATCGTTTCCGACCTCGAACTCGACGTTTCGCGGGTGATGGTGCCGGAGGCGGTCAAGCTGCACCCGGATGACGGCGCGCAGGACGCGGCGAGCGCGTTCGAGCGCTACGACCTGGTGTCGGCGCCGGTGGTGGATGCGTTCGGCGCGCTGGTCGGCCGGCTCACGGTGAACTCGGTGGTGGACCACATTCGCGAGTCCAGTTCCGAGACCCGATTGGCCGAAGCAGGCCTGCGCGAGGAAGAAGACATCTTCGCGCCGGTGTGGAACAGCTTCAAGAACCGCTGGGCGTGGCTGGCGATCAACCTGGTGACGGCGTTCATCGCTTCGCGCGTGATCGGCGCGTTCGAGGGCTCGATCGAAAAGCTGGTGGCCCTGGCGGCGCTGATGCCGATCGTGGCCGGGATCGGCGGGAATTCCGGCAACCAGACCATCACCATGATCGTTCGGGCGATTGCGCTCGGTCAAATCCAGGGGCCTTACTGGCGCAAGCTGTTGTCGAAGGAGATCGGCGTCGCGTTGTTGAACGGGTTGGTGTGGGGCGGGCTGCTCGGGGTGATCGCGTTCGTGCTCTACAGCAATGTTGCCCTTGGGGCGGTGATGACCCTGGCGATGACGCTCAACCTGGTGCTGGCTGCGCTGATGGGGGTGGCGGTTCCGTATGTGCAGGCGCGATACGGCAAGGATCCGGCGGTGGGGTCGAGCGTGATCATCACTGCGTTTACGGATTCGGGCGGATTTTTCATCTTTCTGGGGTTGGCGACGTTGTTTCTGGTTTAGGGCATGATTGCAGCTTGGATTGCCACACGAAATACTACGAGCTTGACATCCGTGAACGCCTCAGACGATTTGTTGACCCACGCGGCGCGAATCGATGACGGCGCGGTTCGCACGACCGGGATATTGCCTTCGCAGGAGCTGGAATATCTGGTCAGAGTAACCCGGGAAATTCTCCCCCTGGAACCAATCCAGGACGATCAATATCAGCCGGCCAGCCTCGACCTTCGACTGGGGCCCGTCGCGTACCGGGTGCGCGCCAGCTTCCTTCCTGGGAAGGAAGCGACGGTCAAACAGAAACTCGAAGACCT
>JBGOTT010000225.1:0-7000 GCA_041476585.1 Gammaproteobacteria bacterium | reverse complement strand
CTCATCGAGGTGCTCTCCCACGAGTGCGGCAGATCCAAGAAGTTGTAGGGTTGGGAGAAGATATTCAGCCGTTAAAATATTGAGGTATCTCATTTCGACGGCCACACGCGCTTTCAGAGCATCTATACGGAAATGGTCCAAAACCGATCCTTCGTAGTATCCCCACAGCGTAAACAGCGAGCTAGCAATCCCATAAGAAGGTGCTTCGGCATATCGGCCCGCCAGCCACGTCGCTGTGGCGATCCGAGCTAAGAATCGCAAAACTGCTTCTGTTCCGGCCCCACGCCCAAAAGCCATCACGCGACTCAGGTGATGAGTTCCAATTCCGTCTACGTGCCAATCTTCGGGCTCGGCTGTGTAGATCAACGCGCGCGCTGGTGCTTCTGCTAGTTCTGGTCTACCTAGCGACTGCAATACTCTAGCCAGTGCGTGGAAATAATGAGGCTGTCCGAATTTACTAGCTAACCGACACCTATCCCATTCGTCGCGGTCAATTGCAGCTACTATCGCAGGGGCGATTGCGGCGGTCACGCTGATGCCACTCGTGTTGGTAAAGTCGCCGATGCGCAGCACGCCCGCAGGATGGAAATTGTTGAGCTCGGCCGGCAGGAAGCCGAGCGTCGAGCCCGGGACGTCGTCGGTGCCGAGCGTGATGATCCGCGCGGCACCGGGCGCGACAGTGATATCGCCGGCGGTCGTGGTCACCGAGCCACCGATACTCATCGCATTGGCAGTGAGGACGGTGGTGTTGGCGAAAGTAACCGGGGCGCCGACGCTCAGAGCCCCGGAAACCGCGTTTCCGATGAACAGCGTTCCGCTCGGCGCCGAGAGCTGACCCAGCTCGGTCGCGTCCAGGACCAACGCGCCGGCCGCGGGGGCGCCGGCCAGGACGATCGGCCTTGCGGCGGTATTCGTGGTGATCGAGATGTTGCCGCCTGAGGAACTCACGCCGGCGTTCAGTGCCATCGCGTCGCCGAACAGAGCGAGACTGCTATTCGCAGACAGCGCAGCGTTGACCGTGATCCCGGTGGCCGCATCGCCCGAGCGCAGCGCAAAAGTGCCCACGCCACCAGGAATGGAGGTGGCCGCGTTCACGGTCACCGGGCCGGTGGTCGCGTCGCCGAGCACGAACGTACCCGCGCTGACGTTGCTGAGTTCCGTGGGCAGAAACTCGAGGTTGGTCGCGGTCTTGGGCCCGACGGCGATAATATTCAATGCGCGGGCGGCGGTCCTGGGAGCGATCGCCAATGTGCTCGCCGACGAAGCTACCGCAGCAGTGATGTCGGCCTGGTCGGCCTTAAACGTAAGCGTGGTCGCGAAAATGTTCGCGAGTTCGGCGGCCGATATCCCGAGCGTTCCCGCCGAGTCCGCACCGCCGAGATCGAGCTTCGTCGCCGCGAGCACCGGCTGAATAACAACGGCACCGTTGCTGAAAAACGCGGAAATAGGGCTCGCAACGGTCAGGTTGTCCGCGGTCAGGTTGATCGTCCCATTGTTGTTGTTGAAGCTTATGCCGTTCGTGCCGTCCACGCTGCCGATCGTGAGCGGTGTGCCGGCGGCGTTGGCGAAACTGAACGCCCCGCCGAAGCCGCTGGCAGAACCGGCAAGCGTACCGACGCTGTTGGCCTCGGGCAGGGACACGGAGCCCGAAGTATTCAGCGCGAGATTGGCGACAGTAACCGTAGCGCCCACGGATTGGGTGATCTGGCTGCCGCTCGTAAGCGCAAGCGTGCTCACGTTGGCCGGCGCGATCGGATTCACGATGGTCAGCGCGCCGCTGGAGAAATTGCCGATGCGCAACGCTGCGGGCGTGACGATGTTGTTTAGCTCGGTCGCGGAAAGATCGAGCGCCGTCCCGCTATCCGCAGCGGCCCCCAGGTTGACCGGGCGGAAGAACGAGCGCTGCTGGATCGTGACGTTGCCACCGGCGGTGAGCGTACTGTTGATCGTGGCATTGTCGGTGGTCACGGTAAGCGGGCCGGAAACGTTCACCGGCGCGTTCTGGGTGAATGAGCTGCCGTTCACGCTCACTGCGCTTGGCAGCGTGGCGGTGAGCGGCGCGCTGACCGCGATGGCCCCCGTGTTGAAACTGCCGATGTTGAGCGACCCGCTGGTCACCAGGTCATTCAACGCTGCCTGCGTCAGCGCGAGCGTTCCCGCCGTGTTGGTGCCTAGGTCCATCGGTCGGCCGCTGGTGCTTTGCTGCACCGTTATGCCGCCGCTGCCGGCGTTGAGCGCCGCCTGGATGTTCATGTTGTCGGCGAGGAGGAAAGCACCGGTGCTCGTCACCGGGGCGGCGAGGGTCAACACTGCGCCCGGCCCGGACGTTTCGGCGTCGAAGAATCCTCCCGACACGGGTGCGCCGACCATTACCGGCCCGGTGGACGAAAAAAGTTCCACGCCGCTCGGGCTGGTCACCGGGCCGCTGATCGAAACCCCGGTGAAGCCGTCTGCCGAGAACGACGTGCCGCTCGAGATCGCCGCCGCGACGTTGACGGCATCGGCGCTCGACGAAAGCGATATGCTGTTGCCGCCGCCGGTATTGCGCAGCGTGCTGATCGGAGCATTGACCGCAATCGGGCCCCGGCCGGAAATATCGACAAAGCCGCCGTTGGACGTGATTGCGCCGCCAACGGTGACACCGCCGTTGCCGGTGCCGGAGAAATTGTTGGCGGAGAGGATGACATTAAGGGGATCGCCGGTCGACGTGATGCTGCCCGCGCCATCGATAACGATGTTGTTATGCGCCGTCATCGTGAGCGAGGTCGTGCCGATGAAGACGCCTCCCGGCCCCGTTGTCGTCGCCGCTTGCTTGAGTATCGGCGCGCTCACCGTAATGTTGCCAGCTTGCGCTCCGTCGGCAGGCCCTTGGCTCGTCGTGGTCAGTATGACGTTGCTGCCGAAATCGAGCTGGGAGTTGATCAGGTCCACGCCTATGCTTGAGCTTTCCGCCAGCGGATCGAAGAACGGCGCCGCAGTGTTGCTGACGCGCCCGCTTCCGGGAACGACCACAAGGTCAACCGGGTCGAGCAGCCAGGTACCGGCTGCGCCGCGCGGAGCAGCCACATCCGGTCCCCTCGTGACCTCCAGACTATGGCCGGAGGTCTCGACGAAGCCGCCATCGCCGGACTGCGCGCCCCCGCGCGCGCTGATGCTGCCATATACCCGCGTCGCGTCGTCGGACCAGACGATAACTTTGCCGCCGTCGCCGCTCGCAATCGCGTCAGCGTTGATCGAGGCGGTCGGCCCCACGTACGTTCGGTAGGCGTTCTGCACGTCAGGATTGCGGCCTTGGTAATCTCCGCCCACGAGCACTGTGCCGCCGCCGGCCTGGCCGGACGCATCTACAACCGCGTTGTCCGCTACCCCGACGAGATGGCCGAGCAACTGCACGGTGCCGCCTTTCCCTTCGCTGCCTTTTGCTTCCACCGTGCCGGAGACGAGCGTCGTGTCGCCCGACTGAATCGTGACTTTGCCGCCTTGCGCGCCGTTGGCCGTAATCGTAGCGCCGGCGTCGATAGTGGTGTTCTGCGTGGCTTTCAGCAGAATCGCGCCGTTCTCACCCGCAACCACCCCATCGGCCCTGATGGCCCCACCAGCGCGGATCAGTCCGGCGTAGATGCCCACCTTGCCGCTCGCGGCCATGATCTGCCCGACGTTCACCGCCTCGTTGTCAGGCGCGATGAGCTCCACCCGCAGCCCCGGGGTGCCCGCATCCACCAGTTCCACGCTGCGCCCTGCCGCCAGTATCACCTCGCCCCGCGGGCTGGTGATGATGCCGCTGTTCTGCACATTCGGTGCGATCAGATAGACCTGCCCGCCCGAGGGCGTTGTGATGGAGCCCTGGTTGACGACGGAGCCTGCCCCCGGCACTTCGGTGAAGCGAAGCCGCCCCGCCAGAAAGTCGGCATTCGACAAATTCAGCGTCGAGGCCACCAGCCCCGCCACATCGACCTGCGCGCCCGCGCCAAACAGAATCCCGCTTGGATTGATCAGGAACACCCGCCCATTGGACTGCAACGCCCCCAGGATCCGCGACGGATCGGCGCCCACCACCCGGTTCAATACCGAGCTTGCCGCCGACTGCTGGATGAAGCGCGTGAGTTCATTCGCGCCGATCGAAAAACCCTGCCAGTTGATGATCGACCCGGGCGTGTTGGTGATGCTCAACGTGCTGCCGTTGTAACTGAAAGTGGCCTGCCCATTGACCACCGCGAATCCATTCGGATTGGCGTATGCCGTCGACACGGAAACCGAGAAACACGCGGCAACCGCCAGCGAGACTGCCTTCACATGGAGCAGCTTCGGCGAGCGACGGCGTTGATGATTGACCATAGCTTCCCCTGACAAACCATTGATATCGTACGGAGTCTACACCTACGCGCACCACGCTTCATATGAATTTTTGCACGCACCACGGAAATCGGCGTTACCCGACCCGGCCCTGCGTCCAGAGCAACCCGATGATGGTCTTCACGTCGCTGATGCGGCCGTCGCGGCTCATCGCGAGTGCATCGCCGAACGGCAGCACCAGCACCTCGAGGAACTCGCCCTCATCGAGCCGCGCCTCGCGCTTTTCCAACCCCCGCGCAAGCCACAGTTCAATCCCCTCGTCCGAGTAGGCAATGGCGTTATGAATCACGCCGAGTTGCGTCCACTCCCTCGCCACGTACCCGGTCTCCTCCAGCAGTTCGCGCTTCCCAGTCTCCAGATGCGGCTCACCCGGCTCGAGCTTGCCGGCCGGGATTTCGATGAAGTCGCGGCCGTGCGGGTAACGAAATTGCCGTTCGAGGACGACGCGGCCGTCATCGAGCAGTGCGACGACGCCGACCGCGCCGGGGTGGCGGATGTACTCACGCACCGAAGTCTTTCCGTCGGGGAGCCGGACGACGTCGCGCTGCACGCGGAAGAATCCGCCGGCATAGACCTCCTCACCGGAAACCAACCTCTCGGTGAGATCCCTGCCCTTCAAAGGCTCTTGATCGACAGGTAGCACAGCGCGAGCAGCGGCTGCGGCAGGATGCCGATCACCAGCAGCGCCAGCCCGTTGATCGACAGCAGCACGCGCATCTCGCCATTGGCCGCGAGCGCCAGATCCATGCCGGCGCTGCGCGCCGCGTCGGCCGGGGACTCGCCCGTTTCGTCGAAGTACATCAGCTTGACGACGCGCAGGTAGTAGAACGCGCCGATCAGCGAAAGCAGCACTGCCACCACCGCGAGCCAGATCTGCCCCGCGTTGACCGCGGCCGAGATCACCGCGAACTTGGCGTAGAAACCCGCGGTGGGTGGCACGCCGGCAAGCGAGAACATCAGCACCAGCATGATGAACGCGGTCCACGGACTGCGCTGGTTGAGGCCCTTCAGGTCCTCGAGGTTCTCGCATTCGACCCCCTTGGCAGACAGGTAGAGCAGCATTCCGAAGGCGCCGAGGCTCATCAGCACGTAGACGATGACGTAGAACATCGCCGCGCTGTACGCGTCGGCGGCGTTGAACCAGTTGCCCGCGACCACCCCGGAGAGCAGCCCGAGCAGCATGAAGCCCATGTGGGCAATGGTCGAATAGGCGAGCATGCGCTTCAAGTTGGTCTGCGCGATCGCGGTGATGTTGCCGATCGCCATCGACAGCACTGCGAGGATCACCAGCATCTGCTGCCAGTCCACCGCCAGGTCGAGCAGGCCGTTCACCAGCATGCGCATCGCCATCGCGAACGCCGCGAGCTTGGGCGCCGTACCGATCACCAGCGTCACCGCCGTGGGCGCACCATGGTAGACGTCCGGAATCCACATGTGGAACGGCACGACCCCGAGCTTGAAGGCGATGCCGGACACCACGAATACCAGCCCGAATGTGAGGAACACGCGGTCGGAGGTGTTCGCCGAGAGCTTCGCCACCGCATGGGCCACGTCGGTGATGGTGAGCGTGCCGGTGGCGCCGTAGATCATGGACATGCCGTACAGCAGCAGGCCGCTGGCGAGCGCGCCGAGGACGAAGTACTTCATCGCCGCCTCGGTGGACGCCGCCGAGTCGCGGTTGAGTGCGACCATCGCGTACAGGCACAGCGAGAGCAACTCCAGGCCGAGGTACAGCGTGAGAAAGCTGTTGGCCGACATCATCACCATCATGCCGAGCAGCGCGAACAGCAGCAGCACCAGGAACTCGCCGCGCAGCAGGTCGCGGTCGATCAGGTATTGGCGCGAATAGATCAGCGCCACCGAGACCGCGACGTAGGCCGAGAGTTTGAGCACGTGCGACATGACGTCGGCGACGAACAGGTTGCTGAAGCTGTAGATCAGCTCCCCGCCGGTCGACACCAGAATGGAGCCAGTCAGCAGCGTGCAGCCCAGCAGCGCTCCTTGCGCGAGCAGGAACGAGCCGGTGCGCCGCTCGGACTTCACGAACAGGTCGGCGATCATCACCACGCAGCCCATGATCAGAAGGAACATCTCCGGCAGCGCGGGAAAGAAATTCGGCAGGGAGAATGGCACGTTCATTCAGAGTCCGCGCTTCATATCTTCGGCAATGCCAAGTGGCGCAGTAGCTCGTTGACCGAGGCGTGCATCACTTCAGTGAACGGCAGCGGCCAGACGCCCATCGCCAGCACCGCCAGCGCGAGCAGCCCGAGCACCGTGAACTCGCGGCCGTTCAGGTCGATGAGCGCGGCGACATGGTCGTTGGCCGCGGCGCCGAAAATCACCCGCTTGTACATCCACAGCGTGTAGGCCGCGCCGAAGATCAGCGTGCTCGCCGCGGCGAACGCAAGCCAGAAGTTCGCCTTCATCGCACCCATGATCACCATGAATTCGCCGACGAAGCCGCTGGTCCCCGGCAGGCCGCAATTGGCCATCGCGAACAGCATCATGAACGCGGCGAATTTCGGCATGCTGTTCACCACCCCGCCGTAGTCGGCGATCATGCGCGAGTGCATGCGGTCGTACATCACGCCCACGCACAGGAACATCGCAGCCGAGACGAAACCGTGCGAGATCATCTGCACCAGGG
>JBGOTT010000224.1:0-7072 GCA_041476585.1 Gammaproteobacteria bacterium | reverse complement strand
GATCTCGATGCCGACCTCACCGCAGGGCGTGATCGCGTTCTACGCGGCGAACAAGCTCGGCGCGGTGCCGGCGATGATCCATCCGCTCTCGACCGGACCGGAGATCGAGCACTATCTGAATGCCAGCGGCGCGCGCATCGCGCTCACCCTCGACGCCTTCTACGGCCGCTTCGCCTCGATCCGGTCGAAGACCGCGCTCGAAACGCTGATCCTCGCGCGCATTCCGGATTATCTTTCGCGGCTCAAGAAATTCGGCTTCTGGCTCACCAAGGGGCGCAAGATCGCGCCGGTGCCCGCTGATCCGCGCGTGCGCTGGTGGCGCGGATTGCTCGCCGGCGCCCATCCGCCGGCGCAGCGCGCAAACACCGGCACCAACGATCCGGCGGCGATCCTGTTTTCCGGCGGCACCACGGGCTTGCCCAAGGGCATCGTGCTGACCAACCGCAACTTCATAGCCGAGGGCATGCAGGCCGCGGCGTGGGCGCGCATGCACCAGGGCGACTCGATCCTCGCCATCCTGCCGATCTTCCACGGCTTCGGCCTCGGCGTGTGCGTGAACGCGGTGTTCATGGGCGGCGGCAAGTCGATCCTGGTCCCGATGTTCAGCGCCGAAGCGGTGGCCCGTCTGCTGCGCAGGAAGCGCCCGAACCTGCTGGTGGGAGTTCCGACACTGTTCGATGCGCTCGCGCGCGACCCTTCGCTCGCGGGCGCGGACCTGTCGTGCCTGCGCGCCACGTTCTCCGGCGCCGATACGCTGCCGCGGCCGGTGAAGGAGCGCTTCGAGAAGCTCGTCGCCGAGCGCGGCGGCCGCGTGCGTCTGCTCGAGGGCTACGGCCTGACCGAAGCCGTGACCGCGATCATGGCCATGCCGGTGGACGAATATCGCGAGGGCAGCATTGGCATTCCCTTCCCCGACATGCTGGCCGCGATCTGCCGGCCGGGTACCGGTGAAGCGCTTGCGCCGGGCGAAGAAGGCGAGATCTGCATCTCGGGTCCCGCCGTGATGGCGGGCTATCTCGACGATCCCGCGGCCACCGCCGAAGCGCTGCGCGTGCACGCCGACGGGCGCACCTGGCTGCATACCGGGGACATCGGAAAAATGGATGCGGACGGATTTTTCTATTTCAGCCTGCGCCTGAAGCGCATGATCAAGTCCTCGGGCTTCAACGTGTACCCGGCGCAGGTCGAAGGCGTGCTCTACCAGCACCCGCTGGTCGCGCAAGTGTGCGTGGCTGGCGTGCCCGATCCCGCCCAGATCGAACGCGTGAAGGCGTTCATCGTGCTGAAGGACGCCGCGCGGGCCAGCGACGCCACCGCCAGGGCGCTGATCGAGTTCTGCCAGCAGCGGCTGATCAAGTGGTCCTGCCCGCGCGAGGTGGAATTCCGCGCCGAATTGCCGCGAACGCTGGTCGGCAAGATCGATTACCGGAGACTGGTCGAGGAAAACCTGGCGCGAAGCGAACCGGACGGAGGCGCGAATGCACGGCGGTGACCGGATTGCGGCGACGCTCCAGGTGCACGGCGTGCGTTTCGTGTTCACGCTCTGCGGCGGGCACATTTCTCCGATCCTCGCGGCGGCCAAGGCGCGCGGCCTGCGCATCGTGGACGTACGCGACGAAGCCACCGCAGTGTTCGCCGCTGACGCTGTCGCGCGTATCACCGGCGTGCCCGGCGTGGCGGCGGTGACAGCAGGACCCGGCGTGACCAACATAATCACGGCCCTTAAGAACGCGCAGCTTGCGCAATCGCCGGTGGTGGTGCTCGGCGGCGCGCCGCCGACGGCTCTGCAAGGCCGCGGCGCGCTTCAGGACATCGACCAGCGATCGCTCGTCACCCCGCACGTGAAGCTGGTACGGACGGTGCGCCGGGTTCGAGACCTGGCGCCCGCGGTCGAGGAAGCATTCGCCGTGGCGCGCGAGGGCGTGCCCGGGCCGGTGTTCGTCGAATGCCCGGTGGACCTGCTCTACGAGGAGGCGACGATCCGCGAGTGGTATGCCCTGGCCGCAGGCAAGGGCGGCTCGATTCCGGAGCAGCTGCTGCGCTTCTACTTGAACCGGCACGTCGAAAAAATGTTCGCCGGCAGCGCGGAAGCTGCACCCGCGAGGGCGCGCGCCGTGCCGGCGCCGGCGCCGCCCGGCGCGAGCGTGCGGGCCGCCGCGGCTGCGCTGGCAAAGGCCGAACGGCCATTGCTGGTCATCGGCAGTCAGGCGCTCGCACTCGCCGCCGAGGCGCCGCGTATCGCGCAGTCGGTGGCGCGGCTCGGCATTCCGGCCTATCTCTCGGGCATGGCGCGCGGCCTGCTTGGACGCGATTCGCCGCTGCAGATGCGCCATCAGCGCAGGCAGGCGCTGCGCGAATCCGATTGCGTGGTGCTCGCCGGGGTGCCGTGCGATTTCCGGCTCGACTACGGCCGCCATATCCGGCGCTCGAGCACGCTCATCGCCGCCAACCGCAGCCGCAAGGAAGCGCGCCTGAACCGCCGGCCCGGCATTGCCGCGATCGGTGACGCAGGGCTGTTCCTGTGCCATCTGGCCGAAGCGCTGGGCGAACGGCCTGGCGAACCGAGTGCGCGGCGCCAGGGCTGGATCGACGCGCTGCGCAAGCGCGACCGTGAGCGCGAACTCGAGATCGACCGACAGGCTGACGCGCCGGGCGAGTACGTAAATCCGATCGCTCTGTGCCGGGCAATCGACGAGGCTGCCGGCGCAACCGCGGTAATGGTCGCCGACGGCGGCGATTTCGTCGCAACCGCCGCGTATACCCTGCATCCGCGCTCACCGCTGTCCTGGCTCGACCCCGGCGTGTTCGGCACGCTCGGCGTCGGTGCGGGATTCGCGCTGGGCGCGAAACTCTGCCGCCCGGAGTCCGAAGTCTGGATCGTTTACGGCGACGGCGCTTGCGGCTTCGGATTGACCGAATTCGACACTTTCGTGCGGCACGGGCTGCCGGTGATCGCGGTGGTGGGCAATGACGCGGGCTGGACGCAGATCGCCCGCGAGCAGGTGAAGATGCTCGGCGACGACGTCGCCACCGTGCTCGCACGCACCGCTTACCATGAAGTTGCCGCCGGCTTCGGCGCGCAGGGGATCCTTCTCAGGAATGCCGCCGAGATGCCGCAGGCCCTCGCGCACGCGCGCGCGGCGGCGCATGCGGGCAAACCGGTCCTCGTGAATGCCTGGCTCGACCGGACCGATTTCAGGGAAGGATCGATCTCGATGTGACGGGACAGGGAGGCGTGCCGGTCGAGCGTGGCGCTAGTTCAGCCGCGCGCACTGCAGCGAGAGCTCGACCGCCTTGGCGCGGATCTCGTCGCTGTCGGAGGCCTCGGGCTCGGCCTCGAGGTAGTCGTTCAAGTCCTTGAGCGCCGCGCGAAAGCACTCGAGGCGCTGATACACCAGCCCGCGGTCGCGCAGTTCGTGGTGCGCCTCGGGCGACACGGTCAGAATGCGGTTCAGCACCTGCAGCAGGCGCTCGGGCTTGTCGTCCCTGCGGTAGATGCCCTTCAGGTTGCGCAGCACCCGGGTGAGGATCTGCTTGCGCGTCGCCGGCTCGAGCAGCTGGTCGAGCGGAAGCTGCTCGACCGACATCCCTCCCAGTACTGCGCCGCGCTGGCCGCTCGCGTTCACCACCCTGCGCAGCCGCTCGCGCAGGTCGTCCTCGGCAAGCGGCTCGCCGCCGGAAAACGGGTCGAGCACCAGCACGCCGCCGCGCAGCTTGAGCTTCACCAGGAAGTGCCCCGGGAAGGACACGCCTTCGAGCGGCAGGCCGATGCGTCTGCCGACCTCCATGTACAGGATCGACAGCGTGATCGGGATGCCGACGCGCCGTTCGATCACCTCGTTCAGGTAGCTGTTGCGCGCGTCGTAAAAGTCCTTGGCGTTGCCGCGGAAGCCGAGATCGTCGAACAGGAACTGGTTGAGCGCGATGATGCGCTCCTCGGCGCCGTTCGATTGCGGCAGGCGCGAGCGCAGGCGGATCGCCATGCGCTCGATCTCGCCCAGATAGTGCTCGACGCGCAATCCGGGGTAGGCATCCTCGGCGATCAACAGGCAGGCCTCGGCAAGGTCGATGCGCGCGTCATCGCACTGCATCAGCTCGTCGAAGCGTTGCATCATCATGCGCCTGCCCTACGCGCCACGCCGGGAGAAATCCTTCAGGCGAAAGCCTAGCGCAAGCAGCCCCCCGCCGTATACCACCAGACCGAGCCCCACCAGCCCCGCGATCGCCGCCACGCGCCATTGCCATGCGGCAGCGGCCCACCATGCCGCGGGCCCCGCCGCCAGCCAGAGCGCCGCCGCCATTAGAACCACTGCGAAACCGACTTTGAGCACGAACGCGCCCCAGTCCGGCTCGGGCGTGTAAATGCCCCGGCTGCGAAGGTAACGAAACAGCAGCCCCGCGTTCAGGCAGGCACCCAGCGATATCGCGAGCGCGAGACCTGCATGGCCCAGCGGGCCGATGAAGGCGAGGTTCATCAGCTGTGTCGCAACCAGCGTGACCAGGCCGATCTTCACCGGAGTCACGACGTTCTGCCGCGCATAGAATCCCGGCGCGAGGATTTTCACCAGGATCAGTCCCGTGAGGCCGATGCTGTACGCAACCAGCGCGTACTGCGTCATGCGCGCGTCCTCAGCCGTGAAGCGCCCGTACTGGAACAGCGTGGTGATGAGCGGCAGCGCAAGCAGCGCCAGCGCCGCCGCAGCCGGCAGCGCCACCAGCAGCGTCAGGCGCAGACCCCAGTCGAGCAGCCTGGAGTACTCCGCCACGTTTGCGTCGGCGTGATATCTGGACAAGCTTGGCAGCAGGATGGTGCCGAGCGCCACGCCGAGCAGCCCCGCGGGAAACTCCATCAGCCGGTCGGCGTAGTACAGCCACGACACGCTCCCCGAGACGAGGAATGATGCGAAGATAGTGTTGATCAATAGGGAAATCTGGCCGATCGACACGCCGAACAGCGCGGGCGCCATCAGCTTCAGCACGCGCGTCACGCCCGGATGGCGCAGATCGAGCCGCCAGCGCGGCAGCATACCGATCCGCGCCAGGAACGGCAGCTGAAACGCGAGCTGCAGTGCACCGCCCGCAAACACCGCCCACGCGAGCGCCATCACCGGCGGATCGAAGTACGGCGCGGCGAACGCCGCCGCGACAATGAACGAGACATTGAGCAGCACCGGCGTGAATGCCGGCACCGCGAACCTGCTCCAACTGTTGAGGATACCCGCGGAGAGCGCCACCAGCGAGATGAACAGCACGTACGGAAACGTGATCCTCAGCATCGCCACCGTGAGCGCGAACTTGTCCGCGTCCGCCGCAAATCCCGGTGCGGAGACGTAGATGATGAACGGCGCCGCCGCGATGCCCAGCAGCGCGGTGAAGACCAGCGCGAGCGCGAGCGCGCTGGCCACGCAATCGACCAGCGCCTTGGTCTTGTCGTCGCCCTCGCGGTTGCGGTACTGCGCGAGGATCGGCACGAAGGCCTGCGAGAACGCGCCCTCGGCGAACAACCGGCGCAGCAGGTTCGGGATTCTGAAAGCGACGAAAAAGGCGTCGGTGGCGAGCCCGGCGCCGAATGCGCGCGCGATCAGCGCATCGCGCACAAAGCCGAGGATTCTCGACACGAACGTCAGGCTGCTCACCGTCGCGAGCGCGCGCAGCAGGTTCATGGCAGGCCGAGAAATGCCTTGCCCGCCGGACGCTTAGCGACTAGAATGCGCCCCTTTTTACGAACCCCGGATTCACCCATGGCCAACATCAAGTCTGCCCGCAAGCGCGCCCGCCAGAACGAGGTGCGCCGCAAGCGCAACGCGAGCCAGCTTTCCGCGATGCGCACCGCGATCAAGAACGTGAAGAAAGCCGTATCGGCCGGCGACAAGGCCGCTGCCGCCGCGGTCGTTTCGCGCACCATGGGCACGGTGGACCGCTCGGCTGCGAAAGGCGTGATCCACACGAACACCGCCGCGCGCGCCAAGCGCCATCTCGCGCACGCGCTCAAATCGCTGGGCTGAGCGCACCCGCACCGGCGTCGCCTCCCGCGCGCCGAAGTTCCGCAAGCCGGATGTCCACCACCACGGATTTCACGCCGTTGGAGGTGCCCGGACGCACGTACGGTGATAATAGGCTCATCAGCTCATCAATGCCCCGGCATGACGACCTGGATGTGCTCGAGGCTCACGTTCATGAACGGCGCGGCGAGAATCTGCCGGCCGCCGATCGCCAGCTCCCAGACTTCTGCATCAGTCAGCGCAATGAACTCCTTGGAATCGGCCAGGTAGTCCGTCACGCGCGCGCCTGGAACCAGTTCGATGTAGCCCTTGATGCGGTAGGACCCGGTCAGAATGGTGACCTTGGTCTTGTTCTCATGCTCAGGCATGGATCAGCCTCCTCCGTCAATCGGTCTGCCATTCTCCCATAGTGCTGTGATAGCATTCATGAAACGGCGGCCCGAGCCGCCGTTTCTCTTTTGGAGCACGCACATGTCGCACGTGATGAACACCTACGCCCGGCAGCCGGTCGCCTTCGTGCGCGGCGAAGGGGTGTGGTTGTACGACGAAGCGGGCAAGAAGTACCTCGATGCGCTGGCGGGCATCGCGGTGAACACCCTCGGACACAACCACCCGAAGCTGGTGAAAGCGCTCTCGGAGCAGATCGCGCGCATCATCCACACGTCCAACCTGTTCCAGATCCCGGCGCAGGAAGCAGCGGCGGACCGGGTTGCCGAGATCACCGGGCTGGACGAAGTGTTCTTCTGCAACTCCGGCTGCGAGGCGAACGAGGCGGCGATCAAGGTTGCGCGCATGTACGGACACAAGCGCGGCATCGAGCGCCCGGAGATCATCGTGTTCGAGAAGGCCTTCCACGGCCGCACGCTCGCCACGCTGTCGGCCACCGGCAGCCGCAAGGTGCAGGCCGGTTTCGAGCCGCTGGTGCCGGGATTCGTGCGCGCGCCGTTGAACGACCTCGATGCAATCAGCAACATCGCCGCGCACAACCGCAATGTGGTGGCGGTGCTGATCGAGCCGATCCAGGGCGAAGGCGGCATCAACGTCGCGCGCCTGTACGGCCACGGCAAGGG
>JBGOTT010000223.1:0-7153 GCA_041476585.1 Gammaproteobacteria bacterium | reverse complement strand
TGCGCTCCAGGACGAGACCTTCATCAAATGGAAGCCCACCGTCCTGTACTGGCTGTTCGCGGCGACGCTCGCGGTCGCGGCGCTGGCGTTCCGCAAGAACCTGATCCGCGCGATGCTCGGCAAGCAGGTCGAGTTGCCGGAGCCGGTGTGGTCGCGCCTGAACTGGAGCTGGATCGGCTTTTTCGTTTTCATGGGCGCCTTGAACCTGTACGTGGCATTCAACTACTCCACCGATCTGTGGGTCAGTTTCAAGCTGTTCGGCGGCATGGGGCTGATGCTCGTTTTTGTCATTGCGCAGGCGCTGTTTCTCGCCCGGTACATCGAAGAAGGCGGCAAGCCTTGAGCGCGGGCCGGGTCGAGGACGAAATCCGCGCGCGCCTGGCCGCGCTGCGGCCCGATGCGCTGGAACTGGTCGACGAGAGCGCGGCGCACGCCGGTCATGCGGGCGCCCGCCCGGAAGGACAAACGCACTGGAAGCTGCGCATTGCATCGCCCGCTTTCGCAGGCAAATCGACCGTCGCGCGCCACCGCATGGTGTATGCGGCGCTCGGCGATATGATGCAGCATCCGATCCACGCGCTTGCAATCCGGGCGGAAACTCCGGACGAAGCGCACCACTCGAAAGGAAAATGATGAATTTGCGAACTCTTGCCGGCGCTGCCGTGCTGGCTGCAAGCCTCGTGCCGGCCCACGCACAGGACGCACCGAAGGGCGCCAAACCGGCCGCACCGGCGGCCGCGGGCTCCGTCGCGACCGTAAACGGCGTGGCGATTCCCGCCGCGCGCGCCGAACTGCTTGCGCGCACGCGCACCCAGCGGGGCGAACCCGACAGCCCGCAATTGCGCAGCGCGGTGCGTGAGGAGCTGATCAACCGCGAGGTGATCACGCAGGACGCGAACAAGACCGGCCTGTCCAAAAGCCCGGAGTTCGTCACGCAGATGGATCTGGTGCGCCAGGAGGTGCTGCTGCAGGCCTACGTGCGCGAGTACTTCCGCAAGAATCCGGTCAGCGACGCGGACGTACAAAAGGAGTACGAACGCGTGCGCGGCGAGATGGGCGACAAGGAATACAAGGTGCGCCACATCCTGGTCGAGCAGGAGGATCAGGCGAAAGGCCTGATCGCCGAGCTGAAGAAGGGTGCCAAGTTCGACGAGCTGGCCCAGAAGAACTCGAAGGACGAGGGCACCAAGACGCGTGGCGGAGATCTCGACTGGCAGAGCCCGGGCGGACTGGTGAAGCCGTTTTCCGATGCGATGGTCAAGCTGGAGAAGGGCAAGGTCAGCGAAACGCCGGTCAGGACGCAATTCGGCTGGCACGTGATCCAGTTGGACGATATACGTCCGGTCCAGCCGCCGCCGCTTGCGGATGTAAAGGCGAAGATCCTGGAAGGGCTGCGGCGGCAGAAGTTCGACCTCCACATACACGAACTGCGCGCAAAAGCGAAGGTCGAGTAAACGAAACCCTTGCCCCCGCGCAAGGGGGCAAGATTGCGCGCTTGAGCGCCCGGACGCTGTTCGAACACGATTTCCCGCAGGGCCGGCATTTTGAGGTCGTCACGGGCGATCTGCTTGCCCAGCCGGTCGACGCAATCGTCAACCCGGCGAATCGCCATCTCGCCCACGGCGGCGGGGTCGCCGGCATCATTTCCCGCGCGGCAGGCCCCGAGCTCGACCGTGAGTCGGAGCGTATCGTGCGCGAGCGCGGGCCGCTCGCCACCGGCACGGCGGTCGTCACCACGGCGGGCCGCCTTGCGTTCAGGGGCGTGATCCATGTCGTCGGCCCGCGCCAGGGCGAGGGCGAGGAGGAAGCGAGACTCCTTCGGGCGCTCACTTCAGGATTCGAGCGGGCCAATGAGGCCGGCTGGGGCTCCCTGGCATTTCCGGCCGTCAGCGCCGGAATTTTCGCGGTGCCCCCGGAGGTCTGCGCCCGCGCCTACCGGGGCGCCGTCTGGGGATGGTACGAGGCGCAACCGGCCACGTCGCTCGCGCTACTGCGTCTTTGCTTGCGGGACGCTCCGGTCAT
This sequence comes from Gammaproteobacteria bacterium, assembly GCA_041476585.1. GTDB lineage: Bacteria > Pseudomonadota > Gammaproteobacteria > Burkholderiales > SG8-39 > JADGRQ01. The sequence continues at coordinate 5,131 of JBGOTT010000223.1, read as the reverse complement.
CGCGGCGGTGCTCGCGGAAATGCGCGTTTCGCGCTAGATTCCGCATTCGGCAGTAGCTAACGACCGATCCCTCCGGAGAAGACCCATGCGCTTTACCCGCGTTGTTCTGACGGCGCTCGCCGTTGCCGCATTCGCCGCCGTCCCCGCCCACGCCGTCAACCTGCGCTGGGCGGCGCAGAACGACATCCTCACGTTCGATCCGCATTCGCAGAATCATGCGACCACCATCACCATGTTGTTTCACGTCTACGAGTCGCTGGTCCGCTACGACAAGAACTTCCAGATCGAGCCGGCGCTCGCCACCAGCTGGCAGCAGATCACGCCGACGCAGTGGCGCTTCAATCTGAGGAAAAACGTCAAGTTCCACGACGGCAGCCCGTTCACCGCCGACGACGTGGTCTTCTCCTACGAACGGATCAAGCAGCCGCAGGGCACCATGCAGATCTACGTTTCCGGGATCAAGGAAGTGAAGAAAATCGACGATTTCACCGTCGACCTCATCCTCGACGGGCCGAACCCGGTCCTGCTCAGGAACGCGACGGTGTTTCTGATCATGAGCAAGAGCTGGTCGGCGAAGAACCGCTCCGAGAACATCCAGGACTACAAGGCCAAGGAAGAAACCTACGCCTCCCGCAACGCCAACGGCACCGGATCTTTCCTGCTCAAGGGCTGGGAGCCCGACCAGAAAATCGTATTCACCGCCAACAAGGACTGGTGGGACAAGCGCGACGGCAATGTCACCGACGTGACCTACACGCCGATCAAGTCTGACGCGACGCGCGTGTCGGCCCTGCTCTCCGGCGAAGTGGACCTGGTCACCGACGTGCCGACCCAGGACATGGACCGCCTGCGCAAGGACCCCAAGCTCAAGGTGCTCGACGGCGTCGAAAACCGCACCATCTTTATCGGCATGGACCAGCACAACGACGAACTGCAGTACTCGAGCGTGAAGGGCAAGAACCCGTTCAAGGACGTGCGGGTGCGCAAGGCCCTCAACATGGCGATCGACCGGGAGGCGATCAAGCGCGTCACCATGCGCGGCCTGTCGGTCCCGGCCGGAATTATGGTCGCTCCCGGGGTCCATGGCCACACCAAGGCGTTGGACGTCGTCACGAAGTACGACGTCGACGGCGCGAAGAAACTGCTGGCCGAGGCGGGCTACCCCAACGGCTTCGAGTTCACGCTGGACTGCCCCAACAACCGTTACGTGAACGACGAAAAGATCTGCCAGGCGCTGGTCGGCATGTGGTCGAAGATCGGTCTGAAGCCGACGCTGAACGCGATGCCCTTCGCCACCTACATCCCGAAGCTGCTGAAGATGGACACCAGCGCGTACATGCTCGGCTGGGGCGTGGCGACCTTCGACGCGCTGTATTCACTGCAGTCGCTGGTGCGCACCAAGACCACCGGGGCCGACGGCAGCTTCAACCAGGGGCGCATCAGCGATGCGAAGCTCGACGCGATGATCGACGCGATGAAGACCGAAATGGACCTGAAAAAGCGCGACGCGCTGATCCAGGACGCACTTACCATGGTGCGCGACCAAGCCTACTACGTTCCGCTGCACCACCAGCTGCGGCCGTGGGTGATGAAGAAGAACGTCACCACCATCCACCGCGCCAACGACGCGCCGGAGTCGCGCTTCGCTACGGTGAAGTAAGGCGCTCTGCAGGATTTCCGCCCGGTTCAGCGCTTGTAGCGTTTTGGTACGAAAGGCAGAGGCACTATTTTGACCGGGTGCGGCTGATTGCGCACAACCGCATTCAGTTGCGCCCCGTCCGAAACGCCGGAATCGACGTAAGCCAGCATTACAGGCTTGCCGAGCACGGGCGAAACGGTGCCGCTGGTGACTTTGCCGACGACGGCGCCCGAGGCATCGACGAGTTGAGCGCCGCTGCGCACCGGCACCGGCTCGAATCCGAGCAGGCCGAGGAAGCGCTTGCGAGCACGATCAACAAGCGCCGAACCGGGAAACCCGCCCGCCTTCGTACCCCCGGCGCGACGCGAGCGGGCGATCGCCCAGGCGAGCCCCGCCTCGCGCGGCGAGGTGTCCGCGTCCATGTCCTGTCCATAGAGCGGCAACGCTGCTTCCAGCCTCAGAGTGTCGCGCGCGCCCAAACCGACCGGCTTCACGGCCGAATGCGCGAGCAGATTTCTTGCGAGCGCAATCGCATGCACCGCGGGCACCGAGATTTCGAAGCCGTCTTCGCCGGTATAGCCGGAACGCGAGACGAAGCACTCGAAACCCGCAAGCGGCAGTGTCCGCGCGTGCATGAACTTCAGGTCCGCCGCCTCGGCAAGAACCTCCTCCGCACGAGGCCCCTGCAGCGCGATCAGCGCGTGGTCCAGGACGGAAAATTCGAGCCCGGGGCAAAGCAGCCGCAGGCGCGCGACGTCGCTCTCCTTGCACGCTGCGTTGACCACCATCGCGACCTTGCCCTCCAGCCGCGTCACCATCAGGTCGTCCTCGATCCCGCCGCGCTCGTTAAGCAGCAGCGAATACCTCTGCAGACCGGCGGGCCAGCCCGCGAAATCCACCGGCAGCGCGCGCTCGAGCGCCGCGTGCAGATCGTCGCCCCGCACGCGCAGCTGCCCCATGTGCGAGACGTCGAACAGGCCCGCGTGCCCGCGCGTCCACAGGTGTTCGGCCTTGAGTCCGTCCGCGTACTGCACCGGCATCTCGTAACCGGCAAACGGCACCATGCGCGCACCGAGTTCGAGGTGCAGCGCGTGCAGCGGCGTGCGCTGCAATGCCCCGCTCATTCGCTTTCCCCGGGGGACGGAAGCGTGCCAACGAAGTGCCGGTCTCCAGCGACGTTGTCCACGCGCTTCACCGGCGGCCAGTACTTCCAGGCGCGCTGCGCCGTTGTCGGATAGGCCGCCGCCTCGCGGCTGTAGGCGTGCTGCCAGTCGCCGGCGATTTCCTCCGCGGTGTGCGGCGCGTTCTTCAGCGGGTTGTCGGCGCGGCTCCATTGCCCGGAGCGGACCTTCTCCAGCTCGGCGTGGATCGCGATCATCGCGTCGCAGAAGCGGTCGATCTCGGCTTTCGATTCGCTTTCGGTCGGCTCGACCATCAGCGTGCCGGCCACCGGGAACGAAACTGTAGGCGCATGGAAACCGTAGTCGGCGAGGCGCTTGGCGACGTCTTCGGCATTGATCCCGATCTCGCCTTTCAGCGCGCGCAGGTCGAGGATGCATTCGTGCGCCACGCGGCCGTTCGACCCGGAATACAGGACCGGAAAGTAGCCCTTGAGGCGCGCAGCGATGTAGTTGGCGTTGAGAATCGCAACTCGAGTCGCCTTCTTCAGACCGGCTGCACCCATCATCGCGATGTACATCCAGGAAATCGCCAAGATGCTCGCGCTGCCGTACGCGGCCGACGACACCGGCCCGATCGCTTGCGCGCCGCCGCCGCCCGTGACCGGATGTCCCGGCAAGAAGGGCGCGAGGTGCTTGGCCACGGCGATCGGCCCCATGCCCGGACCGCCGCCGCCGTGCGGGATGCAGAAAGTCTTGTGCAAGTTCAGATGGCAGACGTCCGCGCCGATCGCGCCTGGCTTGCAGAGTCCGACCTGCGCGTTCATGTTCGCGCCATCCATGTAGACCTGACCTCCGGCGGCGTGCACGACCTCGCAGATCTGTTTGATCTCTTCTTCGAAGACGCCGTGAGTCGATGGATAGGTGACCATCAAGGCCGCGAGCTGCTGCCGATGTTGCTCGGCCTTGCTGCGCAAATCCGGAAGGTCGATGTTGCCCTGCGCGTCGCAGTCGACCACGACGACTTGGAGCCCGGCGGCTACCGCGCTCGCGGGATTGGTGCCGTGCGCAGACTTGGGAATCAGGCAAACGTCACGGCTGCCTTGCCCGCGTGCCTCGTGGTACGCGCAGATCACCAGCAAACCCGCGTACTCGCCCTGCGAGCCGGCATTGGGTTGGAGCGACACCGCGGAAAAGCCGGTGATCTCGGCGAGCCACGCTTCGAGGTCCGCGAACATGCGCGCATACCCGCGCGCTTGGTCTGCGGGTGCGAACGGGTGCAGGCCCGAAAGCCCGGGCCAGCTGATCGGCAACATCTCGGCGCTGGCGTTGAGCTTCATCGTGCAGGAACCGAGCGGGATCATCGAGGTCGTGAGCGACAAGTCCTTGGCCTGTAACCTGTGGATGTATCGCAACAGCTCGTGCTCGGAGTGATAGCGGTTGAACACCTGATGGGTGAGAAACGCGCTCGTGCGCGCGATGCCCTTTGGATAGGCGGGCAGCTCGTCAGCCGCCCGTGTGGTCGGGTCGAAGGGCGCTTTGCCGTCGCGTGCGAACACTTGCAGCAGATCGCGCAGGTCCTCGAGGGTCGTGGCCTCGTCGAGCGCGACGCCCACGTGCCCACCCGCGTAGCTCCGCAGGTTGATGCCCCGCGCCACGGCCGCAGCGCAGATGCGCTGTTGTTGCTCGGGCGTCGTGCGCGCACGCAGCGTGTCGAAGCACGGCGCCTCGCCAGTGTCATAGCCGAGCTCCGCGAGCCCGCGGCGTAGCAGCGAAGTCAGACCGCGCACGCGAGCGGCGATACGGCGCAGCCCATCGGGCCCGTGGTAGACGGCGTACATCGAGGCCATGATCGCCAGCAGCACCTGCGCGGTGCAGATGTTGCTGGTCGCCTTGTCTCGGCGAATGTGCTGCTCGCGAGTCTGGATCGCGAGGCGATAGGCAACCGCCCCGAGCGCATCGCGCGACACGCCGACGATCCTGCCCGGAAGCTGACGTTTGTGCTCTTCGCGCGTCGCGATGTACGCGGCGTGCGGACCGCCGTAGCCCATCGGCACACCGAAGCGCTGCGTACAGCCGACGGCGATGTCGGCACCGATCTCCCCAGGCGGAACGAGCAGTGTCAGGGCCAGGGGGTCGGCCGCCATGACCAACAGCGCGCCGACAGCGTGGACGCGCTCGGCCAACCCACGGTAGTCGCGGATCACGCCGTCGGTCGCTGGGTAGTGCACCAACGCACCGAACAATCCTTGGCGTTCGGGATCGATGTGCTCGACGTCGCCCACCACGATCGAGACTCCCAGCGGTGCCGCGCGCGTTTGAAGCACGGCGATCGTCTGCGGGTGGCAATCGCTCGCGACGAAGAACGCGCGCT
>JBGOTT010000222.1:0-7162 GCA_041476585.1 Gammaproteobacteria bacterium | reverse complement strand
TAATTTCAGCGCGGTCAATTTTGGACTTACGGTGGACTTACGGCAGTTCCGCTGCTGTCCTGAACGAAGCGGAAGTTGCCGTAAGCGCTTGATGAATCTGGTGGAGACGAAGGGGATCGAACCCTCGACCTTCGCATTGCGAACGCGACGCTCTCCCAGCTGAGCTACGTCCCCACGCAAGGGCGCGCATTTTACAGCAAACGCCCCCGCACCGACAACGTCCGCGCGAGAGCCTATCATCCCCGCAATGCAGATCACCCCGCCGTTCGGCTACCAGGAAATCGTTCCGCTCCGGAGGAACGGAAAGGTGCGGCTGCTCGCCCCGGGCGAGGTGCCGATGTTCGCTCGGGCGCTCAACGCCATCCCGATCAGCTACGCCGAATTCACACTCGCGTCGCGCCAATACCCGATCGTGTTCACCAGTGGCGACGACCGGCGCAGCTTCAGTCCCGTCGCCGTGCTCGGCATGACCGCGGGCGAGAACCTGTTCGTCGCCGCAGCGACGTGGGACGCCGGCGCGTACGTGCCAGCCTATGCGCGCCGCTATCCGTTCTGCATGGCGAAGGTCACGCTCAACCAGGTCGAGCAGCAGGATCGCCTGATCTGCGTCGAGAAGGCGCGCTTCGACGAGCATGGCGAGCCGATGTTCGACGACCGGGGCCAGCCCAACGACAAGTGGCGCGAGATCGAGCGGCTGCTCGCCGAGTACGAGGCCGACCTCGAGCGCGCGCGCGGGATGTGCGCGATCCTTGTGGACTACGCGCTGCTCGAGCCCTTCACCATGCAGGCGACGCTCGCCAAGGGTGGCGCGATGCACCTCACCGGCATGCACCGCGTCGACGAGAAGAAGCTCGAACACCTCAACGCCAGCCAACTCAAGAACCTGATGCGAAAGGGGTTGATGGGGCGCATTTACACCCACCTGCTTTCGCTGGACAATTTCAACGTGCTGCTCGAGCGCAAGGCGGCCCGCGCGGCATAGCGCCCCCGGACTCCCGCATGACCCGGAGTTATCCTCTCACGCCTGCCACACTGCGTAGCCTTCCTCGCGCAGCGCGATCGCGAGTTCGACTTCCATCTCGCGCGCCGCTTCGTAGGGCATCGGATTGGCATAGGCATACAGCCGGGGGAGAAGCCGCACGCCGAACTGCTGCACGAAGCGATTCGCCCTGATTCCTGCCTTGTGTTTCGCGAACCTGGCCGCGGGGGTCAGCCCAGTCATGCCGACGTAGACGCAGGGCTTGGTGATGTCGCGCTCCGGGTTGGCCTTGAGAAACCGCCGCACATTCAGCACCGCCGGATCGAGCTCGATCACGTAGACGCTGTGACGATGCTTGGCGGACGGCTTCCTGCGGGGCATGTGCTTGAATTCAGGCAGCGTTCCGTGCGATAACGCCGCTGTGAACGCGACTCGCTTCTACGCGGAGCTCCCGGTCTTCACCGATTTCGGCGACGTGAGCCGTCCGGAGAGCTTCGCCCCCCTCCCCGGCGACTGGCACGTGGTGATGTCGGATGTGCGCAACTCCACCGTCGCGGTCCAGTCAGGCAGCTACAAGAACGTCAACACGCTCGGCGCCGCGACCATCACCGCGGTGCTCAACGCCGCGGGCGAAACCGAAATCCCGTTCGTGTTCGAAGGCGACGGCTCGATGCTGTGCGTGCCGCCGGAGTTGCTGGACGACGCACGCGCCGCGCTGCTGCACACGCAGGAGCTGGCGCGCAAGTCCTTCAATCTCGATCTGCGCATCGCGACGCTGCCGGTGGCCCGCATCCGCGCAGCCGGCGCCGACATCCTGGTCGCCCGCTTCCGGGTGTCGGAGAACTACGCCCAGGCGGTTTTTGCCGGCGGCGGAATGGCGTATGCCGATCGCTACATGAAGGACCCGGCGACGGCGCCGCTGTGCGCGATCGAGCCCGGCAGCATCGCGCCGCGCGGCAGCTTCGACGGCCTCGAATGCCGCTGGCAGGATATCTCCAGCCGCCACGGCGAAACGGTGAGCCTCATGGTCCGCGCGCTCAGCCGCGACCCGCGCGAGAGCGCGGCGGTCTATCGCGCAGTGATCGCGAAAGTGCGCGAAATCTACGGCGGCGACGATGCCTGCCATCCGATCGCTCCGCCGAACCTCGCCTTTTCGCTCGATAGCCGGCAGCTCGGCAATGAGGTCGGCGTGCGCGCGATGGACAGGGGCCGCATCGGCAAATGGCTGTACCTGATGAAGGCGCGCATGTGGGTGCTGATCGGCTGGTATTTCATGCGCTTCGGCGTGCGGACCGACAAGACCGACTGGGGCTCGTACAAGGCCACGCTGGTGCGCAACTGCGACGTGAGAAAGTTCAACGACGGTTTCCGGCAGATCCTGTCGGGCACCGCGGCCCGTCGCGAGGCCCTCACCGCGTGGCTCGACGAGCGCTTCGCGCGCCGCGAACTCGTGTACGGCGCGCACGTCACCAACCGCGCGCACATGACCTGTCTGGTGTTCGACTACTCGGGCCGCCACCTGCATTTCATCGACGGCGCGGACGGCGGGTTGTTCCTCGCGGCGAAGGCGCTCAAGCAGCGCATCGCGACGCTCGGCTGACGCATCACGCGCTGTAATTCTCCGTCCACGGCGATTTGCTGCCCGCATCGTCGGGAAGCCCGAGCACCGCTTTCACTGCCGTCATCAGCATATCCGGTTCGAACGGCTTGGTCACGTAGCCATCGACGTTGGCGCGCAAGCCCCTGAGCACCGCATCGCGCGTCGCCTCGCCGGTGAGCATGATGACCGGCACGGCCTTGAGCACCGGATGCGCTCGCAGCTTGACCAGCACGTCGAACCCGTCGGCATCGGGCATCTGCACATCGAGCAAGACTAGATCGGGTATCGGCGTCCGGCGGAACGCGGCGACGATTTCTTCGCGGTTGGAGGCGGTCTGCGCGAGGAAGCCCTCGAGCATGAGATAGGTCCGAAGCAGCTTGATCAGGTCCGGATCATCGTCCACCACCAGGACGGTGGCGTGCTGCCCCTGCTTCAGTTCGCGTTTGGCGGCGGGGCGGCGGGCGATACGGACGTAGTAACGCTGCTTCGGCAGCGAGGCAAGGCCCAGACTATGCTCGCGGTTGGAAGCACTGCTGCTGAACACGCCGCCGAATTCGATGCGGCCGGTGCTCATCTGGGCGGCGGACGCGACCAGATCGTTGCGAATCAGGCTGCGCAGGGTATCGATCACGTCGCCCGGAAGCGAGTTTCGCGCGCTCTGGGCAACCCGCGCCACCGTCGCGTTTCCGTCGAGCAGCACGAGAAGCTCGAGTTCGGCCACGGAGAGCGAAGTTCCCGCAGCCTTCAGTTCCGCGCTCCCCTTGGTGGTCAGGGCAAACACGTCCTGCTCGCCGACCGCGATGGAGTCATCTGGCGACATGGCGGCGATTCTATAGCGAAACGACCGGGGCGGCGGCAGAACCCGCGCGCCGGCCGTCCACCCGTGGGCAGACATCAGCTAGCCGTTTGCTGCGGCGCCCGCCCCAGGCTTACCCACCGAGCGACCCTTTCCCAGAACCTTTGGCATCGATCAAACGGGACTGCGGCCGCTAATGATTCTGAGCAACACGACCACGACCGCGATGACCAGAAGAACGTGGATCAAGCCGCCCATGGTGTAGGAAGTGACCAGGCCCAGCAACCACAAGATGATGAGAACGACAGCAACGGTGTAAAGCATGGTGATGCTCCTTTTGAGAGGTTCGATACGGGTCCTGAGCGGCCATAATCGCCTTCCTGGCAGACGCGCGCTGTGCGTTGCCACACACAACAGCAATTCACCGGGCATATGCGCGGAAACGCACAGAGCCCGGATGGCTTTCGGCGTAGACTTTATCGCTTGCGCGGCAATATTTCTCCAATCATCGGACGCAAGTCCAGGAGTCGACGAATCATGAAAGCAGCCTTCATCCTCGGAGTCGCGCTGATCGTCATCGGCGCAGCAGTTCTCGGCTACGACCACTACAGCTACACCACGAATGAACAGGTTCTCAAGATCGGGCCGATCACGGCGACCGCCGAACGCACGCACACGGTATCGCTGCCGCCCTTTCTCGGCTGGCTGCTGATGGCCGGCGGGGCGGGCGTGCTCGTGTTCGCCATGATTTCGAAGAAACGCTGAAACCAAGGAACGCCTCCATGAATATCCACGTGGCTCTTGCTCCGCTGGTTTCTCTGATCGCCGGGATCCTGATTCTCGTCATGCCCCGGCTGCTGAACTACATCGTCGCCGTCTATCTGATCGTCATCGGCTTGATCGGTCTGTTCGGCGCCGGATTTTTTCGCTTCTGACAAGAGCAAGGAGGTGCACGATGAGCACGAAAGACGACTATTTCTCGATGGTGCAGGAGCAGATGCAGCAATGGGATGACGAGGTCGACAAACTGAGCAGCGACCAGGAAAGATTGAATGCCGAGGTCCGCGCCAGATACGACGCACAGGTCAAGGCCATGCGCCTCCACCGCGACGCCGCGTACAAGACGCTGGAGGAAATCCGCACTTCCAATGAATCAGCGTGGCGGCACATGCAGGCCGGAATGGATTCATCCTGGGAGTCGATGAAGGGCGCCCTGGACAAGGATTCGTACTAGTTCACCAAAAACGACCTGCACGCGGGCGAAACCTTCGTTCCCCTTGGCCTTGGTTATTCGGAACCCCAGCGAAAATCCAGGGTTCTGAGCTTTGCCGCATCGAGCGTAACGCTCTGCGTTACCGCCTTCCCCGCGAAGGTTGCGCTGACCCGATAGCGACCCACCGGTAACTTTGCCAAAAGCCACGGCCCTTCGGACGTGGTATCCAGAAACGTCTTTCCCGCGGCGTCGGCGACGCTTACCCGGACGCGGCTCACGTATTCTCCGGACTTCAGCGCGAACACCAGTTTCAGATTGAAATTTCCGCTGATCGAATTGAGCCGCTCGATCGATTCAATTCCGACACCCCCTGAGACATAGGATACGGAGCCGGCGGTCCGGACGCTTTCATTGTCATTGTCAACGGCGCCGGCGGCGGGGGCGAGCAGCACGGAGCCCGACAGAACCGCCGCCAGAATTTGCGCACGCGCTGATGTCATATCGCTTCTCCTCGGTGCGCCGTCTGCATTTTGTGCTCGTAGCAGGCCTTCAGCCTCGCACTCGCATCGCCGGGAACACGGTCGTAACGCATCCGCTGCAGAAACACGTACACGGCCAGAATTGAATTTGATCCGCCCTGAGCGCTCACCTGCGCCGGCACGGTGGCGGCCTTTTCAGGGGCGCCATAGGCTGCCATCGACAGCAAACAGGGCAGCACCCAACAGCCCATGGCCTTCACCGGGCCGAGTCTCGAATCAGATATTGTCACCGATGGAATTGTCGCCTCGCCCGAGGCGCCTATCTGTTCGATGCCGTACATACGGCCGTGCGGTTTCGCTTTGGCCTTCGCGATACAGGATGGCGCCGGCCAATTCTTGTGCCGAGGCAGCGCGTTAGCTCGGAACATCGGAACCAAGGTTCCCCCGTTACCCCCTTCTAGCGTTGCAGCGAGGCAGGCGCGGCGCGCGCGCGGGGCTGCGTCGTCGGCGCAGCTTTCGCCGCCGCCTGCTGCGCGCCGCGAATCAGTTGCCCGCAATCGCTGTCCAGGCCCGGTCCGGTCTCGATGAGCGGGATGATGGAGAGCAGGGGATTGACGATCGCAAGCGCGATCGCGCCGAGGCTGCGGGCGGCGATCCGGCCCTTGTCCACCCGCACGTCCGGCTTGGCCAGCGTCCCACCGATGTAAATCGGGCCGCGCAGCGCGACCGGGCTCGTGTGCTTGGGCTGCGGGTTGAGCGTCAGAGCCAGCGTTTCATTGCGCAGATCGATGCTGCCGGTCCCGCCGACGTTGGTGTTGGCCGTATCGAGCACCAGCGCATTGACCTGCATGACGCCGCCCTTGACGCCGAAATCGGCAACGCCGCAGCGGATGACCGTGGGTTTGTCACCCGTCGCCTTGAAACTGAGGTATTCCCACAGATCGAGACCGACGTTCTCCATCATGATACTGCTGATCTCGCCGCCGGCGATGACCAAGCCGACCTTGCCGTCGGCGGCGGCCAGCATGTGCGCCACCGAATTGCCATTTCCGGCCAGATCGATTTCGCCGTCCACCTGGCCGACGCTGGTGCTGGTCAGATCGACCGTTGGAAACAGCTTGTTCAGCACAAGCTTTTTCGCCCGCAGCTTTGCGTGCGCGCGTATCGGATCGTGCCGGCCGTCGAGCGAAATCACGCCGGCGAGATTACCGCCGGCCACGCCGAAGCTGAGCGGATCGAGCGTCAGCACGGAGTCGCGCAGCGTCAGATGGGCGACCACGTTTTCGATCGGCAGCGCCTTGGCGCGGCGAATGGTCTTCGCACCGAGCGCTACGTCCGCGTCCAACGTGCCCCACCGCTCGGTATTGAACGGCACGTCCGGCAGCACCCGGGCCCCGGCCGATGCGGCCTTCGCGACCGTGCCCGGCCGCGCACCGATCGGCGGTCCGAGATCCTCCAGAACGAGCAGTTTGGAAACAATTTCGCCCTGCATCGCCGGTCGCTTGCCGCCGGTCTCGACCTGCAACGTGCCCGCGATATCGCTTTCGCCGATCCTGCCCGCAAACTTCTCGTAACGCCACGTCTGTGCGCCGTGCACCAGGCGGCCCTCGGTCGTGTAGGCGCGCGTTTCCGGAAACGCGATGCCGAGCAACGGGAAAAGCTGGGCGAGACTCGCGCCGTGCAGCGCGAGGCGCATGTCCATCGCAGAGAATTTGAGAAGGCTCGTGATGCTGCCCTCGGCCCGCACGCCGGTGGGCCCTATCGTCGCGTCAACCTTCAATCGATAGGGTGTGCTCTCGTCGCGCAGCGCCAGCACCGGGCCGCCGCTGCCGCGCGCTTTGAGCGCCAGGCCCTTGTACAGCCCTTCGGCATTGAACGCGACGCCCGCCGGGGTGCCACCCTTCGCCGTTGCGCCAGGGTCCGCAGTCGAGATTTCCGAGCGGATGCTGGTCTTTTGTCCGGGATCGTCATAGCCGAGCCGGCCGTGGCCCAACGTCAGCACCCCGATGCTGACTCGCATATCCTCGTCCCGCTGCTCGAGATCCAGCAGCCAGTTCTTGCGCCCGTCGACGCTCTGCTCCAGAAATACGACCCC
>JBGOTT010000221.1:0-7187 GCA_041476585.1 Gammaproteobacteria bacterium | reverse complement strand
GGGCACGGCTCGCGCTCGCCGCATGGAGCCCGAGTTCGCATATCCGCGCTCGGGTGTGGAGTTTCGATGCGCAGGCGAAGATCGACGCGGCCTTTCTGCGCCAGCGGCTCGCGAGCGCGATTGCGCTGCGCGAAGCGCTGCCGGTTGCGCGCCACACCAATGCGCTGCGCCTGGTGCACGCCGAATCCGATGGCCTGCCCGGGTTGATCGTCGATCGCTATTCGGACGTGCTGGTCGCGCAGTTTCTCTCCGCGGGCGCGGAGTTCTGGCGCGAGGTAATCCTCGACGCGCTGATGGAACTCACCGGCTGCGAGGCGATCTTCGAGCGCTCCGACGCCGAGGTGCGCACTCTCGAGGGCCTTCACCCGCGCGCGGGGTTCGTGCGCGGCGAGCATGCCGCGGGCCGCGTCGCGATCCACGAGCACGGATTGCAGTTTCGCGTCGACGTCGCCGCAGGGCAGAAGACCGGCTTCTTCCTCGACCAGCGCGAGAACCGCCAGCGCGTGCGCTCGCTCGCGGCCGGGCGCAACGTGCTCGACGGGTTTTGCTACACCGGAGGGTTCGCGCTCGCGGCGCTGGCGGGCCGCGCGAACAGCGTAGTGGCGGTGGACAGCTCGGCGCCTGCGCTCGAAATCGCGCGCGTGAATCTCTCGGCCAACCCGTTCGACGCCTCGCGCGTGCGCTTCGAAGTCGCGGACGTATTCGCGTACCTGCGCTCGCTGCGCGACCGCGCCGCGCAGTTCGACATGATCGTGCTCGATCCGCCCAAGTTCGCGCCCACCGCGATGCAGGCGGAAAATGCGGCGCGCGCCTACAAGGACATCAACTTGCTCGCGCTGAAGCTGCTCGCCCCCGGCGGGCTGCTCGCCACTTTCTCGTGCTCGGGCGGGGTGCCGCTCGAATTCTTCCAGAAGATCGTCGCCGGCGCGGCGCTAGACGCCGGCGTCGATGCGCGGGTGATCGAGCATTTCGCGGCCGGGCCGGATCACCCGGTGGCTCTGAATTTTCCCGAAGGGGAATATCTGAAGGGGCTGCTGATCGTGCGGGCGTGGTAGATTCGCCTCCCGCGTATCCCCCTGGGACAAGGCAGACACGATGGCTGAAGTGAATACGGTTCCGGTCACCATCCTCACCGGCTTCCTCGGCAGCGGCAAGACCACGCTGCTCAACCGCATCCTGAAAGAAGACCACGGCCACAGGATCGCCGTGATCGAGAATGAGTTCGGCGAGGTCGGGGTGGACAACGCGATCCTCGAATCGGGCAGCGAGCAGATCGTCGAGATGAATAACGGCTGCATCTGCTGCACCGTGCGCGGCGACCTGATCCGCATTCTCGGCAGCCTGAAGCAAAGGCGCGACAAGGGCGAGCTGAAGTTCGATCGCGTGATCATCGAAACCACCGGCATGGCCGATCCGGGACCGGTTGCGCAGACGTTTTTCGTCGACGAGGAGATCGGCGAGTACTACCTGCTCGATTCGATCCTCACGGTGGTGGATGCGAAACACGCGAAAACGCAGTTGGATGAGTTCCACGAGGCGCAGGAGCAGGTGGGTTTTGCCGACCGCATCCTGATGTCGAAGACCGACCTGGTGGGCGAGGCGGAGGTGAAGAGCCTCACCGAGCGCATCAAGCGCATGAACCCGCGCGCACCGATCAAGCCGGTCCATTTCGGCGAGGCGCCGATCGGGGAGATCCTCGACATCCGCGGCTTCAACCTCAACGCGGTGCTCGAGCTCGACCCGCAGTTCCTTACCGAGGACCACCATGAGCACCACGACGAAGTCGAGTCTTTCGTGTTCAGGAGCGACAGGCCATTCGACGGCGAAAAGCTCGAGCAATTCCTCGGCGGCATGATCCAGGTATACGGCCCCGACCTGCTGCGCTACAAGGGCGTGCTGTGGATGAAAGGCAAATCCAACCGCGTGGTGTTTCAGGGCGTGCACATGATGATGGGCGGCGACGTCGGCAAGCCCTGGGGCAAGGGCGAGAAGAAATCGTCGATTCTGGTTTTCATCGGCAAGAAGCTGCCGAAGGACCTGTTCATTGCAGGGCTTGAGCAGTGCCTGGCCGGAGCCAAGGCCGCCTGATCCGGCTCGAGCGCATGTTCTCGCTCGCTGAGCGGGGTTGGCGGAGGGCTGAGCGGTGCACGGGGTTGACAGCCGGGGTAGAATCTCCGGCACATGGAAGCATGCGTGAAATGAGCCGCGCCTTGCGCCACCTGCTGATCGCGCTGGCCTTGCTGTTCACGCAGCAGGCCGCGCAGTTGCACGCGCTGTCGCATCTCGGGCACGATCTCAAGCTCGCCGCGGGCGGCGGGAAAAGCGCGCCGCCACTCGGGCATCCGGCCGAGCAATGCCTTGCGTTTCATGCGCTCGACAGCGCACTGCCGATCCTCGCGTTCTCGCTCGAGCCGCCGCGCGCCGAGCTGTCGGCCGTCGCGCGCTTCACACAACCTCTGCTCCACCCGCCGCGAATCGTGTTCGATTCGCGCGCGCCCCCCGCACTCTCCTAGCTGCTTTTCGACCGGGCCCCGCTTTGCCAGGCGCGGGTGTCAGCGACCGCCTTCCAGGCGGCTTGCCAACGTAGTCCATGGAGAAGCGACATGTTCAGAGTGAATGCCACGGCGCTCGCTGTTGCGGCGGCGCTCGGTATACCCCAGGCCGCCCATGCGGCGACCGAAGACGATTTGAAGGAACTGCGCGAGCAGGTCCGCCAGTTGAAGGAAGTCTACGAGAAACGCATCGAGTCGCTGGAGAAGCGGCTGCAGCAAACGGAGCAATCGGCCGGCAAGGCCGAAGCGGCCGCAAGCAAGGCGGAGACCACGGCGAATCAGGCTGCGGTCCAGGCGAGCAGCCGGCCCGTTGGCGAGAACGCACTCAACCCTGGGATTTCGCTGATCCTGAACGGGATCTACTCGAATCTGTCCCGGGATCCGACCGGATTCAAGATCAACGGCTTCGTCCCCACCTTGGGCGAGGTCGGGCCGCCGGTGCGGGGCCTGAGCTTGGGAGAGTCGGAACTCGCGTTCTCCGCCAACATCGACCATCACTTTCGAGGAACTCTGATTGCGTCGATATCGCCCGACAACAATAGCGCCGAGATCGAGGAGGGCTACATTCAGACGCTTTCCCTCTCCAACGGCTTCAGTATCAAGGCGGGGCGGTTCTTCTCCGGCATCGGTTACCAGAACCAAATCCACGCGCACGCCTGGGATTTCGCCGACGCTCCGCTCGCCAACAAGGTGTTTCTCGGCAACCAGCTCAACGAGGACGGCATTCAGTTCAAATGGGTGGCGCCGACCCCGCTTTATTTCGACTTGGGTCTGGAACTGGGGCGAGGGAGGAAATTCCCCGGTGGGCCGGACGGCGGGCGGAACAAGAACGGTTTCGGCTCGGGAAACCTTTTCACGCACCTCGGCGGCGACATCGGGGCGAGCATCGCCTGGCAAACCGGACTTTCATACCTGACCACTTCGCCGCAGGATCGCACTTTCACCGATCTGGACTCGACCGGCACCAGCGTCACCAACAGCATCACCGGCAAGAGCCGGCTGTGGGTGCTCGACGGGGTCCTGAAATGGGCGCCGAATCAAAACCCGACTTACACCAACTTCAAGGTGCAGGGCGAGTATTTCCGGCGCAGTGAAAGCGGGATTCTCAGCTACGACACCGCAGCGACTTCGCTCGGCACGCAGGCCGGAAGTTACGCTTCGCGACAATCGGGCTGGTACTTGCAGGGCGTGTACCAGTTCGTGCCGATGTGGCGGGTCGGCTTGCGTTACGACCGGTTGAATTCCGGAACGACGAGCATTGGTCTGGTGGATTCCGGCGCGCTCACCGCCGCCGATTTCCCGATTCTCGGCGGCTACAACCCGCACCGGACCACGGCGATGCTCGACTGGAGCCCGAGCGAATTCAGCCGCATGCGGCTGCAGTTCGCGCGCGATTACTCGCAGCTGGGCGCAACCGACAACCAGATACTTCTGCAGTACATCATGAGTCTTGGTGCTCATGGTGCGCACAAATTCTGAGGTTAAGATCATGAAATCGATTCTGAAAAATCTCATCGCGCTGGTGTTTGCGGCCGCAGCTTTGCCGGCTGCGGCAGTGCTGAATGTATTTGCCTGCGAACCTGAGTGGAGCTCGCTCGCGCAGGAGCTGGGCGGTGACAAGGTGATCGTGTTTTCGGCCACCACCGCGCTGCAGGACCCGCACCGGATCGAGGCGCGACCGAGCCTGATCGCACGCATCCGCTCGACCGACCTGGTGATCTGCTCCGGCTCGGAGCTGGAGATCGGCTGGATACCCTTGCTGCTGACGCAATCGGGCAACGATCGCATTCAGCCGGGCTCGCCCGGGTTCCTCGAGGCATCGCAATTCGTGGTCAGGCTGGAGATTCCGAAAGTCATCGATCGCGCGCTCGGCGACATCCACCCATCGGGCAATCCGCACATCCATCTGGACCCGCGCAACATCGCAAAAGTCGCCGAAGTGATTGCGGAGCGCCTGGCTCTGCTCGATCCGGCCAATGCCGACGCGTACAAGACGCGCGCAAGCTCATTCCGCGAGAGATGGCAGACGGCGGTGCAGCGCTGGGAACAGCAGGGAGCGCGGCTGAGGAGCGTGCCCGTCGTTGTGTACCATAGAGACTTCTCGTACTTCATCAACTGGATGGGCATGCGGGAAGTGGGTAGCCTCGAACCCAAACCCGGGATTCCTCCCACGCCGGTTCATCTCGCTGAT
Organism: Gammaproteobacteria bacterium; assembly: GCA_041476585.1. Classification (GTDB taxonomy): domain Bacteria; phylum Pseudomonadota; class Gammaproteobacteria; order Burkholderiales; family SG8-39; genus JADGRQ01. The sequence goes on along the minus strand of JBGOTT010000221.1, from coordinate 2,444 downwards.
CTGATCGAGCGCATGAAGCGCGGGCCGGCCAAGGTGATCGTCTATTCGCCCTACAATAATCCCAGGGCGGCGGAGTTCCTGTCGGAGCGCGCCAACATTCCCGTGGTGATGATGCCGTTCACCATCGGCGGGACCGGCAGGGCGAAAGACCTTTTCGGTTTGTTTGATGACACCATCGATCGCCTGTTGGCGGCCATTAAGTGAGCCTCGACGTCGCGAGCTTGGGCATCCTGTGGCCGGCGTTCATCGCCGGTCTGCTGGTCACCGCCACCCACGTGCCGCTCGGTATGCAGGTTCTGCAGCGCGGCATCGTGTTCATAGACCTCGCGGTAGCGCAGATTGCCGGACTGGGCGTCATCCTCGCCGATTCTCTCGGATCCAGTCCGACGGGCGCCGCGGTGCAGATCGCGGCGCTCGCCGCGGCGCTCGCCGGCGCGATGGTCCTCACCTGGACCGAGCGCCGCTGGCCCGAGGTTCAGGAAGCGATCATCGGCGTTGTGTTTGTGCTTGCCTCCAGCGCCGCGATCCTGCTGCTCGCCAGCAACCCGCGCGGCAGCGAAAACCTCAAGGAGCTCCTGATCGGCCAGATCCTGTGGGTCAATCCTGCCGGACTGCCGCTCGAGGCCTTGTTCTACGCTGTTATCCTCGGGCTGTGGTTCGGTCTCGGCGAGCGCCTCGGCCGGATCGGCTTCTACCTCCTGTTTGCCTGCGCCGTGACCATCTCGGTCCAGTTGGTAGGCCTCTTTCTGGTCTTCATCACCCTGGTCGTCCCGGCCCTCGCGACTTTCTACGCACGCAAGCGACGCTATCTCAAGGCCTACGCAGTCGGCGTCCTCGGCTACGCGCTCGGCCTCATCGCCTCGGCGATGACCGACCTTCCTTCCGGCTCGATGATCGTGTGCGCGATGGTGGTAATTGCCGCGGTAATGGCATTGCTCTCGAAGCCCGACGTTGCAGCCGCGCAGGGGCCGTGATACAAGGCTCGCGGGGTTGCATTTCGCTGCAACGGCCCCATTTTCTCGACCTCCCGTCCCCGGTTTCAGCATGGAACAGTTCCACGGCACCACCATCCTTTCCGCGCGCCGCGGGCGCAGCGTGGCCCTCGGCGGCGATGGCCAGGTTACCCTCGGCAATGTGGTCATCAAGGGCGGCGCCCGCAAGGTCAGGCGCCTCTACAACGACCAGATCCTGGCCGGATTCGCCGGCGGCACCGCCGACGCGTTCACGCTGTTCGAGCGCTTCGAGGCCAAGCTCGAGAAGCACCAGGGCAATCTGCTGCGCTCGGCGGTCGAACTCGCCAAGGACTGGCGCACTGACCGCATGCTGCGCCGGCTGGAGGCGATGCTCGCGGTCGCCGATCGCGAGCATTCGCTGGTGATCACCGGCCAGGGCGACGTGCTCGAGCCCGAGCACGGGATTGTGGCGATCGGCTCGGGTGGCCCTTACGCCCAGGCTGCCGCGCGGGCGCTGCTCGAGAGCACGGAGCTCGGAGCGCGCGAGATCGTCGAGCGCTCGCTCTCGATTGCCGCCGATATCTGCATCTACACCAATCACCAGCGCGTGATCGAGGTCCTGGAGTAGCCCGAATGTCATCGATGACGCCGCAGGAAATCGTCCACGAGCTGGACAAGCACATCGTCGGGCAGGCGCGCGCCAAGCGCGCGGTGGCGATCGCGCTGCGCAACCGCTGGCGCAGGCAGCAGGTCGCCGAGCCGTTGCGCAGCGAAATCACGCCGAAGAACATCCTGATGATCGGCCCGACGGGCGTGGGCAAAACCGAGATCGCCCGGCGTCTGGCGCGGCTGGCGGACGCGCCGTTCATCAAGGTCGAGGCGACCAAGTTCACCGAAGTCGGCTATGTCGGGCGCGACGTCGATGCGATCATCCGCGACCTGGTCGAAATCAGCGTCAAGCAGACGCGCGAGCAGGCGATGCGCAAGGTGCGCGGGCGTGCCGAGGAGGCCGCCGAGGAGCGCATCCTCGACGTGCTGCTGCCCGGACCGCGCGAGGCGTCTTACGCAACGCGCAACGAGCCGGCGGAAGAGAGTTCGACCCGCCAGAAGTTCCGCAAGAAACTTCGCGAGGGCGAACTCGACGAGCGCGAGATCGAGGTCGAAGTTTCGATGGCTGCAACGCAGATGGAGATCATGGCGCCGCCGGGAATGGAGGAGCTCACGAGCCAGCTGCAGGGCATGTTCCAGCAGATGGGCGGCGCGCGGCGCAAGCTGAAGAAGATGACCGTCACCGAAGCGATGAAGGCGCTGACCGAGGAGGAGGCCGCGCGGCTCCTCAACGACGACGAGATCAAGACGAAGGCGCTCGCGGCGGTCGAGCAGAACGGCATCGTGTTCCTGGACGAGATCGACAAGATCGCGAGCCGGCAGGAAACGCACGGCGCCGACGTCTCGCGGCAGGGCGTGCAGCGCGACCTGCTGCCGCTCGTC
>JBGOTT010000220.1:0-7188 GCA_041476585.1 Gammaproteobacteria bacterium | reverse complement strand
GATTATTCGGAATCGCTGCTAAGAATGCGTAGTAATTTGCGGTACGGCTACCGAACGGGCACTGCGCCAGATCCTGCGCCAGGAGATGCCCGAATACTTACGAGGTCTGACCACCGGCTCAACCGCGACCGCCCGCAAGCGGACGTCGCGTTAGCCGGGACGTTGATATGGCTTTCCAGGCTGCAGTCGAAACGTTGATATTCCCGAGGTCCGATCGATGAATTGATAAGGAGGTAAGTATGACCACCGAACTGTTTTATCTCTCGCTTGCCGCTCTTCTCACTGGAATGCTCTGGATTCCGGTTGTCATTGGATACGTATCGTCTCGCGGCTCCCTGAAACCTGCCGACTACAAGGTCGCGCCGACATCGCCCTTGCCTGACTGGGTCAATCGCGCCAATCGGGCGCACATGAACGCGGTCGAGAATATCGCGCCATTCGCCGCGGTTGTCCTGATCGCCAATTCGGTCGGGGTGTCGACATCCATTACCGGGATATCCGCCGCTGTCTTCTTCTATGCGCGTGCCGCGCATGCTTTGATTCACATCAGCGGATTCAGTCTTTTCATGGCTCGCACCGTGGCTTTTACAGTCGCCTGGATCGCGTTCATGACGTTTGCAGTTGAACTGCTGCGACAGGCGAATTGAAGAAGAGCGGGTACGGGTCTGTACGCCACCGCGCGCACGCAGGAAAAGGCCGCAGCAAGCTGGTCATCCTCGGCCATGCCGATACGGTGTGGCCGGCGGGCGGCCAGCCGGGATGGAGCTTCAGCCAGGACGGCGAATACGCCTACGGCCCCGGCGTCGGCGACATGAAGGGCGGGCTCGCGATGGCCGGCCGACGCTCGAATTAGCCGTCTCGCTGTCACAGTGCTAGCATCCTCGCCATGATCGATTGGTCAACCTGCCCGGCCGTCGAGCGCGACCCGGATCGGGTTAGCGGAGCGTGAGTGTTCCGAGGTACCCGAGTGCCTGTAGCAGCCCTGTTCGAGAACCTCGAAGACGGTGGCCTGGTGTCCCAATTCGTTGAGTGGTTCCCAGGTGTCACCCTCGAACAAGTGCGCGCCGTCCTGGAGCATGCGAAGCGGAGCGCGCTGGCTCCGGCCTGAGTGCGCGTACTGTTCGACCAGGGCCCCCCTGTCCCGCTGCGCGATTCTCTTGCGCAGCATGAAGTCTCCACCGCGTTCGAACGCGAAGGCTTCAGCGTCTTGGTCACGACCGATTCGAATCTGAAGTTTCAACAGAACCTCGCCGGCCGACGCATCGCAAGCCGACGGCGCGCTTGCCGGAACGCTAGAGCGCACTTTCGCATGCCACACGTTCTGGCTATAATCTGGCCAGAATGCGATTTGAGATCGTCCTTGCGCCTGAGGCCGTCGAAGACCTTCATAAGCTGAAGGCTGCCGTCCGGACGGCGGTAAAGGAGGCCCTCGAAACTCATTTGAGGCACGAACCCACCAAGACCAGCCGCAGCCGAATCAAGCGTTTGCGCGGGCTCGCGCGACCGCAGTACAGGCTTCGGGTCGAGGAGGTTCGTGTGTTCTACGATGTATCGGGTTCGACCGTGGAAGTGCTGGCGATCGTGCCCAAATCGGAGGCGCTGTCATGGCTGGCGCAGTTCGGAAGTCAAAGATGAAGGAAGTCCCTTTGTCCGAGGTGAAGGACGACCTGTCTCGTTTTTTGCGGGAAGCCGAGACACAGGACGTCGTGATTACCCGTCACGGCAAACCGGCCGGGGTGCTCATCGGATTCAAGTCCGAGGACGACTGGTTCGACTACCGGCTCGAGAACGATCGACGGTTCCTGCAGCGTGTTGAGCAGGCACGTGAAAGCATCCGTACCGGTCGAGGCGTCAAGTTGGAGGACGTGAAGTGAGCATGGGCTCTGACCGCGTGGTCGAAAGCGATGCGCGGAGAGAGCACCCGCGGGCGCTTCACCGCGAGCGTTGGGCTGCAGTCGAAACGTTGACATTCCCGAGGTCCGATCAATGAATTGAAAGGAGGCAAGTATGACGACCGAACTCTGTTATCTCTTGTTGGCCGCTCTTCTCACCGGAGTACTCTGGATTCCGGTGGTCATTGGGTACGTATCATCCCGCGGAACCCCGAAACCTGCCGACTACAAGGTCGCGCCGACATCGCCCTTGCCTGACTGGGTTAATCGTGCCAATCGTGCGCACATGAACGCGGTCGAGAATTTCGCGCCATTCGCAGCGGTTGTCCTGATAGCCAATTTGGTCGGGGTGTCAACATCTATCACGGAGATATCCGCCGCTTTCTTCTTCTACGCGCGCGCCGCGCATGCTGTGATTCACATCAGCGGATTCAGTCTCTTCATGGCTCGCACCGTGGCTTTTACAGTCGCCTGGATCGCGTTCATGACATTCGCGGTTGAACTGCTGCGACATGCGATATGAGAAAGGTTCAGGAGAATCACGATGATTGCAGGCGGATGTCTATGCGGGCGCGTCAGGTACGAGGTGCAAGGCGACGCATTGACGTGACCTTGCATCGACTGTGCCCACGATCGTGCCTGTCACCAGCGCCTTGCATCGGGAGAGCGCTCGAATGCTCATTTCGGAGTACCTGCATTGGATAGGCGAGTCGGCTCAACGCGAGTACAAACTGAGCTTCGATGTTGACGCGATGGTCGAATCAGACATGTCAGACCCGGAGAAATTTCACCCTCCATACGGCCGCTTCTACGTCGTCCATGAAAACGACGCCTTTGTCGCTGTCGGTTGCCTGAAGCAGCTTGATGAACTCGTTGGAGAGATTCAACGCATGTATGTTCGAGCGTCAGTTCGGGGGAAAGGGATCGGTCGACTTATCCTCGATCGCCTTATCGTCGATGCGCGCCAAATCGGGTATCGGAAACTTCGACTTGAAAGCCTGAAGTTCCTAGCTGCTGCGCACGCACTATACAAGTCCGTGGGGTTTGTCGAGATCGATCCCTACGCCGGGAACAGCATGGAGGAGTATCAGGCAGCCGATTCTGTCCCCGCGTACCAGTCCTGCGTAGTCTTCATGGAGATGACACTGTGAATCCCGCATGCTCCTTCCCGTGACCATTTGCACGGATCTGCTCGCCTCCCTCCGCCCGCGCACCGCGGACATGCTTGCGCTGACCGCCGAACTGGTCGCGATCGAAAGCGGTTCCTACGACGCCGAAAACGTCGCGCGGGTAGGGGAAGTCTACGGCGCGCGCTGGAAGTCGCTCGGGTTTGAAGAACGCACGCGTCCGCTCGAGGGACGCGGAGCGCAGCGCTCGTTCCACTGCAAAGGCGACGGCCGCGGCAAGCTGGTGATTCTCGGCCATGCCGACACGGTGTGGCCGGCGGGCAGCCAGCCCGGCTGGACCTTCAGCCGGGACGGCGAATATGCCTACGGCCCCGGCGTGGGCGACATGAAGGGCGGGCTCGCGATGGCTTGGTTCGCGGTCGATGCGCTGTTGCGCGCAAAGCGCAGGTTCCCTGCCGAACTCATCATGATGCTGGTGCCCGACGAGGAACTCGGCTCGCCCGGATCGCGGCAATGGATCGAAGACGGCTGCCGCGACGCCGATGCGGTGCTGGTGCTGGAACCGACGCGCTCGAACGGCGGCGCGGTGGTGGGACGCCGGGCGGTGGGCGCGGTGCGGGCGTTCTACACCGGGCGTTCGGCGCATGCCGCGGTCAATCACACCGAAGGCGCGAGTGCAGTGCGCGCCGCCGCTCGCGCGACGCTCGCGCTCGAAGCCCTGACCGACGCGGCGCGCAACCGCATCGTCAACGTCGGAATCCTGCGCGGCGGCGCGGCGCGCCAGGTCGTCCCGCACGAAGCGGAACTGCATGTCGACCTCCGCGCGGCACTGCCCGAGGACGTCGCGGCGATGGAGGCGATCGTCAAGGCGATCGTCTCCGATACCGGGGATCCGCGCGTGACGGTTCGCGTCGAGGGCGGATGGACGCGCCCGGTGTTTCCCGAATCGTCGGGCAGCGCCCTGTACGCGCACGCCGAGCGCTTTGCAAAGGAAATCGGCGTGGCGATATCCCCGGTCGTATCGAGCGGAGGTTCGGACGGCAGCTTCGCCGGCGCGATGGGCCGGCCCACGCTCGACGGACTTGGGCCGGTATGTTTCGATACCTGCAGCCGGCGCGAGAAAATTGTAATAGCCAGCCTGGCCGAGCGGGGCGCGATCTTCGGCGCGCTGATCGACGCCATCGCCGAACGCGGCGCGGCGGCGCTCCTCCTTTAGCGCTTGAGCGCCAGCGTGAGTCCGTCGCCGATGGGCAGCAGCGACAGCTCGATGCGCCGGTCGCGGTGCAGCTTGCGGTTGAACGCGCGGATCGCGCGCGTGTCCTCGTCGTTGTCGCGCGGGTCGGCGACGCTTCCGCCCCAGAGCGTGTTGTCCGCCGCGATCAGCCCGCCGCGCCGCACCAGCTTCAGGCAGCGCTCGTAGTAGTTCGCGTAGTTCGACTTGTCGGCGTCGATGAAGGCAAAGTCGTAGCGGCCCGCTCCGCCTTCGGCAAGCAGCGCATCGAGCGTTTCGAGCGCGGGCGCGATGCGCAGACTGATCTTTTTCTCCACGCCGGCCAATTTCCAGTAGCGGCGCGCGATCGCGGTCCAGGCTAGGCTCATATCGCAACAGACGATGCGCCCGCCGGGCGGCAGAGCGAGCGCCATGGCGAGCGAGCTGTAGCCGGTGAATGTGCCGACTTCGACGATGCGTTTGGCGCGCATGAGCTTCACGAGGAGCTGCATGAACATGCCCTGCTCGGGCCCGATCTGCATGCTTGCCCTCGGCAGGCGCCGCGTTGCGGCGCGCAAGCGCCGCTGCACCGGTGTTTCGCGCAGCGAGTTGGCGAGCAGGTAGGCGTGCAGCCGATCGGACAGTTGCAGCGTTTTCGAAGTCATAGCGTCGGGCCCGGTTGACCGAGCGCGTGCTCGAAGAGTTGCCGGACGATCCAGTCGTAGGCATCGTCCACGGAATCGGTGCGGTGCACCAGCGCGAGGTCGGGCGCGCTGATGGTGCCGTGGCGCACCAGCGCGTCGAAGTCGACGACTTCCCGCCAATATTCAGTGCCGAACAGCACGATCGGCATCGCCTTGCGCATCTTTTTCGTCTGCACCAGCGTCAGCAGTTCGAACAGTTCGTCGAGCGTGCCGAAACCGCCCGGGAACACGATCACCGCCTTCGCGAGGTAGGCGAACCAGAACTTGCGCATGAAGAAGTAGTGGAAGTGGAACGCGAGCTCGCGCGTCACGTACTGGTTGTCGAACTCCTCGATCGGGATGGAGATGGTCAGTCCCACGTTCAGGCCGCGCGCCTCGGCCGCGCCGCGGTTGGCCGCTTCCATGATCCCGGGGCCGCCGCCGGTGCACACGACGAAGCGGCGCTCCTTTGAGTCGAGATTCTTGGACCACTGGGTCAGGCGGAAGGCGAGCATGCGCGCGGCTTCGTAGTAGGCCGACATTGTTACGCCCATGCGCGCGCGCTCGAGGTCGCCGCCGCCTTCCTCCGCCTTGCGCAATGCGTCGCCCGCCTGATCGCGCGCCACGATGCGCGCCGAGCCCATGAACACGATGGTGTCGTCGACGTTGAGGCGCTCGAACCGGCTTTTCGGCTCGAGATATTCCGCCAGGATGCGCAGCACGCGCGCGTCCTTGCTGTTGAGGAACGCCTGGTTGCTGTAGGACTTGACGGAGCGACGCGCGGATTCGGTCATGAGGCGCATTGTAGGCGACCGGCTAAGCGACCCCGCAGCCCAGCGCCAGCAGGGGCAGATCGTCGTCCTTGGGGCCGATGATCGACAGCCCCAGCGGACAGCCGTCGATCGACGCCACCGGCAATGAGAGTTGCGGCAAGCCTGCATGGCCGGCGATCGAGGTCAGGGTCAGGGCGGCTCGATAGAATTCGGCAAGCACTTCGCCGTCGGCATTCTTGGGCAAGGCGATGGTAGGCGAAGTCGGCAGCAAAAGCGCGGTTCCCTTCGGGACCAGCGCGCGCAAGCGGCGGGCGATGCGTCGGCGCACGGGCAGACAGGCGGCGACCTGATTGGCCGCGATCGCTGCGGCGCCGGCGAAGCGATCGGCGATCGCCGGAGCAAAGCGCGGCTTCGCGGCTCCGATCCACGAACCGAGCGACTGCCAGATCTCGGCGCCCTGCAGCACGCGATAGCACTCGAGGAATTCGGCCTGCTCACCGGCAAATACGTCGATCGCATCCACGGAAGCGAAGCGCGCGGCCTGCAGCAGCAGTTGCGCCGCGACACGCGGTGCGGCCAGCGCGAAGGCATCGCGGGCGATCAGGAAGCGCACGGGTGCCGATGCGCCGGGGGCGACGCCACCGAGCATGACCTCGCCGACCGCCGCAAGGGTCCGCCCGTCGCGTGCGAACCAGCCGATGGTGTCGTAGCTGGGCGCGAACGGGATCACGCCGTCGAGCGGTATGCGCCCGTGGGTCGGGCGGAAGCCGTACAGACCGCAAAAACTGGCCGGGATCCTGACCGAGCCGCCGGTGTCGGTGCCGAGCGCAAAATCGCACAGGCGCGAGGCGACCGCCACCGCCGAGCCGCTCGACGATCCGCCCGGCAAGCGATCCGGGCAGGCCGGGTTTACCGGCGTGCCGTCGTGGACGTTTGCGCCTTCCAGGCTGAATGCCAGTTCGTCGCTGACCGTCCGGCCGATCAACTCGGCACCGGCACTTAGCAATCGGGCAACTGCCGGCGCCGTCCTGGTCGCCGGGCCGTGGCTGTGGCGCCAATCGGGATTGCCGCCGCCGGTGACCGTGCCCGCGATATCGATCAGGTCCTTGACGGCGAAGCTCAGCCCATCGAGCGGTCCAGAGCCTGTCGGTGCTACGCGGCAATGCGGGCCGGGCGCGAAGGCACCGCTTTCGCTCGGTCGCATGGCATCACTTGCCGCGCTGGAACGGCAGCGTCAGCGCCGCCGGCGGATCGATCCGTCCGACCACGCCGGCCACCGCCATCAGGGCAAGGAGGTACGGGAGCATCAGCAAGGCCGCGGTCGGCACGTTCACGCCCATTGCGGGAAGCTGGAACTGTAATGCGGTCGCTGCGCCGAACAGCAGGCAGGCGCCGAGCGTGCGCCATACCGTCCATCCGCCGAAGATCACCGCCGCGATGGCCAGGTAGCCGGCGCCGTTGGTCATGTTTTCGGTAAAGGTGTTGATGTCGGCAACCGACAGG
>JBGOTT010000219.1:0-7210 GCA_041476585.1 Gammaproteobacteria bacterium | reverse complement strand
GCGCCTGAAGCTCGCCGGCCACCTGGAGGATTCGGGCAGCGCCGAATCCACGAAGCTCTTCCTCTTCGACGAGCCGACCACCGGCCTGCATTTCGACGACATCGCGAAGCTCCTCGCCGCGTTCCGCCGGATTATCGCCGCCGGAGATTCGCTGGTCGTGATTGAACACAACCTCGACGTGATCGGCGCGGCCGACTGGATCATCGACCTCGGCCCGGAGGGCGGCGATGCGGGCGGCGAAGTGGTCTGCTGCGGCACGCTCGAGCAGTTGAAGAAGCATCCGGTGTCGCATACCGGGCGTGCGCTCGCCGCGTACGCGGATCCGCTCGGACGGCCCGCCGCTCCAGCGCGCGACGTCCCGCCGCGCGCCGCCGCGCCTTCGGGAAAATACCTGCGCCATGCGATCCGCATCCACAAGGCGCGCGAGCACAACCTGAAGAACATCGACGTCGAGCTGCCGCGCAACCGCTTCACCGTGGTGACCGGGGTCTCGGGCTCGGGTAAATCGACGCTCGCCTTCGACATCGTGTTCGCCGAAGGCCAGCGTCGCTATCTCGAATCGCTCAACGCTTATGCGCGCCAGTTCGTGCAGCCTGCTGCGCGGCCCGACGTGGATGCGATCTTCGGCATTCCGCCCACGGTGGCGATCGAGCAGCGCACCAGCCGCGGCGGAAGGAAGAGCACCGTCGGCACGCTCACGGAGATCCACCATTTCCTGCGGCTGCTGTTCGTCAAGCTCGGGGTGCAGCACTGCCCGGACTGCAAGATTCCGATCGAGCCGCAATCGGAAGACGCGATCCTTGCGCGCCTGATGCGCGAGTACCGGGGCCAGCGGATCGGCCTGCTTGCTCCGCTGGTGGTGAACCGCAAGGGCTACTACACGGACCTCGCCAAGTGGGCGCGCGGCAAGGGCTATACGCACCTGCGCGTGGACGGCGCTTTTCTGCCAGTGGACAAGTGGCCGCGGCTCGACCGTTTCAAGGAACACACGATCGAACTGCCGGTCGCCGACCTGCGCGTCGCGCCGGAATGCGAACGCGAGCTTCGTGCCGCGCTGACCCGCGCGCTCGAGCACGGCAAGGGTGTGGTGCTGGTGCTCTCGGACCTCGATGCGCTGGTGAGGGCGGCGCAGAAGCACAAAGGCGGCCTGGTCGCGATGGTGTTGAACCAGCAGGTGTTCTCGACCAAGCGCGCGTGCCGGTCCTGCGGGCGCAGTTTTGCCGAGCTCGATCCGAGGCTGTTCTCCTACAACTCGCGCCACGGCTGGTGCGTCAGCTGCTTCGGCACCGGGCTGAAGCTGGAAGACGTCAAGTGGGATGCCGAGCGCTCGCGCACCGGCACCGAGGACCATGTGCTCGATTCGTGGATCGACTGGCTTGAAGTCAACGAGGCCTGTCCGGCATGCAACGGCAGGCGCCTCAACCGCGAAGCCCTCGCGGTGCGCTGGCGCGATCGTTCGATCGCCGAGTACGGCGCAGAGCCGGTGGCGGGCCTCGCGAAGACGTTTTCCGTGCTCGAAGTCGAAGGGCGCGAAGCCGAAATCGCGCGCGACCTGCTGGCCGAGCTGAAGAGCCGGCTCAGCTTCCTCGCCGAGGTCGGCCTCGATTACCTCTCGCTCGACCGGTCGGCGACGACGCTCTCGGGGGGCGAGGCGCAGCGCATCCGGCTCGCCGCGCAACTCGGCTCCAATCTGCGCGGCGTCGCCTATATCCTCGATGAGCCGACGATCGGCCTGCACCCGCGCGACAACCGTGTCCTGCTCGAGGTGCTGGAGAAGCTCCAGGCCAAGGGCAACACCCTGATCGTGGTCGAGCACGACGAAGAGACGATCCGGCGCGCGCACCACGTGCTCGACCTCGGGCCCGGCGCCGGCAAGCTTGGCGGCCGCATTACCGCGGAAGGTACGGCCGAAGACCTGATGCGCTCGAAAGACTCGCTCACCGGGCGCTTTCTCGCCAACCCGCTGAAGCATCCACTGCAGCCGCGGCGCGCGGTCAACCGCAACACCGCCTCGATCGAGGTTCGTGGCGCGGGCCTGCACAACCTGAAAGCGGTGGATGTAAGAATGCCGCTCGGGCGCCTGACCGTAGTAACCGGCGTTTCAGGGTCCGGGAAATCGACCCTCGCGCGCGACGTGCTGCACGACAATCTCGCCGAACTGGTCGGCGCGGCGGTGCGCAGGAAATCCGAGCCGCCGTTGCATGGCTGCAACGCGCTGCGCGGCTGGCAGGAAGTCGGCCGCGTGCTGGAAGTCGACCAGACCCCGATCGGCAAGACGCCGCGCTCCTGCCCGGCGACCTACGTAGGCTTCTGGGACACCATCCGCAGGCTGTTCGCCGACACCAACGAGGCACGGATGCGCGGCTGGACGCCCAGCCGTTTCTCGTTCAACACCGCGGGCGGACGCTGCGATGGCTGCGATGGACAAGGCATCAAGACCATCGCGATGAGCTTTCTGCCCGACGTCAAGGTGTTGTGCGAAGCCTGTGCCGGCGCGCGCTTCAACCCGGAGACGCTGGCGGTGCGGTGGAAGGACAAGACCATCGGCGAAGTGCTGGCGATGAGCGTCGATGAAGCGGTCGGATTCTTCTCCGCACACGCGGCCATCCACCATGCGCTCCGCGTACTCCAGGAAGTTGGCCTGGGCTATCTCACGCTCGGCCAGCAGAGCCCGACGCTCTCGGGCGGCGAAGCGCAGCGCATCAAGCTGGTGACCGAGTTGTCCAAGGTCCGGCCCGATTCGCCGAACCCGTTGCGCACGCTCTATGTGCTGGACGAACCTACTGTGGGCCTGCATATGGCCGACGTGGAGAAGCTGATCCGCGTGCTGCACCGGCTGGTCGACGCCGGCAACACAGTCGTCGTCATCGAGCACAACCTCGACATCATGGCGGAAGCCGACTGGATCATCGACCTCGGGCCGGAAGGCGGCGATGCGGGAGGACGCGTGGTGGCTCAGGGGCCGCCGGAGCGCGTGGCGGAATCTGACACGCACACCGGGCGGATTCTCAAGGTGTTTCTCGCTGAACGCGGGTCGTGATTTACGGCCGCTGCTCAGGGCGATACAATGTGGCCACGATATCCGCAAAGTGACCACTTATGGACGCCAGCATCCGCGAACTGAAGGCCAACCTGAGCGGCTTGATCCGCAGAGTCGAGGCTGGTGACACCGTCACGGTCAGCGTTCACCGCCGGCCGGTGGCGCGAATCGTTCCAATTGCGAAGAACGGCGGGCCGGCCGAACTCGCGCGCATTCCGGGCATCGTCTGGAAGGGCGGCAAACCGAGGGGCCTGCCGAGCGGGCAGATCCTGCCGCGCGGCGTCCAGCTTTCCGACTGGGTGGCAGAGGACCGTCGTTGATCCTGTACATGGATACCTCCGCCCTCGTGAAGCTCTACGTGCGGGAGCGGGGGTCGGCGCGAACGCGCCGCATGATTGACCGGGCAGAGGCGGTCGCGACGTCGATGGTCGCCTACGCCGAGGCGCGCGCGGCGTTTGCGCGCCTGCAGCGTGAAAAACGCACAAGCGCCAAACTGCATCGGGCACGAGTCGCCCAGCTCGACCGGGACTGGGACCGATACGCCTTGGTGGAACTTACGACGGCAGTAGCCCGTCAAGCCGGAGCGCTCGCCGAGGAGCACGGTCTGCGCGGGTTCGACGCGATCCACCTCGCCAGCGCGCTATGGCTCCGATCCGCACACTCGGGCAATTTGCAATTTGCGGGATTCGACGAGAAGCTCGACAAGGCCGTTCGATCCGCGGCTTTGACGGTGGCCGACTGACGCGAAGGCAAATGACGTGCGGCGGGCGGCGGGAATCGCGGAGCGCCGCCGCGAAGAGTTGCTGGCAGCATGGAGAAAACACCATGGTTGAGCAGAATGGATTCGAGGTGACGGAAGAGATGCTGAGGAAAGCCTCCGCCGCCGGTGACAAGGAGCTCGATCGGCCGCGCGCAAAGGCGGTGCGCTATGACGCGGAGCGCGTGCGCCTCGTCATCGAGCTCGTGAGCGGCGCCACGCTGGATATTCCCTTGCCGATGACCGAACGCCTCCTGAATGCGTCCGAGCGCGAGCGCAGCACCATGGTGCTCAATCCTTTCGGGCTGGGAATCCATTGGCCGCTGGTCGACGAAGACCTCTATGTGCCGCGCCTTGTGGAGCAGTGCACGGCGTCGCTACAGCAGGCAGCGTAACGCGGGCGGCTCGCGCCGGTACGAGTGGCTCTGCGCGACGAGAAAACCGCCGCCGCGCTCAATACAGTTCGCGCTTTCGTGGGCGGCAACACGTTAGTGGACCGACTGGGTCGTCACGCTATGTCCGCCTTTGGGACACGGGATGACACTGGCGAGCCCAATACGTATAATCATACGTGTCAATTGCAGGAGCCAGCCATGAGCAAAAAACTAACAATTTTGATCGAAGACTCGGTGTACGAGGGGCTGCACCGGGTCGTAGGACGTGGCAGCATCAGCAAGTTCATCGAAAATCTCGCCCGCCCGTATGTAGCGCAGAAGGATCTTGGGGCCCAGTATCGCGAGGCAGCACGAGACGCAGCGCGCGAGCACGAGGCGCGCGCCTGGACGGAGGGCCTGATCGGGGGAGTCGATGAAACGCGGTGAAGTCTGGTGGGTGGATTTCGAGCCCGCGACAGGCTCTGAAGTCAGGAAGACGCGGCCAGCGGTCATTGTCAGCAACGATGCGTCCAACGGGGCCATGAGCCGCGTGCAGGTAGTTCCCGTGACCCGCAATACCACCAAGCTCTACGTGTTCGAGTCCCGGATCGAGGTCAAAGGCGCCCAAGGCAAAGCGATGGCGGACCAGATCATGACGGCGGACAAGCAGCGACTCAAGAAGCAGATTGGCAAGGTATCCCCGTCGGAAATGCTTGGCATCGAGCGCGCCATCAAGATTCAACTGGGAATTCACTGATTCACGATAACTCGCCATCAGGGTGCGCCACACCAACGCGAAGGGCGGCGCCCTCCCCGACTGCGGGCATTTCATTCCCGAAGAGCAGCCCGTAATACTCGCCGAGCGTCCGCTCAGCTTCTCCTCAGCGCTTCAATCCACGTAAGCCGGCGCCTTCGGGATCCGGCTGTTCTGCGCCTTGTCGTGGTTGATCCAGATCTGCGCACCGGTCTGCGCGATGAAGGCACGCATCGCCTGCATCGACTTGACGCTCTGTTCCTGGTTGAAGTTGATGCTCGGCACGCGCGTCTGCTCCCAGTTGTCCACCAAGTGCGCCATGTCGCCCGACAGCAACACCGGCCCGGTCTTCGGCAGGCGGACGAACAGCGACTGGTGGCCGATGGTGTGGCCGGGCGTGGACTTGATCACCACCGAGCCGTCGCCGAACACGTCGTGGTCGCCGTTCAGCTTCACCACCGGACTGGCGCGCAGCCTTTCGTAGTTCGCCGCCACGAATCCGAATTTCTGCGGCTCGGGACCGAATGCCGCGTTGTACTCGCTCTCCTGCATGTAGAGCGTCGCAGCCGTAAACAGATTCGCGTTGCCGCAGTGGTCGGCGTGCGTGTGCGACATCGCGAGGTACTTGATGTCCGCCGGCCCAACGCCCATCTCCTTGAGCGACACGGCCAGCCGTTTCGGCATGTGCGCGGTGATCAGCCCGTTGGGGCTCGTTACGCCCTTCGGGCTCGCGGCGACCAGGTCCGAGATCCCGGTGTCCCACAGCATCCAGCCTTTCGCGTGCTGTATCAGATAGCAGTGGTCGCTGAATACCCAGGCCTTGCCGACGTTCTGGCCCGGGGTCCAGCGCGAGAGGTCGTTGGTGTGGTTCTCGCCGCAGTTGATCACGTACATGCGCTGAACGCCGCCGCTCGTGCCCACCTGCGCGCAGGAGAACAGGAGCGGGACGACGAACAGAAATGACAACAGGATGCATCGATTGACTCTCATTTGACCGTGCGCCCGCGCATCGACGCCGGCTGCCCCGGCAACTGCAGCGAGCGTCCCGTATTCACCAGCCGGTCGCCGTCCACCCGCAGGATCGAGACATCGTTGTCCATGAAGTTCCCGACGTAGACGTACTGCCCGTCCGGGCTGAACACCACGCCCTCCGGCAGGCCGCGCACCTCGACTTCGTTGCTACGCGTTACAGTCTTGCCGTCGATGCGCAGCGCCACGACCTTCGCATTGCGGTTGTAAAACCAGGAATCCTTCGGCGCATTGGTCCCCAGCAGCAGCACCGCCACCGCGAGCTTGCCGGTCGGGCTGATCGCGAAGCCTTCCGGCGCGTCGCCCACCACCACCTTGTCGATCACGCGCGGCGGGTTCGCCTCCAGGTCGATCACGCTCACCGTGTCGACATGCCCGTCCGCGGCACCGGAGTTGCCATTGTCCGCGGTCAGCGCCAGCTTTCCGTCGGGCGTGATGTCGAGGTTGTACGGCCACAGGCCGACCGGGATGTCCTGCTTGGCGTAGGTGACCTTTTCGCCATTCACCTCGAGCAGCGCAATCTTGTGGTTCGGGAACTTCGCCGCCAGCGCGCGCTTTCCGTCCGGGGTGAACGCAACGTGCGCCACCTGCTCTCCGATGATCACGTTTTCCACCAGCGTCACCTTCTTCCCGGCAATGCGCAGCACGCTCACCGAGTTGTCGGCGCGGTTGGCGATCAGCGCAAGGTTCCCTGCGCGGTTGATCGACATGCCCGAGGGCTGCTTGCCGACCGTGATCGTGTCGATGAGGCGCGGCGGGGTCGCGGTAAGGTCGATGACGTAGAGCTTGTTGTCCGGCACCGGCTTCCAGCTCGTGCCGTCCTTCTGCCAGTCCATCGAGTTCGCCACCAGGGCCAGCATGCCATCCGGGGTGATCGCAAGGTTGGTCGGCGGACCGAAGATCGAGTTCATCAGCGGCAGGCTGGCGACAATCTTCGGCGCTAGCGGATCGGTCCCGATGTCTACGATGGCGACGCTGTCCTTGCCAGGTGCGTTGAAGACGAACGCACCGTTGTCCACGGCGACCTTTTGGTCGATGCCGACCAGCATGTATTCCGGCTTGCCCGGCGCGACGGGCGCGTTCATGCAGCCGGCGAGTACGGCGATGGCGGCTGCGGCAATCCATGCGGCTGTCCCGCAATGCGTGCGACGGTTCATGTCGTCTCCTCCCGAAGAAGCGCGCAACTTAACACATCGCAACGGTGCCCGGCGCCCCGACTAGCGCAGCCGCCTGCCCCGCCGGCGCTCGGCCTGGCG
>JBGOTT010000218.1:0-7211 GCA_041476585.1 Gammaproteobacteria bacterium | reverse complement strand
TAAACACAGCGTCTTAAGTAATGCCGCATAATCTGCGTAGCACGGGATTCGGTCTTCGCCAGCGCCGGAAGCGCTGGGTGACCGCAGCGATCAGTTCGGCGAGGGTGGCGAAGTATCGATTGTGCGTGGCCAGGCGCCGGGCGAGTTTCCAGAGCCGCTCGATCGGTGCGAGTTGCGGACTGTACGGAGGTAGGAACAGGAGCCTGAGCACATGCCGATACCTGCGCAGCAGTGGGCGAAGCGAGGCGGCGTGGTGGTATGCGGCGTTGTCGAGCACGAGCACCATGCGCCGGCCGCGGCTGCGGTGTCGAAGCAGTTGTTTCAGGAAAGCCTCGAAGGTGACCGAATCGAACTTTGGCGCGAGCGACCAGACGAACTTGCCCGAGCGCAGGCTCACGGCCCCGAAGCAGGCGATCGACTTGCGGGTGGGCGCGTGCAGCAGCACCGGATCGCGTAGCTCCGGGGGGATCCACATTCGGGTGCGTGTTCCGTGCTGCTGGAAGTGGCATTCGTCCAGGCTCCACAGTTCGAGGTTGTTACGCCGTGCGAGGCGGCGCAGTTTTTTTAACCGCCGCGACCCTCACCGGGTCGGCCTGCGCCACCTGCGGTCGGGGCTTACGCAGCCGAAAGCCCATCTGCCGGAAGACTCTCTGGCATTGGCGTACTCCCAGCCTCAGCCCGTAGTGGCGCTTCAAATGCAAGCCGAGGAGCTTGCCGTCCCAGAGGTTGTGCTCGTGTCCGAACTCGCGCGGCGAGCGGCGCAGATCCCGGCCCACCCGCTGCCACTGGCGCGCATCGAGCGAGCGCGGCCGCCCGGAGCGCTCGCCCTCGCGCAAGCCCTCGAAACCGCCTTGCTCGAAGCGTTGCACCCAGCGCTGCACCGTGCGCGCATCCTCGTCAAACAGATCGGCCACCGCACCGCAGCTCTGGCCGTTGGCAACCAGGAGCAATCCGTGCAACCGATGGTCGTAGCGCGACTCCTCGGAGCGAGCGATCTCCTGCCGAATCGCGACTTGCATCACCTCAGCGTCCGAAATCTCGAGCTTTCGCATCGTCGTCTCCCGATAGGAACACGACGGCATTATATCCCATCTATGCGGCATTACTTATGTCGCTATGTTTAGAGGTGATTCGAGATCGTAAACCAGCATCTTAGGAGAATAAATCTTGAATATTGGCGAATGGATTGCGCTTGTTGGTTTTGGCGTCTCAATTTTTTACCTTCATGCGATTTGTGCCGAGATCCATGCAGAACGTTTCGCGTTGACGCAAATCCTTGAGTTGATGCAAAAGAAATAATCTCAATATTGGAATGCCTAATATGCCTGAATCTCCTGAACTTGTTGAGAAGCTGAAGGCAGCAGACCATGATATTCAGGAATATGCTTCTGCGCTTAAGGCGATAAATGCGAAGCAGCATAAGCGCATTTTTCACCTTGAGGCTGAGAATGTTTCTCTTGAGAACAGGATCGCAGCGATAAAAGAAGGCAATGCCGATCCGGAACTTGAGAAGTTGAGCAGTGATGAAATCGTACGTCGTCTTTTTGTTGCTGCTGATCAATTGGGTTATAGCTTAGTGAAAAAGGAATCCCAAATTGCGCTTTGATTTCGCGCGCTAGCCATGGCGAAGACAAAATGACGCCTATAGAGGAACATTTCGCTTTTTACTCAGAGCTAGGAGCCGCGTTCACAAACTGGGCGAGCGTTGAAACTGGACTATTTGATCTATTTGCCGCTTGCTTAAGTAAGAAGGATATGAAAGAGGCTTCCATTACATTTTTCTCAATAGAAAATATTCGCTCAAAACTTGATGTCACCAGCAATCTAGTAAGACACAAATTGTCCAAAGAAAAAGAATTTCGCCTGATAAAGGATTGGGAGGTCTTGGCAGAGAGGGTACGAAAAGGGGCAGGACTACGAAATAAACTCGCCCATTACCAAGTCCGCGTTAATCCGTACAATCTCGAAAAGAAACGTGGGAAATATTCTCTTGCTCCTAACACTCTCGACATTGTTAGAACCTCCATATCAGGATTCGGCCTCAAAGATTTCCCAGGAATCAGGATAAAAAGTCGGCGCTTTGTTCGTGTCTTTGAAGAACTTCGCGGCGCTAGTCTCGAAAGAGAAATTGCCATTTCCGACGTCTCTTGAACGAGAGGAAAATTACCATCAAACTCCGGAAACACTGATTGATCAATTCCGGATTCTTCCAAAATCTTGACGCATGCTTTTATGACCTTTCGGTTTAGCACAATGCCCCCAGAAATAGCCTTTGGGGATTCCATGACCTAAAGCTCAACTATGAAAACAGATCGCCAGAAGCAAGACAAACTCCCACCAATCACCGCCGCCGCGCTAGAACGCGCCGACGAGATGATGCGGCGAATGCTCGCCACTGCACCGCAGCCTTTCACCCCTAAGAAAAAGGGCGCGAAAAAGCACGCTAAGTAATCCGGCCTGTGACGGCCTCTAAGGTGGATGTTTGTCATGTCTTTGTCAAGTATACAGGCTGAATGTTTGTCCACCTTCGGGAGCCCCGGATGCACCGCCTGCTGTCCAGCCTGCTGTTATGCAGCAATGATTGCGGGTGATCGTCAGTGATGCGGTTCTTCGACGCGCGGCTGGCCATCGTCGACCTGGAAACCACCGGCGCAAATCCGGCTTACGACCGCGTCACCGAGATCGCGGTGATCGAAGCCGCAGGCGGCGAGATCACTTCGCAATGGTCCACGCTGGTGGATCCCGAAACCACCATCCCGGCGGCGATCCAGGCGCTCACGGGCATCACCAGCCAGATGGTCGCGGGCGCGCCCACGTTCGGCGCGCTCGCCGAGGGCCTCTACGAACGCCTCGCCGGCCGGGTGCTGGTAGCGCACAACGCGCGCTTCGATTACGGCTTCCTGCGCCACGAATTCGAGCGGGCGGGGCTGCGTTTCTCGGCGCGCACACTGTGTACGGTGAAGCTCTCGCGCAGGCTGTACCCGGAGCACGCGCGCCACAGCCTGGACGCGGTGATGGCGCGCCACCGCCTCGAGTGCAGTGCGCGCCATCGCGCGCTCGGCGACGCGGAAGTCGTATGGCAGTTCCTGCGCATAGCAGGCGCAGAGCGAGGCGAAGATGCGCTCGCATACGCCGCAACGCAGGTCGCAAAGCAACCGTCGCTTCCCGCGCACATCGAGCGCGCCGCGATCGATGCGATCCCCGATGCGCCGGGCGCATACCTGTTTTACGGCGAGGGCGGCACGCCGCTCTACGTCGGCAAGAGCGTGACCATGCGCACGCGCGTGCTGTCGCACTTCGCCGACGACCTGCGCTCGCCGAAGGAGATGCAGCTTGCGCGCGAGGTGCGCTCGATCGAATGGCAGCGCACCGCGGGCGAGCTGGGCGCGCTGCTCAGGGAAGCCGAGCTGGTCAAGCAGCTGCTGCCGGTCTTCAACCGCCGCTTGCGGCGCCCGGCCGATCCGTGCAGCTTCAGCTTCGCGCCGCCGGATGCGCTGCGGTTGGTTTCGCTCGACGGGCTCGATGCGGCTGGCGGGTCCCACCTGCACGGCATGTTCCGCACGCGCCGCGCGGCGCTCGACGCGCTGCGCGGCCTGGCCGACGAGCACGGCCTGTGCCTGCAGAGCCTGGGGTTCGACAAGACGCGCGGCGGCAAGGGCGCGTGTTTCCGGCACCAGATTAGGCGATGCGCCGGCCTGTGCGCAGGCGCCGAGACCCCCCAAGCGCACCAGGCGCGCCTGGTTGCCGCGCTCGCGGGCATCAGGACCGCGGCCTGGCCGTGGCGCGGCCCGATCGGCGTGATCGAGACCGAACCCGAGAGCGATGCGACGGACGTGCACGTGATCGACCACTGGTGCTACCGCGGCACGGCGAATTCCGAGGCCGAGGTCGGCGAGCTGCTCGAAGGCGCGAGGCTGCGTTTCGACATCGACCAGTACAAGCTGCTGGTGCGCCATCTGCGACGGCCGGGCGTGAGAACCATTGACCTGTCGCCCGCGCGCGCGCGCGGGCCCAGCGGTCCCGCCGGATTCCCGCTTTCGCGGGAATGACCGGACCGCGATGCACGCAGAGCTCTTGGTGCCGGGGTTGCTGCCGCGCGGTGACGCGCAGCAGTTTCCATCGCAGCTTCCAAAGACGCCGGCGCTCGAACAGCTGCTCGCGCGCGCTCGCCGACGTTCGGACGAGCGATGCAGCTACGAGCAATGGATTGCCGCCGCGTGCGGTTTTGGCGAGGATCAACGGTTGCCCGCCGGCGCGCTCACGCTGCTTGCCGAAGGCGGAGAGCCGGGTGACGCGGTGTGGATGCGCGCCGACCCGGTGCACCTGCGCCTCGGGCGCACCGACCTCAGCTTCGTTCCGGCGTCGGCGTTCGATCTGGACGCCCGGGAGAGCGCGACACTCGCCGATGCGCTCAACCGGCACTTCGCGGGCGAGTTGGAGTTCTTTGCGGTCAATCCGCGCCACTGGTGCGTACGGCTCGCCGCCGTGCCGCAGGTAACGGCGCGCTCGACCGCCGAGGTCGCCGGGTGCGACGTGGACGCCAACCTGCCGCAGGGCGAGGACGCGAAGCTCTGGCACGCGCGGCTGAACGAAATCCAGATGCTGCTGCACCGCCACCCGGTGAACGAAGCACGCGAAGCGCGCGGCGCTCCGGAGGTGAACAGCGTCTGGTTCTGGGGCGCCGGAAAAATTCCTGCCGGGTGTGAATTCCGGTGGCGCTCGGTGAGCGCCGATGAGCCGGTTGCGCGCGGTCTGGCGCTGCGCGCCCGACGGCGCGCGCAAGTCTTGCCGCAATCCGCCGAAGCATGGCTCGCGCAACTCCCCGAGGCGGGTCGCGACCTGGTGGTGCTCGACGCGCTTCGCATGCCATTGGCGCTGGGCGACGACGCCGCCTGGAACGAGCGCCTGGTCGAACTTGAGGCCAGGTGGTTCGGGCCGCTGCTCGGTGCACTGCGCAAAGGACGCATCGGCATGCTCACGCTGCACGCACCCGACGGCCGCGACGCGCTCTCGGCGGAGACCGTGCGCAGCGACCTGCGGCGCTTCTGGCGCCGCCGCAAACCGCTCTCCGCATACGCGTAGACTCGGGGCGATGCGCATCGTCGTGCGTCCCTATCCGGAAAAGGACCGCGACGCCTTGCTGCGCGCGGGCGTGCATCCGCTGCTCGCGCGCCTGTACGCCGCGCGGCGCGTCAGCAGCGCGGCCGAACTCGACACCGACGTGAAGCACCTGATCCCGCCTGCGCGGCTGAAGAATTCGCAAGCCGCGGCGACGCTGCTGGCCGATTCGATCGCGGCGGGCAAGCGCCTGTTGGTAGTGGCCGACTACGACTGCGACGGCGCCACCGCCTGCGCGGTGGCCATGCGCGCGCTCGCGGCGTTCGGCGCGAAAGTCGATTACCTCGTGCCCGACCGCTTCACGATGGGCTACGGCCTGTCGCCGGAACTGGTCGAGCTCGCCGCCGAGCGTGCGCCCGACCTTCTCATCACCGTTGACCACGGCATCGCGAGCGTCGCGGGAGTGGCGCGCGCAAGCGAACTCGGCATCGCCACGCTGATCACCGACCACCATCTGCCCGGCGCAGAGCTTCCCGCCGCCGGGTGCATCGTCAATCCGAACCAGCCGGGCTGCGATTTCCCTTCCAAGAACCTCGCCGGCGTCGGCGTGATGTTCTACGTGCTGCTCGCGCTGCGCGCCGAACTGCGCTCGCGCGGCGCGTTTGCGGGCCGCGAAGAACCCAACCTCGCCGCGCTCACCGACCTGGTCGCGCTCGGCACCATCGCCGACGTGGTGCCGCTCGACGCGAACAACCGGATTCTCGTCGCGCAAGGACTCAGGCGCATCCGCGCGGGGCAGGCCAAGCCCGGCATCAACGCGCTGTTCGCGGCTGCGGGACGAGAACCCCGCGCCGCCAGCGGCTTCGACCTCGGTTTCGTCGCCGGCCCGCGCCTGAATGCCGCCGGGAGGCTTGCCGACATGAGCCTCGGCGTCGAGTGCCTGATCACCGACGATGTCGCGCGCGCGGCGCAATGCGCGCAGGAGCTCGACCGGCTCAACCGCGAACGGCGCAGGATCGAAGCCGGGATGCTGGAGAGCGCAGCAGCCGCGCTCGACGCGCTGCCCGATGCGACCGGCGCGGCGGTGGCCCTGTACGACGCGACCTGGCACCAGGGCGTAGTCGGCATCCTCGCTGCGCGCGTGCGCGAGCGGCTGCACCGGCCGGCGGTGTGCTTTGCGCCGGCCGGAGAGGAGGCCGGAATGCGCGTGCTGCGCGGCTCGGGCCGCTCGATTCCGGGGTTGCACCTGCGCGACTGCCTCGATCTGGTCGCGAAACGCTCACCTGACGTGATCCGGCGCTTCGGCGGGCATGCGCAGGCCGCGGGCCTGACGATCGCCGAGCGCGATTTCGAGCGCTTTGCGCAAGGCTTCGAGCGCGCCGCCGCTGAACTGATCCCGCCGGGGGCGCTCGCGCGCGTCGTGGAAACCGACGGCGGGCTCGAATCGGGATACTTCACGCTCGACACCGCGCGCATGCTCGATGAGCGGATCTGGGGCCAGGGCTTTCCCGCGCCTGTGTTCTGCGATACATTCGTGGTCGAAAACCAGCGCGTGGTCGGCGACAAGCACCTGAAGCTGCGGCTCGAGAAGGACGGACGGCGGCATGAGGCGATCTTCTTCAACACGCTCGGGCCGCTCTCACCCAGGGTGCGCGCCGCCTACCGACTGTCGATCAACGAATACAACGGCCTGAAAAGCGTGCAGCTCACCGTAGAGCACGCCGAGACCGCGTAACCCGCCGGCTGAACCGGAAAAGAGATCCCATGATCCGAGCACTGTTCGTCGCGTTCACCCTTTGCTTCGCCGCAGCAGCCGCCGCGCAGACGCCGGTCAATGCCGGTCCCTACGTGCCCTCGCCCAGCAGCGTGGTGTCGGACATGCTCACGCTCGCCGCCGTGGGCCCGAACGACTTCGTCATCGACCTCGGCTCGGGCGACGGCCGCATCGTGCTCACCGCGGCCAAGGTGTTCGGCGCGCGCGGCTTCGGCGTGGAGATCAAGGACAACCTCGTGAAACTCTCCAACGAGGCGGCGCAGAGAGAGGGGGTGGCCGAGCGCGTGAAATTCATCAAGCAGGACCTGTTCAAGACCGACATTTCCCAAGCCACGGTGCTCACCATGTACCTGCTGCCGAACACGGTGAACATGCTGAG
>JBGOTT010000217.1:0-7234 GCA_041476585.1 Gammaproteobacteria bacterium | reverse complement strand
GTTCAACGAGTACGAGGCCGCGTTTGCCTTGGACGCATCGAGCTTCTCAGCTGGCTTGGCGCCGGCGAGTTTCCAGTCCGGGCTGTCGCTCGCACGCTCGATCTTCCACGCCTCGCCGTCGGCGAGCGTCACTTCGAGCGACTTGACGCGCTCGACCGAGACGCCCTCTTTCGAGATCCACGTTGCCGTCTGCGCAGTGGCCAGTGTCAGCGCGTCGGAGATCGTATAGACGTTTTTCGGGTCTTCGGGCAGCAGCACGAAGCGGCCGTCGCCAAGCGCCCGGGCGGGGTTTTCCGGCTCGTGTTTGAAGTATTTCTTGCCCACCAGCAGCTGCGCCAGCGGTTTGCCGTCGGCGCCGCGGTATTCCACCAGCGTGCCGGCGCCGTCCTTGCCCGGCTCGGCGAGCTCCAGCCGGACGCGGTCCTTCTCGCCCAGCGGTTCCGATTGACCGACGCGCAGCCCGATCGCCTTGATCACCAGCTCGGTCACCTTGTCGAGGTCGGCGGGGAAGCCGTTTTTCTCTGCGATGGTCCAGCGTTCGCCCTTGCGCTCGAGGGTCAGCGTCGCCTTGGGCTCGCGGATCGAAATCGCCGCCACGTCGGCGGCCTTGAGATTCTTCAGCAGCGGCTGGCCGAGCTGGCCCGAGGGCGTGGTCGCGCTTTCGCGCTGCTGCACCACCAGCGCGGCGCCGGCCATGACCAGGCCGAGTACCACCAGGATCGCGACGATGCGCCGGTTCATGGCATTGGGATCACGCGGCGGCGACGCGCTTGCGGCGCGCGGCGGCAAACGCGAGGCCGAGGAGCGCCACCAGCAGCGGCATCAGCGCGATGTTTGCAACCTTGGTCCAGAACTGCAGGCTTTCGGCGTCCTGGCGCAGGTTCTTGCGCAGTTCCTTCAGGTCGCGGCGCGTCTCGACCACCCGCTTGCGGAACGCCTCGAGTTCGGTCTGCTGCTCGGGCGAGAGGATCTGCGCGCTCTTCGCGTCTGCGCGCGGTTTCTGCAGCGCCTGGATCTTCTCCGAAGCCTGTTGCAGTTCCTTCTCCAGCGCTTGGATCTTGCCGAAATACTGCTGCTGCGCCCGCGCTTCCATCTCGCGGATCACCGTGAGTGGGCGGAAGCCCGAGGCGCGGCTGCGTAAGCCGATGAGCTCGTCGCCCGCGAACATCTGCTCGACCATGTTCTGCGCGAGGTTCAGGTTGCCGTTGGAGGGCACCACCACGCGTTGGCCGAATACCGTCTGGATTTCCACCGCGGCCCCGTCGGCGAGCATGTCCGCGTCGGCGACCAGGATGACGGAGTTCTCGGCGGCGGACTCCTTCAGTTGCGCTGCCGCCGCCGGCTTCGGGGCGGCGGGCTTCGCGTCCTTCGCGGCCGGCTTGGCCGGTTCGTCGGGTTTCAGGCCGTCGGGGAAGGCGGTCTTGAATTTTCCAGTGAGCCGCAGCGCGAGCGGCAGGGATTTTCCGCTCGGCTCGAATCCCTTGGTCGCGGCATCCCCGGACACGGTGGCGACGATGTTGTCCACCAGCATCGATGTGGCCGAACTCTTAGCGAGCTCGGTGAGCTTCAACCCGTCGACGGGCTTGACCTTGAACGCGCCGCCGAACGCGTAAAGCAGGGATTCGATCTGGCTGGTGGTGACGTCCTCGCGGTTGAGTGCAGTGCGGTTGAGCGAGAGCACCGTGGGCGTGTAGCGCTGCCCGCCGCCGGACGCAAAGGTGATGTCGGCAATGACCTTGCCCGGGTCCATCTCGACGCCCCACGCCTTGAACAGCGCAGGCAACGACGACGAAGTGCCCGGATGCTGCTGCATCGGCATCATCGGATTGGGCTGCTGGTCGAAATACATGAACGGGTCGACGAAGGCGATCAGCTTGCCGCCGCGCAGCACGAACTGGTCGAGCGCGTACTCGGTCGTCTCGCCAATGTCGCGCGGATGGATCACCAGCAGGACCTTGATCTCAGGATCGATCGCCTCGGCGGTCACGTTGACCGGTTTGACATTGAAGTCGCGCTTCAGCTCGTTGGCGAGCACCCACGCCTCCGAGCCCTGGCGGGTGAACGGGTTGAACTGCTCGCCCAGCACCGGCAACGCGCTCATCAGGCCGAGCACCGGTTTGTCGGGGGTCGCGACGCGCGCGATCGCGCGGATCAGGTCATATTCGAGCAGCCGCTCGCGCTGCGGCGAGATCGCCGGTATCGCCTGCTTGCGGTCAAGTTGCGACACCGACAGCCCGAGGTAGAAGGTCTCGCCCGACACGAGTTGCTGCGGCTCGACGCCGTCGAGTTGCGCGGCGTCCTCTTCGTCGGAGTCCGGCTTGGGGTTGTACTTCTCGATCACCAGGTTCGCACCGGCCACCGATTTGAACTCGCGCACCACGTCTTCGACGCGCTGCGCGAAACTGCGCAATTGCACTGGCATCGCGCTCTCGCCTTTCGAAATGTAGAGCCGCAGTTTCACCGGCGCATCGAGTTTTTTCAGGATCTTCCGGGTGCCCTCGGAGAGCGTATACAGTTTGCCGTCGGTCAGGTCGGCGCGTAGCGCGACCGTGGAGGCGAGGAAATTGAACGCCACCAGCAGCACCGCCAGCGCCGCGAGTCCCGCCGCGGAGTAGACGAAGGCCTCGTTCTTCTTCATTGCCGGGTTCATCGGGTCAACCTGAGCGCCGGTTGCGCAGGATCACCGCGGTCGCGAACAGCGCGAAGCCGATCACCGAGGCGAAGAAAAGCAGGTCGCGCGTGTCGATCACGCCTTTCTGGAAGCCGTCGTAGTGGGTCACCACCGAGAACGCGGCAATTGTCTCGACCACCGCCGGGCTCGCCCAGCGCGTGAACAGGTCCGTCACCGGATTGAAGCCGGCGAGAATCAGGAACAGGCACGCCACCACGGACACGATGAAAGCGATCACCTGGTTGCGCGTCAGGGCGGAGGTCATGCAGGTGATGGCGAGGTAGACGCCGGCGAGCATCAGGCTGCCGAAATAGCCGGCGAGGATCTGGCCATTGTCGGGCTCGCCCAACCAGTTGACCGTGATCACCACCGGAAAGGTCAACGCGAGCGCCAGCGCAAGGAAGACCCACGAGGCCAGAAACTTCCCGAGGATCGCTTCCCACGGGCTGATTGGCAGCGTCAGCAGCAGTTCCAGCGTCCCCGAGCGCCGCTCCTCGCTCCACAGCCGCATCCCGACCGCGGGCACCAGCACCAGGTAGAGCCACGGATGCCAGCCAAAGAAGGCCGCGAGGCTCGCTTCGCCGCGCTCGAAGAACTGGCCCGCGGTGAAGGTGAAGAACCCGGTGAGCAGCAGGAAGATCACCAGGAATACATAGGCCACCGGCGAACTGAAATAGCTGGAAAGCTCGCGCTTGGCGATGGTCTTGACGTGCGAGGCGGCGAAATTCATCGCTTCACCGTGTCCGGAAGCGTGATGCGGCGGAACACCTCGTCGAGCTGGCCTTCCTCGGTGTGCAACGCCTCGAGCTTCCAGCCTTCGCGGCTGACCAGTTCGATCACGCGGCGTGGGAGTTCGGCTGCGGCCGCCGCGTCCTTCGGGTAGGCGCGCAGCTGCGCACCGAGCGTCTCCACCTTGCGCGCGCAGGGGAGCGCCGCGAGCTTGGCGGCCGCATCGGGCGCGCCGGCGAGCTGCAGCGTGATTGCGCCGGCGATTTCCGATTTCGCGCGCAACTCCGCAGGGGTGCCGTTGGCCACGATACGGCCGCGGTCGATGATGATGGCGCGCGTGCAGGCGGCATCGACCTCCTCGAGAATGTGCGTCGAGAAGATCACCACCTTGTTCCTGCCCATGTCGCGGATCAGGTTGCGCACTTCGTGCTTCTGATTCGGGTCGAGGCCGTCGGTCGGCTCATCGAGGACCAGCACCTCCGGATCGTGGATCAGCGCCTGCGCGAGGCAGGTGCGGTGGCGGTAGCCTTTCGAGAGCGTATCGATCGACTGGTGCAGCACCGACGAGAGAAAGCACAGATCGACCACGCGCGCGACCGCCCTTTTCCCCGCGTCGCCGTCGAGGCCGCGCATTTCAGCGGCGAACGCAAGAAAGCCGCGCACCGACATGTCGGGGTACGACGGCGCGTTCTCGGGCAGATATCCGATCAGCCGCTTGGCCTCCAGCGGTGCTTCGACCACGTCGAAGCCGCCCACCGAAACGCTGCCCGCAGTGGGCGGCAGAAAGCCGGTGATCATGCGCATGGTGGTCGACTTGCCGGCGCCGTTGGGGCCGAGGAAGCCGAGCACTTCGCCCCGCTCCACCGAGAATGACACGTTGTCGACGGCGTTCTTCGCGCCGAACGACTTGGTCAGGTTTTCAATTCGGATCATGGTGTCGATGCGCACGCCGCCAGGGCCGGGGCGAATATCAGGATGGCCGGGGCGGGTTTCAAGGGGGCGCATTATCACCTGAAAAGACGTGTCGCGCGCCAAGTGGCGGGATCGAGGTGCGGCGCAACGTGAGTTCAGAGTGTTCGCGGTTGGCAGAAGTTCACGCTCAACGTATCGTTGAACCGGAATGATTCGCTGCGCAACGGGCTTTGGATTACCGATATTGGGAAACCCTTCGCTGGAGCGGCGTCGTCGAGTCCGCAGGCGCGAAACTGGAGCAATCGATGAAATTCCTCAACGCTGGCATGACCGCAGTCGCATCGATGATCGTGTCGAGCGCCGCGCTCGGCCAGGCGGCCTATCCGTCGAAACCGACACGCTTCATCGTTCCGTTCCCGCCGGGTGGCGGCACTGACCTGGTTTCGCGGGCGCTGACCCAGAGTCTCGCCAAGGCGAACCACTGGACGTTTGTCGTGGACAACAAGCCGGGCGCGGGCGGCAACATCGGCGCCGAGGCGGCGGCCAAGGCCACGCCCGATGGTTACACGATTGGTAATGGGTCAGACCAGCAACCTCGCAATCAACCCGTTTCTGTACGCGAAGCCGCCGTTCAACCCGCTGAAGGATTTCGCCCCGGTAGCGCTGGTCAACTCGGTGCCGCTGGTGATTGTCACCAGCGGAAAGTCCGGGTTCAGGAAGATGGCAGACGTGATCGCGGCGGCGAAGGCTGCGCCGGATCGCATCACCTACGCCTCGCCCGGCAGCGGTACGGTCGGTCATCTTGCCGGCGAAGTGATCGCGCAAAGCGCCGGCATCAAGCTGGTCCATATTCCGTACAAGGGCGCGGGCCCGCCCCTCACCGACTTGATCGGCGGGCAGGTCGATTTGTATCTTTCAACCCCGCAGGCGGCGGCCGGACACATCAAGTCGGGCGCAATCCGTGCGCTCGCCGTGACCTCTCCGCAGCGCACGACCGCGCTGCCGGAGGTGCCGACGCTGTCCGAAGCCGGGTTCAAGGGTGCCGAGAGCAATTCGTGGTACGGGGTTCTCGCACCGGCGAAAACGCCGTCGGCCATCGTCAACCAGCTGAATGCAGCGATCGTGAAGGCGTTGAAGGAGCCCGACCTGCGCGAGGCGCTGTCGCGCGAAGGCGGCGAGGTGCTCGGCGGCGCGCCTGCGCAGTTCACCGAGTTGCTGAAGTCGGAGCAGGTGAAGTGGGCGAAGGTGGTCCGCGATTCCGGCGCCAAGGTTGACTGACGCAGTGCTGAACATGCGGGTCGCCGCCCGACCCCGGGAAAGTCTTTTTTCTTCAGCGACTTATGGTGCGGTGCACAAAGCTGTTGACTTTGAACGTTAAATCTGTAGAATATAAATTGCTGCGGCGCACCAAATTCGCCGCTAGAGATCCCTAACCCGACCCAAGAGGAGATTCAAAATGTACGAGACACCTGACCAAATGCAAGCCTGCAACAAAGCCGGCCTCGAAGCGACCCTTGCGTTCGCGACGACCCAGTTCGAAACGATCGAGAAACTGGCGAGCCTCAACGCGAATGCCGTCAAAGCCGCATTCGAAGACACGATCGCCAACGCCCGCGCGCTGGCCGGCGCGAAAGATGTGCAGGAGTTGGTGAACCTGCAAAGCGGCTTCGCGCAGCCCGCGATCGAGAAGGCGATTGCCTACTCGAAGAGCGTGTACGAATTCGCGGCGCAGACCAACGCCGAACTGGTGAAGGGCGCCGAGCGCCGCATTGCCGAGTTGACCGAGAACTTCGTGTCGCTGCTCGACAAGGCCGCGAAAACTGCGCCCGCCGGCACCGACGTCGGCGTGACCGCGGTCAAGCAGATGCTCGCCGCCGCGAACTCGGCGTACGACAACTTCACCAGGGTCACGAAGCAGGCGACCGAGATCGCGGAGGCGAACGTTGCCACCGCGACCGAGACGGTGAAAGGCCTGACCAAGGCGAGAAAGGCCGCCTAGGCACCAAGCCGCGCGGCCTCAAGTACACAAGCCCCGCAGTACGCGGGGCTTTTCTTTTCCACCATCCGCATACGCGTGGGCCGGGTCACCGGCGTCGAAGGCGTGACGTTACCGCGCCGGGGGCGGTAAAATCACGCCCCCGATACCGAGCTTTACTGAACGAGGACAACTCCGGCAATGGACAAGCAACTCCTTTCCAGAACCGCCGCCGCGATGGTTGCGCGCGGCAAAGGCATACTCGCCGCCGACGAATCGAGCGGCACCTGCGAGACGCGCTTCAAGACCGTCAACGTCGAGTGCACCGAAGAGAACCGCCGCACCTACCGCGGCCTGCTGTTCGGCACTCCGGGTGTGGAGCAATTCATTTCCGGCGTGATCCTGTTCGACGAGACGACCCGCCAGAAGTCCGATGACGGCACGCCGTTCCCGCAGTATCTGGCGAAGAAGGGCATCATCCCGGGCATCAAGGTCGACAAGGGCCTGGTGGACCTTGCGCTTTCGCCAGGCGAAAAAATCACCGAAGGGCTGGACGGTCTTTCGAAGCGGCTGGACGAGTATTTCCAGATGGGCGCGCGCTTTGCCAAGTGGCGCGCGGTGATTACCATCGGCGAGGCCATTCCCACGCACACCTGCCTGTACGCAAACGCGCACGCGCTCGCGCGTTACGCGGCGGCGTGCCAGGCGGCCTCGATCGTGCCGATGATCGAGCCCGAAGTGCTGTTGAACGGCAGCCACACGATTGAACGTTGCGAAGAGGTGACCGAAGCCTGCCTGCGCGCAACGTACGCGGCGATGGCCGCGCACAACGTATCCTTCGAGCACCTGATCCTCAAGACCAGCATGGTGGTTTCGGGCAAAGACTGTCCGCGCCAGGCAGGCGTGGATGAGGTGGCCGAGCGCACGGTGCGCGCGCTCAAGCGCAC
>JBGOTT010000216.1:0-7278 GCA_041476585.1 Gammaproteobacteria bacterium | reverse complement strand
CGCCGGTGCGCGGCGAAGTTGAACATCGTCTGTTTCAGGTTCGCGGCAAGGTCGATATCGCAATTGAAGCAGATCACTTCGTCTTCCTCGGTCTGGCTCTTCACCGCGATCTCGCCGCTCGGCGCGACGATCACTGAATGGCCGAACATGCGAAAACCGTCCTCGTAGCCGCACTTCGCGGTTTCGACCAGCCAGGTCGCATTCTGGAATGCCATCGCCTGCGCCATGATCAGGTGGTGGTGCACCCTGAGCGCCGGCGGTTCGGGGTAGTGCAGGTTCTCCGTCGGCGTGTTGAATCCGAGCGCGACGATTTCCGCGCCCTGCAGCGCCAGCACGCGGAATGCTTCGGGCCAACGGCGGTCGTTGCAGATCAGCATGCCGGTGATGGTGCCAAGATAGTTCCAGACGCGGAATCCCAGGTCGCCGACTTCGAAATACTTCTTTTCCAGGTGCTGGAACGCGGCTTGCGGCTTGTGCTCGGCGTGGCCCGGCAGGTGGATCTTGCGATATTTGCCGACCATCGCGCCGTCGGGGCCGACCAGGATCGAGGTATTGAAATGACGCGTGCGGCCGTGCTCCTCGATGAGTTCGGCATAGCCGACGTAAAAGCCGATGCCGAGCTTCTTTGCCTCGTCGAACAGCGGCTGCGTCTGCGCCGAAGGCATGGTCTTCTCGAAGAACCTGCGATCCACATCGGCCGCGTCCTCCATCCACCAGCGCGGGAAGAAGGTGGTGAAGGCAAGCTCGGGGAAGACCACGAATTTCGCGCCCATCGCGTGCGCTTCGCGGACCAGGTCGACGAGGCGCTTTGTCGCGTTGGCGCGCGTATCCGCGCGATGCAACGGACCGAGTTGTGCGGCCGCGATTTTCAGGTGTCTGGCCATGCGTTTCTATCCGATCAGGTTGCGCAGTGTCCGGGCGGGGCCGTCGCGCAGTTGCGCGGTGGCGACCGGCCCGGGTGTGCCGCGCGCTACGAACTGCCCTGAGCCGGGCTCGGCGCCGAGTACGCCATTTTCCACCACGACCCGGCCGCGCGAGAGCACCGTGGTCGGCCAACCCTTTACGCGCATGCCCTCGTAAGGCGTGTAGCCGACGCGGTCCCTCATCATCGCAGCGGTGAGCGTCACGTCGAGTTCCGGGTCCCAGATTGCGAGATCGGCGTCCGCGCCGATCGCGATCGCACCCTTGCGCGGCGCGAGCCCATACATGCGCGCGTGGTTGGTGGCGGTCAAGGCAACGAATTCGTTGAGCGAAATCCGGCCCTTGCCGACTCCTTCGGAGAAAAGCAGCGCGAGGCGCACCTGCAGGCCGGGAACGCCGTTCGCCATGTCCTTGAACGTGGTTTTCTCACCCTTGGGCAGCTTGCCGCTCTCATCGAAGCGGTAGGGCGCGTGATCGGACGACAAGACCTGGAAGGTGCCGTCTTTCAGGCCCTTCCACACGGCTTCCTGCGAGGCCGCGTCGCGCGGGGGCGGGCTGCAGCACCACTTCGCGCCTTCCAGGCCCGGCTTGTCCGCGTCGTCCGCCGTGAGAAACAGGTACTGCGGGCAGGTTTCCGCGTACACGCGGGCGCCGAGCGTGCGGGCGGCGCGGATCGTCTGCACGGCCTCGATCCCCGAGACATGCACGATCAGCACCGGCACGTCGAGCAGGCGCGACAGCGCCACCACGCGATTGGCGGCTTCGGCTTCGGCAATCGGGTGATGGCTCACCATGTGGAACCGCGGCGCGGTGTGGCCGCGTTCGAGCAGCCGGCGCGCGATCCAGCGGATCATCTCGTGGCTCTCGGCGTGCACCATCACCAGCGCGCGCTCGCGCTCGGCGGCGGCGAGCACGTCGAGCATCTGAGCGTCGTCGAGGCGCAGCAGGTCGTAGGTCATGTATACCTTGAACGAGGTGATGCCGCGCTTCACCATCGCGGGCAACTCCTCGTTCAGGGCCTTTTCGGTCGGATCGCTGATGATCAGGTGAAAACCGTAGTCGATCACCGCTTTTTCCGCGGCGCGTCTTGCGTAGTCGTCCACCACCGCGGTGATCGAGTCGCCGCGATGCTGCGCGGCGAACGGGATGATCGTGGTGGTGCCGCCGAATGCCGCCGCGACGGTCGCGCTGTAGAAATCGTCGGCGCACATCTTCCCGGTCGATGAGAGCTGCTCGACGTGGCAGTGGCTGTCCACGCCGCCAGGAAGCACCAGCCGGCCCGTGGCGTCGATCGTGCGTGCGCCCGAGAGGTCCGCACCGAGCGCCGCAATCCTGCCTTCAAGGATGCCGATATCGGCGGCGAAGGTGCTGTCCGCCGTCGCGACGGTGCCGCCGCGGATCACGAGGTCGAAGCTCACCGGCGTATTATCGTTCAACCTGCCCGCAACGAATCGGGTAGCGGCAGATCGGGGTTCTTTTCATGCAGCCGCCGCCACGCGCTCGCAGTGGCGGCCTGCGCGTTGCGCACCACGTCTTTCTCGTCCAGGCACAGCACTTTTCCGTCGCGCATCAGGAATTCGCCGTCGACCATCACCGATTCGACCATGCCTGGATGGCCGTAGTGCACCAGGTTCGCAACCAGGTTGATCTGCGGCCGCATCGACGCGCCGTCGAGATCGATCAGCGCGAGATCGGCCTTCTTTCCCGCCTCTATCGAACCGATCTGGTCGAGGGCCCCGAGCGATAGCGCGCCGTTGCGGGTCGCGCAGTCGAGCAGCGCCTGGGGCTGCGGATTGGTGCCTCCGCCGTAGCTGCCGCGGTGGACGATGCTGCCGATGGTCATCGCCTGGAACATGTCCTCGGTCATGTTGTCGGTACCGAGCGCCACGTTGACGCCCGCGTCCAGGATCTTCGCCAGCGGCGCGTTATGCGGGCCGCGGCGCGAACTGTTCGCCGGGCAATGCGCCATGTGCACGCCGTGCCTTGCCAGCAAGCTCACGTCGTCTTCGGTGCAATGCGTCCAGTGCGCGCCGACCACATCCGGCCCCAGCCAGTCGTTGCGCTCCAGGTACTGCGCGGGCGTGCAGCCGGCGTAGCGCCGCACCTGCGCGATCTCGCCCTTGCTCTGCGCCATGTGCACCGTGCGCCGCAGGCCGTGTGTGTCCCGCAGATCGTTCAGTTTCCTGAGCATCCACGGCGAGCAGTTGTCGGGTGCGTGCGCCGCGACCTGGCACTGGACGCGAGCGCCGTGCGTGTTGTGGAACTTTTCTATCAGCGCGGTCTCGCGCTCGAGGAAGGTCTCGCCCCAGGCCTGGTCGAACTCGTAGATGCCGGAGCGGATTTTCAGCGTCAGCGCATCCGCGCAGCTCTCGCTGAACCACAGGCGCATGCCGGTTTTCGCCATCGCGCCGGCGTAGGTGACGACGTGCCGGAACGGCTCGACGATCGTGGTGGTGCCCGAGCGTAGCGCTTCGAGGCAGCCGAGGAGGCTGACAGCCTGGCGCTCGTCCTCGTTCATCGCGAAGCTGATCGGCGTCATGTAGCCGTAGATCGCCTCCGCGCCAATGTCTTCCACCGTTCCGCGCAGCACCAGCAGAACAACGTGGGTGTGCGCGTTGACGAGGCCCGGCATCAGCCCTTTGCCGCTTGCGTCGATCGACGGCAGGTGCGCGTACGCGCGCTCGATCTCGGCGCTCGCGCCGACCGCGGCGATGCGGTTGCCCTCGATTGCGACGCCAGCGTCACGCAGAAGATCGCGGCGGTCGTTCTGGGTGGTGACCGTGGCGTTGAGGAACTTAATGTCCATCAGACCCTCCCGAGCTTTTTCAGCACCAGCCCGGCGAGCATGAACATGATGATGTAGACGATGGTCCGGTAGACGACCGCCGAGCCCGGCGGAATGCAGATGAACGACGCGCCCGTGAACCCGCGCTTGCCGGTTTCGAGCGCGATCCGGATCACCTCGTAGTCGGTCATGCCGATCGGCTCGGCCAGTTCGCCCAGGATATCTCCGGGCGCGGGGCCCGCGCCGCCCATCACGTCCATGTCGTAATGCACGTACACCGCGTCGGTGCCCTCGTAGGCGTGGCGCAGTTCCCTGCACAGGCCCTCGATGCCCAGATCGGAGCGGATCCGCCACATCGGATAGAAGTGAATGCCGCGCGCGCGGTAGCCGTCCACGATCGCGCGCCGCTCGAGCATGCCGCGCTCGCCGATCTCCACCAGGTTGTTCACGGTGAAGTTCTTGTGGAATTCGTAGGTCTTCGCCTTCCAGCTCGAGCTGCCGGCGATGCGCGGGTCCTGGGTCAGCCGGTCGAGCGCGACCGAGTCCCAGTGGGTATCGAGGCTGATCATGCCAACATTGCCCCTGGTGCGCTCGGCGATCGGCTTGGCGATCGCATACGACCCGCAGGGTGAATTCTGGCCGATGACGATCGGGATTGCGCCCGCGTCGAACGCCGCATTGACCTTGTCCTCGACCGCGGCCTGCGCGCGCAGGATGTTTTCCGCGGTCGGATTGTAGTTCGACTCTTCCGGAATCTCCGCCTCGCCGAAATCGACCACATTCAGGTGCTCGAACACGTCAACGTCGAGGTCCTGGACGTAACCTGAGGGGTAACGCGCGGATTGCTGGCGCACGCGCTTGGTCGCCGCGAGCCAATCGGTCGCAGGGACGCCTGCATAGAGGCCGCCTGCATTGGCGACGTAGGGCGCGCCGATGATGACAGCGTCGACGCCCTTGAGATCCTCCCGGGTGCGCGCGATCGGCAGCGACATGAAGCTCGGCATGTCGGGCAGCAGCATCGGGATGTCGCGCCCCTTGAATCGCCAGCTTGAACGGATCTCTTCCCAGTTCGGGTATTTCATCGGTATTCTCCGCTTCTGCCATGCCGCACCAGCGCCACCGCCTGCACAATGTCCGCGATCAGCACGCGGAGCGCAATATCCAGTCCGATATGTGCAGCGTCGTCGTCGCGGGCGAGCGCATTTTCGTGCGCGGGCAGGTGGGCTACACCATTCATCCTACCGAGCGCAAGCTGGTCGGGCGGGGCGATCCGGCCGCGCAGGCCGAGCAGGCGATGAAGAACGTCCGCCAGCTGCTCGGCGAGGTCGGCGCGCAGATGGAGGACATCTGCAAGGTCAAGATCTGGGTCACCGACCGGGCGTTCCTCGAACCGGTGATGAACGTGGTGGGCCGGCACCTGCGAGGGATCCATCCGGTATACAGCGAGGTCATCGTCGACGGACTCGCGCGGCCCGAGATGCTGATGGAGATCGACGTCGAGGTGGTGCGCTCTTGCCGAGCGCGCGCATGAAGAGGCGCACGCTGCCCGGTGCGTCGAGGCGGTTCAGCATGTCGCGCAGCGCACCGGCAACCCATCTTGCGAGCGATGAGGTGATGCCGGCGCTCACGCCCAATATCTCAAACTGAATTTCTGCTTTCGGCCAGGAGCCGACATTCGCCGACCGCCGTTTCGTTCACAATTCTCGGCGCTTCATTCAGCTATGCCGCTGCCAGTGGCAAGCGCCGCCTGCCTGGGCACGTCGAGCAACGGGGAGCGCGCCCGAACTCGTGGGCTGCGTCGGTCATGAAACGAAAGACTTGGCGATCAAGGCGATTCCAGCTGCGATTCCGATCCATCCCATGGCCCCGCCGAGACGCTCTCCGACCGACGGCAGTTTCTCGATCAGCATGATCGCCGTAAGAATCGCCATCCAGGCCAGGCTCATGATGCCCGCTACGAACATGGTCGCCATCAGCAGCCAGCAACATCCGACGCAGTACACGCCATGCTCAATTCCAACCGCGATCGCGCCGCCGGGACCATCGCGCCAGCGAGCAACAAAAAAACCGATCGGCGTGCGGCATTTGTGCGCGCAGGCCGACTTCATCGGCGTGAACTGGTAGATACCGGCACCCAGCGCCACTACCCCGCTCAGCCCTGTGTCCGAAATAGCCATGTTCGGTGACAGTAGACCGCGCTGGTGAAGCAGGATCTGCAGCAGGGTCGCGGCGGCACTGAAGCCGGCCCAGGCCACCAGATAACCGAAGACAAACGCCATCGTTCCGCTCGTACTTGAGCTGCTCGTCGTGCGTGCGCCCGCAAGGTGCCAGTACGTCCGGATGAAAGGCACCGCCGTAGGCAGCATCATGGCGACCATCATGACGGCCCACATGAGGAACGTCGCGAAGACGGCGCCGGGTGTCCACTGCCACGACGGCACGCTGTCCGCCAGCGCTTGCATCTGCAGCGACATCCGGACCTGCCACGCCCAGGAGGCAAGAACGACTGCTGCAAGTCCCCCACCAACGATCAGAAGCTCGCGGCGAGCCACCACTATCGTTCCGATGAGCTGCTAGTTCTGGTACGCGAACGCTGAGTGCAGGCCATTGCGGCCCGACAGGCGCCACGACTGCCCGTGATCCTTGTACGTGAGGTTCTTCGAGTGCGCGACGGTCGCCGGGAACCCGGGCGCGATGCACAGCGGATGGCCGCTCACCGTGACGTCGGCTCCGCCGGCTCCCGCGATTGATTCGATCTCCACCTCGGCAACCCCCTTGATCGAAAGGCTGCGTGACTTGCCTTGCGCGCGGTAGTCGATCTGCGCGTCGTGCGCGCCCATCATCTCGCCGATGAAGGATGCGAGTACCGCCGGATGACCTCCCGCCTGTCCGGTGAATATCGTCGCCAGCGCGTTCTTTTGATCGCCCGAGGCGCGTTGATCGAGGTAGGCCGCCGCTTTCCACTTCGTTTTCGCCATATTTCCCGGCGCAATCACCGCGAGGGCTACATTGAGGCCGTCAAGCTTCGTGTTGCCGTAATTTCCCTGGTCGACGTGCCAAGCAACCAGCACCGTGCAATTGCCTTCGGTGGGATCGGAGAGAAAGATGCAGGGGCAGGTCGCTGCGCAATTGCAGCTTTCGAAGTACGTCCCTTTCAAGCTCCATTTCTCGGCCATGATTGCCTCCCGTGGGATGAGGACTACGAGCGACTTGCGCTCGCCGCGTGACCGTCGAATCTTGCGCGAACAAATATGAATGACGATCGGTTGACGCGTCAACCAGCCTAGCTGACCCGAGGCTCCGCGTCACCTTGCACTGCCGCAAGACCGGCCGGCACGGGTGCAACGCCAACATTGGGTCGAAAATGGATGTTCGCCAATTTCTGATTTCGGCCAAGACCGGACGCCGGCTTGACGCTACGCCAGTAGAGATACCCACGGGCGGCCCGGTATGCCCAGCTTGCGGGACAGTCGCTCGAGCGTGCACCATGCCGAAGGCAGACGATGCCCGCCACCTGCGTACGGTGTGCAGCACCACAAGGAGACAAGTTATGATCAAGGTCAGCGTGATGT
>JBGOTT010000215.1:0-7287 GCA_041476585.1 Gammaproteobacteria bacterium | reverse complement strand
GTGTGACGGGTGATGAATCCACTGGTCGGAAAACGTAGGAAAAACGTAGAAAGCTCGGCACCACTCCTGCTTGCCCTTCCGGGTCGGAAACCACGTTTCATGCAGGAGGGCTCAATCGCCGGGGGCAACTCTGGGGGCAACCGGCCCTCGGTAGCCACCCGATCTCCAGGCCCGGCGCGCCTCTCCGGCCAGTATTCGATTCCGCCCTTGACATTGATGCTCGTAGACATCCTATGATGCCTTTCGGACTGCCTCCAGCACCGAATCGCCTACTCAGGGAAGATCGACATGGGACCCACTGACGACGAGCTCGAGATGCTCGAGGCGCTTGCCTCTGGCAAGCCGGTCGATCCAACGCACCCCGCAATCACCACGCTTGTGGGCTTTGGCATGGTGAGCACGGACGGGCTCGATCTTACCGCCGAGTCCATTACGGAGAGAGGGTTTGCGGCGCTCGGGGAGCATCAGCGCAAGCGCAAGCTTGGGCCCGTCTAGAGCCGGGCGACCGAACCGATGTCCGGGGGCGGTCAACCGGTAGCGGGTGCGCGCGTTATTGGGGTTGTCCGAATCCCGTATTCGAGCAATTTTCATAACGACTGGAGAAATGCAATGAACAGACTGTTGACGGTTCTGATTGCCGCGGTTTTCGCAGGCACCACCCTCAGTGCGGTTGCGCAAGCGCCTAAAGCCGATGCGCCGAAAGCGACCCCGGCGACCCCGGCGACGCCTGCCAAAGGCGATGCGCCGAAAGCCACCCCGGCGGTTCCTGCGACGCCCGCGCCCAAAGCCATGAGCGCAGCCGAGAAGAAAGCCGAAGCCAAAGCGAAGGCTGAAGCCAAAGCGAAGGCGAAGGCCGAAGCGAAAGCCAAGGCGAAAGCCGACGCCAAAGCCAAAGCCGACGCCAAAGCCGAAGCCAAAGCCAAGGCAAAAGCCGAAGCGAAGGCCAAAGCCGACGCCAAGAAGTAACGCTTGCGGATCGCGGCTGAAACCGCGATCGAGTGAAAAAAAGGCGGGGACCTCCCCGCCTTTTCGCATTTCTGCAACGGGGTCGACAGCGAACCAGGTGGCGCGGCGCGCCTGCGCCTGCGCTATCCTGCCCGCTCCTCCCATGAAGATCTTCTACGGCTGGCGGATGGTTGCCGCCGGCGGCGGCATCCAGTTCCTGCAGGCCGGTTTGCTGCACCAGGCCTTCGGCGCCTACTTCGCGGTGCTCATTGAAGAACGCGGCTGGAGCAAGACCGCGCTCTCGGGCGCTGCCGCGCTTCAGCCGATGGAGGCGGCCGTGCTCGGCCCGGTGCTCGGCTGGATCATCGACCGCTTCGGGCCGCAAGGGATGATTCGTATTGGCATCATCGCCTTCGGCGTGGGCTTCATGCTGCTCAGCCAGATCGATTCGCTGGCCGGTTTCTACGGCGCATTCATCGTCATCGCGCTCGGCTCGAGCCTGTGCGGCTTCTTCCCGATCAACGTGGCGATCATCCACTGGTTCGAGAAGCATCGCACCCGCGCGCTCTCGGCGTTGTCGCTCGGCCTGGCGATCGGCGGGGTCTTCGTGCCGGTGGTCGCTTGGTCGATGCAGAGCTTCGGCTGGCGCACGACCGCGTTTGCGTCGGGCGTGCTCGCGATCCTCGTAGGCTGGCCGCTCGCGCGGCTGTTCCGCCGCCGCCCCGAGGACCACGGCGAGACGGTGGACGGCCTGGCGCCGGCGCCTCTCGCCGCCGAAGGCATCACGCGTCCCGGGGCGGGGACAAAGCGTGAATTCACCGCGCGCGAGGCGCTGCGCACCAGTGCCTTCTGGCTGCTCTCTCTCGGCCACGGCTTCGCGCTGTTCGTGGTGTACGCGGTGAACGTGCACGC
This sequence comes from Gammaproteobacteria bacterium, assembly GCA_041476585.1. Lineage (GTDB taxonomy): Bacteria > Pseudomonadota > Gammaproteobacteria > Burkholderiales > SG8-39 > JADGRQ01. The sequence continues at coordinate 5,430 of JBGOTT010000215.1, read as the reverse complement.
GATCACGCACATGAAGGAGCACCTCGGCTACTCGGTGGCCCAGGCCTCGCTCGTCATCACTCTGATGACCGTCGCCCAGGTCGGCGGCGTCATGCTCGGCTGGGTGATCGGCGAGCGTTTCGAGAAACGCTTCGTCGCCGCGGTCTGCATGCTGATGCACGCGGCGGGCTTGCTGATGCTCACTTATGCCGCCGGACCGGTCATGCTGGTGGCTTTCGCGGTGCTGCACGGCGGCGCCTGGGGCCTGCGCGGCCCGTTCATGCAGGCGATCCGCGCCGACTACTTCGGCCGGCGCGCCATCGGCATGATCCTTGGGCTTTCCTCCCTCGTCATCGTGATCGGCCAGATCGGCGGGCCGATGCTGGCGGGCGTGCTCGCCGATTTGACGGGGAACTACCGCGCGGGGTTTACCGTAATCGCGGTGCTGGCGGGGTTGGGGTCGCTGTTCTTCCTGCTCGCGAAGCCCCCGCGGGCAGGCACGCAGCTAGCATGAAATTACAGATTGCCAAGAATTCGCTGTTCGCGATCCTGCTGCGCTCGCCGTGGTGGATCAGCTTCGTCATCGCCGGCGCGTTATTCGCCGCGCTGAGGCAGGTGATCCCCGAGCTCTACGCGCTTTGCGGCACGCTGCCGTTCATGGTCATCGGGGGCTATGCCGGCTGGCTGGAGTTCCGCGCGCCCAGCGCCGCGCGGGTCGCCGACACGCTCGGCGCGCTGCGCGCAATGTCGTGGGATGACTTTTCCGGTGCGATCGAGGATGCCCTCCGGCGTGACGGCTACAGGGTGAACCGGTTGAGCGGGGCCGCGGCCGAATTCGAGCTGACCCGGGCGGGGCGCGTTTCGCTGGTCGGCTGCAAGCGCTGGAAGGTCTCGCGCACCGGAATCGAGCCGCTGCGCGAGCTCCATGTCGCCATGCGCGCGCACGACGCGCACGATTGCATTTATTTCGCCGCGGGGGAATTCACCGACAACGCGCGCGCGTTTGCGCTCGAGAAGAACATCCGGCTGGTGCACGACGCCGAGCTCGCGAAATTGCTGCCATGGGCCGGGCGTCGAGGCAAGGGTTCGACCTGATATCGCGGGCCTGAAGGCGCTGCGTTCCCCGCTCGATGACGGCCGGCTTTTACATCACCAATGTTCGCCCGCCCGGATTTGTGTTTGCCGAATCATGGAGGGAGGCGGTCGAGGCCTTGCATTTCGGACTCGCCGAGATCGGGCTGAAGGCCCCGATCCTGGAGAACGGGTTCCTGCCAGTGCATACGCCCATCATCTTCGGTGCACATCACCTTGCGGAGCACGTCGCGGATCGCCTGCCGCCGGACGCGATCCTGTATAACTTCGAGCAGCTCGTGCCCGGGTACCCCTGGCATACGCACCGGTATCTCTCGCTGCTGCGCCGCTTCCGCGTCTGGGACTTCCATCTTCGCAACGTTCGGTTTCTTCGCGAAGAGGGTATTTCGCGTACCGCGCGATTCGTTCCCATCGGCTATGTCCCGCAGCTCAGCAGAATCGCTTCGGCGCATGAAGATGTGGACGTTCTCTTCTTCGGGCTGCCTTCCGAGCGGCGTCAAAGCATTCTGAAGGAGGCGAGCAACCGCAAGCTGAAAGTCGTTGCACTCAGAGGAGTATTTGGAGGCGAACGCGATCAGTGGATTGGCCGTGCCAAAGTCGTCCTGAATCTGCACCTTGCCGCCGGCGGGATGTTCGAGAGCCTGCGCGTGCTTTACCTGATGGCCAATCGCAAGGCGGTGGTCACGGAGGCGGACGATCCCGCCGAGATCGATCCCGGGCTGAGGCGGGGATTGTGCGTGCGACGCTACGACCGGCTCGTGGAGGCGTGCATCGAGTTGGTCGAGGACGATCGAAAACGGCTTGCGCTGGCGAATGCCGGCTTTCAGGCCGTGACGGTCCCGAACTTGCGCATGAGCGCGTTTCTCCGCGAAATACCGTACTTGTCGCGTGCTGCCGCGCCATAGGGATGGCAGACGCGCCAGTGATAGAATTTTCGCCCTCTGAAGGAGCCGCCATGGACCGCACCCAGGAACGCACCAGGGAAATAGACGCCGCCGTCGCCGACATCCGCGCGATTGAAAAGCGCGACGGCGTCACGCGCGAAAGTCTCGAACGCATCAAGCAGCGATTGATCAAGCTCGCGGCGCGCACCGATCTTTTCAGCGTCGAGGACTTTCCGCCTCCGGAGCAAGGCGGCAAGCGCTTTTCCTGCCTGTACCGGCTCGCCGAAGACGCCGACCACCGCTTCGCGCTCTACGCGAACTCGGCGCTCGGCGGGCACGGCACGCCGGCGCACAACCACACCACCTGGGCGGCGATCGTCGGCGTTACGGGCGAAGAGCTGAACAAGTTCTACGACCGCGACAGCGCAGGCGGCGTGCGCGAGAAAGGCCGGCACGTGGTGCGGCAGGGCACGGGCGTGGCGTTCCTGCCCGAGGACCTGCATTCCATCCACATCGACGCGCCGCTCTTGAATTTTCACATGTATGGCCTCGCGCTCGAGCAGTTGCACAAGCGCGAGTTCTACAAGGCCGCCGAACACCGGTGGGACGTGTTCCCCCCGCACTCCGACATCCGCGAAGCGCGCGCCGGGCGCGCGTGACCGGAACCATCACCGCCGAGGCGCTGCGCGGGTTGCTCGCCGCGGGCGGCGAACTCGCGTTGTTCGACGTGCGCGAGCAGGGCGTGCACTACAAGGGCCACCCGTTTTTCGCGTGTTCGCTGCCGCTGTCGCGGCTCGAGTTGATGATCGAAGACCTCGTGCCGCGGCGCACTGCGCCGATGGTGCTGCTCGATGGCGGCGGCGAGGGGCTCGCCGAGCGCGCTGCACAGAAGCTGGCGCAGCTCGGCTACAGCGACACTGCGATCCTCGAGGGCGGTTGCGCGCGCTGGCAGGCGAGCGGCGGCGAGCTGTTCAGCGGCGTTAACGTTCCTTCAAAGGCATTCGGTGAGTTCGTCGAGCACCATTACGACACGCCGCGCATCCGGCCCGAGGAATTGAAGCGGCTGGCCGACAGCGGCAGAAGGCTCGTGATCCTGGATTCGCGGCCGTACGAGGAGTACCACCGCATGAACATCCCGGGCGCCATCGACGCGCCCGGCGCCGAACTGCTGTACCGGGTGCACGATCTGGCGAGCGACCCCGACGCACTGGTGGTGGTGAACTGCGCGGGACGCACCCGCAGCATCATCGGCTGCCAGTCGCTGCGCAATGCCGGGATTGCCAACAAGGTGGTTGCGCTGAAGGACGGCACGATGGGCTGGGAGCTGGCCGGTTTCGCTTGCGAGCGCGGATCGACCCGGATGGCGCCGCCACCGTCGCCCGAAGGACGCGCAAGAGCGCGTACCGCCGCCGACCGGGTGGCCACGCGCTTCGGCGTGAAGTTCGTCGATTTTCCGCAGGTGATGGCGTGGACCGGCGATGCCAACCGCACGCTCTACCTGCTCGATGTGCGTTCGCGCGAGGAGTTCGAGCAAGGCCACGTTGTCGGCTCGCGCCACGCAGCCGGCGGGCAGCTGGTGCAGGCGGCCGACGAGTACATCGGAGTGCGCGGCGCGCGGCTGGTGCTGGTCGACCCCGAGCGCGTGCGCTCGGTGATGACCGCCTCATGGCTCAACCAGATGGGCTGGAACGACGTGTACGTGCTTGAACCTGAAGGCGAGGACGGCTTCGCAGGCTGGCCGATGCAAAGCGGGCCGCGGGCGCCGCGAATTTCCGGCCTCAAGCCCTGGCAGGCCATTCCGGCGGGCGAGCTTTCCGCGCGGCTTGTGCGCAGCGAGGTGACCGTGATCGATCTCTCGAGCAGCCTCAAGTTCCGCGATCGGCACGTTCCCGGCGCATGGTGGGCGGTGCGCGCCAGGCTCGATGCGGCGCGCGCCCGGGTGCCCGAGTCCGGCACCATGGCGCTCACCTCGGAGGACGGCACGCTCGCCCATCTCGCCGCGGCCGAAGCCGCGGCGCTCTGGCCGAACCGGGCGGTGCGCGTGCTCGACGGCGGAAACTCAGCGTGGTTTGCAGCGGGACTCGCCGGCGAGTCGGGCATGGCGAATGCGACTACTTCGCTCGATGATGTCTGGTACAAGCCCTACGACCACGAGCACGGCAGCGACTACGAAAAGCACGCGCGCGAATATCTCAGCTGGGAGGTCGCGCTGGTGGACCAGATCAAGCGCGAGCCGAGCATCCGGTTCCGGGCCTACGACTGAGGCAATTTATCCTTCGGTGACCTTGCCTCGGAGGGCCTTGATCCTGCCGCGCTGGATCTTGGCTTCGAGGCGGCGCTTCTTCGCCGCGCGCGACGGCCGGGTCGGCCTGCGCGTTTTGGGGGGCACCGCCACGCGGTTCACCAGTTCGTTCAGCCGCCGCATTGCATCGTCGCGGTTCATGTCCTGACTGCGGTGCTGCTGGGACTTGATGACGATGACGGCCTCGCGCGTGATGCGCTGATCCTTGAGCGCGAGCAGCCGCGCCTTGACGGCCGCGGGCAGGGACGATGCGCGGATATCGAAGCGCAGGTGGATGGCGCTCGAGACCTTGTTGACGTTCTGGCCGCCGGCGCCGGAGGAGCGCACGGCCGAGATCTCGACTTCGCTTTCGGGGATGGCCAGTTGCACGGTGCGGATTACATCACAGCGACCGGCAATGCCCCAAACTCACGACGCGGGAGCGCCCGGCATTTCAATGACAGCAATCGGCCAAAAGCGCACATTGGTGTGAGGTCATTTCAATCGGATACGGATACATTGATATTTGCTTACCGAAAACGCATGACTGTTTCAGGCGCATGAGTATCAGATAAGAAAATCCTCCATCCCTGAGGCGTCTTTCGTAAACCATAACTGAGCGCAACACGCTCGAGTACGCTTCCATCTTTTCGCGTACGAATCACAATCCCGCTAGCAACTGCCGTTTTAGAGTCTAACAAGTGAACGTTCAGCTCTTCCCATTTGCCTTTGTCGAACCCTCGCTGAATTAGACCTGGTAGGAAGCCGGAAAAGAATGTCTCCTGGTCTTTCCTTGTCTGCCGAACAACAGGTCCCGCAGGACTGACCCGCATAGCGGGCTCATGATAAAACGATGCGATGGCACGAGGATCATGCTCGCTCCACGCATTTTCGTAGCTTTGCAGCGTTGCTTCTACGTCAACTTGGTCACCAGCCAGCGCGACGCTGGAACCAACCAAGGTAAATATAAGGCAACATCGGAGCAAATTTTGACACACAGGATTTCCTTTTCGTTTTAGAGCATGGCAAGCGCCGCGCCACCCAAGGCCGTGACGACCACAACCCGCAAAGGGGACTGCTTCCAGAAGATAAGCAGTGCAAACGCTACAAGCGCCAAGGCAAAATCACCGGTTGAGCGAATGGAGCTCGTCCATACGGGGTCGTAAAGGGCTGCGAGGAGGATGCCGACAACCG
>JBGOTT010000214.1:0-7308 GCA_041476585.1 Gammaproteobacteria bacterium | reverse complement strand
TGATCGATGCGATCGAGCGCGACCGGACCGGCTGGTTCATCCTGATTCCCGGCATGATCGAAGCGATGATCGAGGCCCTGCGTGCGCGCCCGGTTCGGCCCGCCGGCATCGGGTTCTGCGGCGCGATGGCCGATCTGGTGCCGCGCCGGCAGATCGCGGAAGTGACCGCGTTGCTCGGGGCACCGTTTCTCAACTCGTTCGGATCGACCGAAACCGGTCTGCCGCCGGCGACCGGGTCGCTGATCCCGATCGGCGAGGCGCCGGCGCGGCTGGCGAAGCGGCAGAGCGCGTTCTGCGAGATCCGGCTCGTGGACGCCAATGATGAAGAGGTTCCCGAGGGGATGCCGGGCGAGCTCGCGATACGCGCCGGGACGCTGTTTTCGGGCTACTGGAACGCCCCCGAGGCCAACGCCAGGGATTTCCGCAACGGCTGGTTCCACATGGGGGACGTGTTCCGCCGCAACCCGGACGGCACGCTCGATTTCGTCGATCGCGTCAAGTACATGATCAAATCGGGCGGCGAGAATATTTATCCCGCGGAGATCGAGCAGGTGATCCTCGCCGATCCGCGGGTCGCCGACGCGGTGGTGGTGCGCAAGCCCGATGCGACGTGGGGCGAAGTGCCGGTGGCCTTCGTCGCGCGCCGCGATCCGGGACTGCGCGCGGAGGACATTCTCGAGCGCTGCCGCGAGAAACTCTCCGGCTACAAGCGCCCGAAGGAAGTGCGTTTCGTCGAGCTGGCCGAGTTCCCGCGCTCGACCAGCGGGAAGATCCAGCGCCACGAGCTCGAGGCGCGTCTGCTCGGGTAGCAGGCCGGTTACGCGAAGATTGGTGGAATAAACAAGGAAATTGGCCGCATTTGTGTGTCAGAAAACTTTACGGTTGGCCCCGCGCGTGCGAGCCGCATGCCTTCAACTAATTGATTGCAAGCACTTATTTTTTTCGGCGTGGTTATTGCTTCGGACCATGTAGGAGAGGCAAAATATTATATAGGGTGCGGCACAGAGGCCGCTTCGCTTCTCTCTCGCCGTAATCAGGCGTGTCATTTGGAGAAGTCGTGCCTCAGATGCGAACGGCTCCCGGTGAGCCGGCCGGACATCTGTGCGCATGATTTCTGGACCGATCATATTTGAGCGTACAGCTGACTGCGCCCGCAGCGTCGCCGCAGGCATTGCACAGATGAGCAACCGACCCACATTTCGCGCGGTGCGATGTGCCGTTTCCGGCCTGTTGCTGGCGAGCGGCGCCGTCGCGTTCGATTCCGTTGCCGACCCGGTATTGATCGGCGACAGACAAGAGGTGTTCGCCGCGCGCGAGGGCGACGACCGGCTGCCGGAGATCCTCGCCCGCGCAGAGCGAGACACGCCGCCAATCGATGGGCCGTCGTCCAGTTCGCTGCTTGCGATCGATGAAATCGGTGTCGACGGCGGTGCGCTCGGACGCAGGCAGAACTGGAACAACGCACCGCAGAACGGGCTGGACGTCGCTCAGAGCTTGCCCGGGAATTTCGGCAATACGTTTGGCCAACGCGATCTGTTTCGCAACCCGTTGTTGCGCGACTACGGCAACGCGCGTACCAATCCGGCGGTCACACTGGTCGCGGAAGGTGAACAAGGGCGTTCTGTGGGCGCGCGCGAACCGGTCAACGCCGCGCAGGCCATGCTCTGGGAGGCCGTCGACAACGCTGTCAAGCTCATCCGGGACTCCGTTGTCGATGAGACGGACACGGTGAGCTTCTCCATGGTCGGAGTCGATTTCAGTTTGGCGCTCAGCGGCGGCCGAACCACGCTGCTCGTGAACGGCTCCGATTTGTGGCCGATGCTTCTGAACGGGTCGTTGATGGAAGAAGCGCGGCCTGTGTCAACGGTGAGCGCCGCGGCCGCGCTGCAAGAGCGGAGCATTCATTCCGGCCCATTGACCGGGGGAGGGGCTGCATCGTTGCTCGAAACGCCCGCGGAAATCCCGCTGGCCTCAGGTTCGAAAGGGGACATACCGTCTATCATCGAGACGGTTCGGGGGTTTGTTACCGACCCGTTGACGATCGTCGTGGCCGTCGGCGGCCTGCTCATCTGGCTTTCGTTCGAGATATCGAACTCGATCCGCGAACAGCGGCGCTGGCGGCGTTTGCGGCGCCGCGCAGTGCGGCGCGCGCGTCGGGGCAACCCGGCCTGAAGTAAGCAAACCCAAAGGCAACCCGCAGGTTGTCTGCGTTCGTCAAAGCAGCGCCACGACCAGGTATCGCGTCAGCCGTCCCGTCGCCATGAAACCGAGCGCGGCGAGCCAGGCGAAAAACGTGACCGGACTTCCGTAGCGCCCGATCCAGCGCAGCGCCCTGGCGTCGAGTGCAGCTGCGAGGCCGCCTTCGGCACAGAGCAAAGCGTCCAATGTGCTAGGCTTTTCGCGTGAAACCCACAGACTATCTCGAAAGAATCCTCACCGCCCGTGTCTACGACGTGGCGTTCGAGTCGCCGCTCGAGTTCGCGCCCAACCTGTCGGCGCGGATCGGCAACCGCCTGTTGCTCAAGCGCGAGGACATGCAACCGGTGTTCTCGTTCAAGCTGCGCGGCGCGTACAACAAGATGGCGATGCTGCCCGCGAAAGCGCTGCGGCGCGGCGTGATCGCGGCATCCGCCGGCAACCACGCGCAAGGCGTAGCGCTCGCAGCGCAGAAGCTTGGCTGCCGCGCCGTGATCGTGATGCCGGTGACCACGCCGCGCATCAAGATCGAGGCGGTGGCTGCGCGCGGCGCACAGGTGGTGCTGCATGGCGATTCCTACTCGGATGCCGACCTGCATGCGCGCAGGCTCGCGTGCGCGCGGCGCCTGGCGCTGATTCATCCCTACGACGATCCGGACGTGATCGCGGGACAGGGCACCATCGGCATGGAAATCCTGCGCCAGCATCCAGGTCCAATCGATGCGGTCTTCGTCGCGGTCGGCGGTGGCGGACTGATTGCGGGCATCGCGGCGTACGTGAAGCGCCTGCGCCCGGAGGTCCGGGTGATCGGCGTCGAGCCGATGGACTCCGACGCAATGGCGCGCTCGCTCAAGGCCGGTCGGCGCGTCACGCTGGCCCATGTCGGCCTGTTTGCAGACGGGGTCGCCGTCAAGCGGGTCGGCGCCGAAACATTTCGTCTCGCGCGCAGATACGTCGACGGAATGATCCTGGTCGACACCGACGCGATCTGCGCCGCGATCAAGGACGTGTTCGAGGACACGCGCTCGATTCTCGAGCCGGCCGGGGCGCTGGCGATCGGCGGCGCCAAGGCATGGGCCGAGCGCACCGGCGCGAAAGGCAAGACGCTGGTCGCGATCGCCAGCGGGGCGAACACGAATTTCGACCGGCTGCGTTTCGTCGCCGAGCGGGCGGAGGTCGGCGAACATCGCGAGGCGGTCCTCGCGGTCACCATCCCGGAGCGGCGCGGCAGCTTCCGGCGCTTTTGCACCGTGCTGGGCGGGCGCAACATCACCGAGTTCAACTACCGCATGGCCGATGCCGAGTCGGCACACATTTTTGTCGGTGTCGGGGTGCGCGGGCGCGAGGAAACGGTGCGCATCGTGCGCACGCTGCGCCGCGCGCGCTTCGAAACCCTCGACTTGTCGGACGACGACGTCGCCAAGGAGCACATGCGCCACATGGTCGGGGGACACTCCGCGCTGGCGCGGAACGAACTGCTCTACCGATTCGAATTTCCGGAGCGGCCGGGCGCATTGATGAAGTTCTTGTCGGCGATGAACCCGACCTGGAACATCAGCCTGTTTCACTACCGCAACCACGGCGCCGACTACGGCAGCATCCTGGTCGGCATCCAGGTGCCGCGCAAGGAGATGGGCCAGTTCCGGCGCTTTCTCGGCAGGCTCGGCTACCCGCACGCCGACGAGAGCGGCAATCCCGCCTACCGGCTGTTCCTCGGCTAGCGATCCGGTTTGTCGAAGTAATCCGGTGCGATGAGGTGCTCCTCGCAGGCCGGTGAGCTGTAACCGGACGCGGGCGCGCTTGCGCCCGGCGCGGCGAGAAACTCAAGCTTGCCGTCGCGCCGCTCGCAGACGCCGCGTTCGGTGACCACGTAATCCATCGGCACGTCGTAGTCCTGCGGATGGATTGTTTCGATCCGCGCGGCTTCGTACGCCACGCCGATCGCGACGGGCTTGTTTCCCTGCGCAGCCAGCGCCGCGAGCGTGCGGTCGAAGAACCCACCGCCATACCCGAGGCGGTAACCCAGCGCATCGAAGCCGTTCATTGGCACCAGTGCAACCTCGGGCACGACGACTTCACCGGCTGCGGGATAGGGAATGCCGAGCGCGCCTTGTGCCAGCGGATCGCCCGGAATCCAGAGCCTGAACGCGAGCGGCGTGCGTGGCGCGACGACCACGGGCAGCGCGGTGCGCGCCCCGCGCGCGCGAAGCCGGCGCGCCAGATGGCGCGCGTCGTATTCGTTCTGTATTGGCCAGCAGAACGCGACGACGCGCCCGCTGAGCCCCGGAAACGCGCGCTCGAGGTGGGTGTCGATCGCTTTGCGCAACCGCTCGAGCGCGACGGCATCGAGCGCAAGCCGCGCGGCGAGCAGACGTTTTCTCTCGGCACTGCGCCACCGCTTCAATTGCTCGGGCTCCATGCTATCCTTAGTACATGATTTCGCGGCATTTTCGCATATTGCTGTTTGGTCTGATCAGCGCCTGCGCCGCGCTGCCCGCGTCCGGCGCGAAACCGCCGCGCGGAATGTCCGCTGACGACGCAATCCTCGCGGCACAGGCGGCGTTCCGCGCCGGCGACCCGGTCAAGCTGGCGCGGCATTCCGCCGGCCTCGAAGAGCACCTGCTCACACCTTGGCTCGAATACTGGCGGCTCAAGCTGCGCCTCGAGGATATCGGATCCGGAGAAGTGCGGGCGTTTCTTGCGCGGGAACCGGGCAGCTACCTCGCCGAGCGGCTGCGCACCGAGTGGCTCAAAGAGCTCGGCAAACGCGGCGACTGGCAGACCTTCGAACTCGAGCGCGCGCCGCTCACGGTCGAAGACGCGGAGATTCGCTGCTACGGGCTTGCAGCGCGTCTGGCCAAGGGTGACCGCAGCGCGCTCGACGAGCTGGGGCAGTTCTGGCTTGAGCCGAAGTCCCTGGCCGAGGGCTGCGTGACGGTCGCCGAGGAGGCGGTCCGCTCCGGCAAATTCACGGCCGGAGACGTATGGCAGCGCGTGAGGCTGCTGCTCGAGGCGGGTCAACTGGACGCTGCGCGGGGCGCGATCGGCTGGCTGCCTTCCGGCGAGGCGCCCGACGAACGGCAGCTCGCGCTCGCCGCCACCCAGCCGCAGAAGTTTCTTGCTTCGCTGCCGCAGGCGCTCGATACCCGACCGCGGCGCGAGATGGCGATGTTTGCAGCGGCGCGCATCGCTCGGGACGAACCGCGCTCGGTCGCCGAGCGTCTCGAAGGACGCCTCGGCCAGCTGCTGCCCGCCCCGGATCTGCGCCACGTGTGGGGACGCGTCGCGTATGAGGCCGCGCGCCGGTTGATTCCGGAAGCCGCCGACTGGTATGCGCGCGCTGGCGATGCGATGTTGAACGACGAGCAGCTCGCGTGGAAGGTGCGTGCCGCGCTGCGTGCCGGCGTGTGGCCGCCGGTGATCCAGGCCATCGATCGCATGTCCCTCGCGGCACATCAGGACGCGGCCTGGTCGTACTGGTATGCCCGCGCGCTCGGCGCAACCGGCCGGCCGGACGGTGCGCGCGCCTACCTGCTGCGCATTGCGGGCAAACCGAATTTTTACGGCATGCTCGCTACGGAGGAACTCGGAGAGGAGTTCAGCGTGCCTGAGCCGTTCCACCAGCCGGGCGCGGATGAGGTGGCCCGCGCGCACGCCAATCCGGGCCTCGCGCGCGCGCTCGAACTCTACCGGCTCAATCTGCGCAGCGACGCGACGCGCGAATGGGCGTTCACGGTGCGCAATCTCGACGATGCGAAGCTGATCGCTGCTGCCGAGCTCGCGCGCCAAGCAGGGATTTTCGACCGGACGATCAACACCGCCATCCGGACCGTGTCCCTGCACAACTACCGGTTGCGTTATCTGGCGCCGTTCCGAGAAGTTTTCCGCGAGTACGCGAAGGTGCACGATCTGGATGAAGCCTGGCTGCTCGGCCTGACCCGCCAGGAAAGCCGCTTTATCGCCAATGCGAAATCGGTCGCCGGTGCGCAGGGGCTGATGCAGTTGATGCCGGCGACGGCGCGCTGGGTCGCGGGCAAGGCTGGCTTGGTGGATTTCCGTCCGGCGCGGGTCATCGAGCCGGAAATCAACATCGCGCTCGGCTCGCGTTACCTCAGGCTGGTGCTGAACGATCTGGGCCACGCGGTGCTCGCTTCTGCCGCGTACAACGCGGGGCCCGGGCGCGCGCGGCGCTGGCGCGACGTGAAGCCGCTCGAGGGCGCGATCTACGCCGAGACAATCCCGTTCAACGAGACGCGCGATTACGTGAAGAGCGTGATGGCGAACACGGTGTATTACGCCGCGCTGCTCGGCGGCGTCCATCAATCGCTCAAGGCGCGCCTCGGGACGATTCCCGCGAAGGCGGCCGGCGATCGATTCAACGAAGAACTGCCATGACCGATAACATTCTCGTGCTCGGCGGAAGCGGCTTCATAGGCCGGCACGTCGTCGCCGCGCTCGCCGCGCGCGGAACGCACGTGACCGTCCCGTCGCGGCGCCGCGAGAGCGCCAAGCACCTCATTCTGCTTCCCACGGTCGCGGTCGTCGAAGCCGACATCAACGATCCGCCGACGCTGCTACGGCTCGTGGCTGGACGCGGCGCGGTGATCAACCTGGTGGGCATCCTGCACGGCCGGCACGGCAGACCCGATGAGCGCTGGCCGAACGACTACGGACCGGACTTTGCGCGCGCGCACGTGGAGTTGCCGCGGGCGATCGTCGCCGCCTGCCGCAAACATCACGTGCGGCGCCTGCTGCACGTGAGTGCACTCGGCGCAGAGCGCATCGCGCCGAGCGACTATCTGCGCTCGAAGGGGGCCGGCGAGGAGGTGGTTCTTGCGGCGGTGGATATCGCAACCAGCGTGTTCCGGCCCTCAGTGGTGTTCGGCGCGGAGGACCGCTTCCTCAATTTGTTCTCGCGACTGGCCTCGGTTACGCCGGTGCTTGCGTTGGCCGGCGCAGAGGCCCGCTTCCAGCCGGTGTACGTCGGCGACGTGGCGCGCGCTTTGGTCAGCGCGCTGGAAGACCGCGCGTCGTTCGGCAAGCGCTACGACCTGTGCGGCCCGAGCGTGTATTCCCTGCGCCAGCTGGTCGAGTATGTCTGCCGCGTGACCG
>JBGOTT010000213.1:0-7342 GCA_041476585.1 Gammaproteobacteria bacterium | reverse complement strand
CCATAGGGAAAGCGCGCCTCCAGCTTTTCGTAAAGCTTGATCGCTTTTTCGTAGTTGCCGTCGCCGAGTTCCGTTTTGGCTTCGGAATAAATCCTGCCCGCCGACCAGTTCTTGGTTTCGTCGACCTGTTCCGGGAGCAAACTGCACGCCGACAGGCATAGCGCCAAGAATAAAGCTAAACTTAAACGCATAAATGAATCCCGTGGAAAAACTGCAAAATTATAACTCAACCGGGGCGGCGCCGGCGCCGGTCGAATTGATAGTGCCGCCGGAATGCGCCGGACAGCGATTGGACCAGGCGCTGTCGCATTTGTTGCCGGAATTCTCCCGCAGCCGCATCTCACATTGGATCCGCACCCGGCGCGTCGAGCTCGACGGTCGTGAGGTGCTGCCGAAAACCAAGGTGTGGGGCGGCGAAAAAGTTCTGCTCGACCCCGTTCCCGATCCGGCAACGACAGCAGCGGCTCCGGAGGCGATCGCGCTCGACATCGTTCACGAAGACGCCGCGATATTGGTGATCGCCAAGCCCGCCGGACTGGTCGTGCACCCCGGCAGCGGCAATTGGAGCGGCACGCTGTTGAATGCATTGCTCGCGCACGCGCCGCGGCTCGCGAGCCTACCGCGGGCCGGCATCGTGCATCGTCTCGACAAAAACACCAGCGGCCTGCTGGTCGTCGCGAAAACGCTCGAAGCGCAGGCGAGTCTGGTACGCCAACTGCAAGCGCATAGCGTCAAGCGCGAGTACCTGGCGCTGGTGCACGGCCGCGTTGCGCGCGACGGCAAGGTCGAAGCGCCCATCGGCCGCCATCCGGTGCAACGCACGCGCATGGCAGTGGTCGCGCGCGGCAAGCCTGCCGTCACTCACTTCGAGGTGCTGCAATGCTATACGCACGCAACCCTGCTGCGCTGCCGGCTCGAGACCGGACGCACGCACCAGATCCGCGTGCACCTGCAATCGCTCGGCCACCCGCTGGTCGGCGACCCGGTGTACCGCCGCGGCGCGCGGACGCTCCCGTTTGCGGGAAAGCCGTTCGGCCGGCAGGCGCTGCACGCAGCGGAGCTCGCGTTCGATCACCCGTCCAGCGGCCGGCGCCGCGCGTTCCGCTGCGAGCTGCCGGGTGACTTCGACGACTTGCTGCAACGCTTGCGCGATGGCCGATGACAGCCTGATCGTCCCGGAATGGCCGGCGCCGGGCGCAGTGCGCGCGCTGGTCACCACGCGCGCGTTCGGCGACGCGGAAGACGGGAAGGTGCGCCAGCAGTTGCGCAAATACCTGCCCGCGGACCCGCGCTGGTTGCGCCAGGTGCACGGCACGAACGTGGTCGATGCGGGCGCGGCCAACGGGGAACCCGAGGCCGATGGCTCCATCGCGCGCGCGTCGGGCGTGGTATGCGCGGTGCTGGTTGCCGATTGCATGCCGGTGCTGATCGCCGACGCCGCAGGGTGTGCGGTCGGCGTGGCGCACGCCGGCTGGCGTGGCCTCGCGCACGGCGTGATCGAGAGCACGCTCGATGCACTTGGCGGCGATCCCGGCGAACTGCTCGCCTGGCTCGGACCGGCAATCGGCCCGCGCGTCTATGAAGTCGGTGATGAGGTTCGCGCCGCGTTCCTCGCGCGGGACCCGGCCGCGGAGTCCGCAATTCGTGCCACGCGTCGCGGCCACTGGCTGCTCGATCTGTATGCGCTTGCGCGCCAGCGGCTCGCCGCGCGCGGCGTGAGGCGCGTGTTTGGCGGCAAGTTCTGCACCTACAGCGAACCCACGCGCTTCTTTTCCTTTCGGCGCGAGCGCGTCTGCGGCCGCATGGCGGCGCTGATCTGGATCGACTGAGAGGCGCTTGGATCGGTGCGTATAATCGCCGCGCATGACTCTTGCGTGGATCGTGGCGACGAGCATCGTGGGCGGTGCTCTCTCGGTGGGTTGCGCGGCGATTTTTGCGCTCACGGTGCGCGCAGCATGGGTGCCGATGCTGGTGAGCCTGGCGATCGGCGCCCTGCTTGGCGCGGCCTTCCTCGAGGTGATCCCGCACGCGTTCGAGGTTGCCGACCCGCATAAGGTCTCGCTCACCATCCTCGGCGGAATCTTCCTGTTCTTTATCCTCGAGAAGCTGATGTTGTGGCGCCACTCCCACACCGCGCAAGGCGAGGGCCGCGAATGGCACGGCGAGACGCACGATCACGGCCGTACCGGCCTGATGATCGTGGTCGGCGACGCGGTGCACAATTTCGTCGACGGCCTGCTGATCGCGGCGGCCTTCCTGCAAAGCATCCAACTCGGCATCATCACTGCGCTCGCCATCGTGGCGCACGAGATCCCGCAGGAAGTCGGCGATTTCCTAATACTGCTGCACTCGGGCTATTCCCGCGCCAGGGCGCTGGCGATGAACCTGGTCTCCAGCGCGGCGACGCTGGTCGGCGGAGTGCTCGGCTATTTCACACTGCGCGCGGTCGAAGAATGGGTGCCGTTGCTCCTCGGCGTCGTGGCCGCGAGCATGATCTATATCGCGGTCGCCGATCTGATCCCCGGGCTGCACAAACGCCCGGAGTTGCGCGCAACCGCGTCCCAGTCGCTGCTCATCGCTCTCGGGGTGGCAAGCATCGCGCTGGCAAGGATGCTGATCGGCGAGGCCCACGCCCACTGATCTGCAGGGTTGACGGCCGTTTTTGTGCGGCGCAAAATCAATGGTTATTTCAATCCCCGGAACCTGAATGGCGGAGCCGTTACCGACGCCGGAAGCTTTCATCGCCGCAATTGCCAAGACGGGAAACGTTGCATCGCAGGGGTGGATGAGCATCCTCGCGTCGATGCCGTTCGGTCAGGACGCGGCTGCCTGGCTGTCGGGCGTTGGCGCCGATCCGGAGCGTTTCGCCGCGCTGCAACGTGAACTGATCGAGAAGCAATCCCAACTCTGGGGCGCAATGCTCGCACGCGAAAACGGCGCGAAGCATGCGCCGGTCGCGGAACCCGGCAAAGGCGATCGACGCTTCGCGGCGCGCGAGTGGCGCGAGAACCCGTATTACGACTATGCCAAACAGTCCTACCTGATCACGGCGCAGACCCTCGATCGAATGGTGGAGGACTCGACGCTCGCGGCGCCGGCCAAGGACCGACTGCGCTTCGCGCTGAGGCAGTGGATCGACGCGATGTGTCCGGCGAATTTCGCAGCCACCAACCCGGAGGTGACGCGCCAGGCGATCGAATCCAAGGGCGAGAGCATCACCCTCGGCATTGCCAACATGATTGCGGATGCGCGCAAGGGCCGCATCAGCATGACCGACGAATCGGCCTTCGAGGTCGGACGCAACCTCGCCGTATCACCGGGCGCGGTGGTGTATGAAAACCCGCTGATCCAGTTGATCCAGTATTCCCCGTCGACCGCGCAGGTCGGGCAGCGCCCGCTGGTGATCGTCCCGCCGTGCATCAACAAGTTCTACATCCTCGACCTGCAGCCGGAAAACTCGTTCGTGCGCTATGCGCTCGAACAGGGCCACACCGTGTTCATGCTGTCGTGGCGCAACGTCAAGGCCGAACACGGCCACCTCACCTGGGACGACTATCTGGCGCAGGGCGTGATCGAGGCCCTGCAAGTGGCGCGCGCGATCGCGGGCAGCGACCGGGTCAACGCGCTGGGTTTCTGCGTCGGCGGCACCCTGCTCGGTGCGGCGCTTGCCGTGCTCGCCGCGAAGGGCGAGCGGCCTGCCGAGAGCGTCACCTTGCTCACCACCATGCTCGATTTCAGCGAGCCCGGCCAGCTCGGCTACTTCGTCGACGAGGCGAACGTCGCCGCGCGGGAGGCGAGCATCGGCGCAGGCGGAATATTTCCGGGCGCCGATCTTGCGTTCGTGTTCTCCGCGCTGCGCGCCAACGATCTGATCTGGCCCTACGTGGTCAACAACTACCTCAAGGGGCGCACGCCCGACGCGTTCGATCTGCTGTACTGGAACTCCGACAGCACCAACCTGCCCGGGCCGATGTACTGCTATTACCTGCGCAACACGTATCTCGAGAACAAGCTGCGGATTCCCGGCGCGCTCACGAACTGCGGCGTGCCGGTCGATCTCGGCGGCATCGGGCTCCCGAGCTTCGTATACGGCTCACGCGAGGACCACATCGTGCCGTGGAAAAGCGCTTACGGCTCGACCAGACTGCTCGGCGGCGATGTGCGCTTCGTACTCGGTGCGAGCGGGCACATCGCGGGGGTGATCAATCCGCCCGGCAAGAACCGGCGCAGCTACTGGGTCGGCACCGCCTGTCCGGAGGCGCCGGAGGCCTGGCTCGCGCAGGCGCGGGAGCAGCCCGGAAGCTGGTGGCCGGTCTGGTCGCAGTGGCTTGCGCAATTCAAGGGCGGCGAAGTCGCGGCGCGCACGCAGCTCGGCAATGCGCAGCATCGGCCGATCGAACCCGCGCCGGGACGTTACGTGAAGGAAAAAGCGGCCTGATGAACGGCCATCAACCTCAAAGGAGCTTCAAATGGAAGAAGTAGTGATCGTTGGCGCCGTGCGTACGGCCATCGGCAAATTCGGCGGCACGCTGGCGAAGACGCCGGCATCGGACCTGGGAGCGACCGTCATCAAGCAGCTGCTCGCGCGCTCGGGCGTGAAGCCCGAGCAGGTTTCCGAGGTGATCCTGGGGCAGGTGCTGACTGCGGGGATCGGCCAGAACGGCGCGCGCCAGGCCGCCATCAAGGCCGGCCTGCCGGACATGATTCCCGCGATGACCATCAACAAGGTGTGCGGCTCCGGCCTGAAGGCCGCGATGCTCGGTGCGCAGGCGATCGCCAACGGAGACTCCGACATCGTGATCGCGGGCGGCCAGGAGTCGATGAGCCTCGCGCCTCACCTGATCATGGGCTCGCGCGACGGGTTTCGCATGGGCGACGCGAAAATGACCGACTCGATGATCGTTGACGGCCTGTGGGACGTCTACAACCAGTACCACATGGGCGTCACTGCTGAAAACGTCGCCGAGGAATACGGCGTGACCCGCGCCGAGCAGGACGAGTTCGCCGCGTTCTCGCAGCAGAAGGCCGAGGCTGCGCAGAAGGCCGGCAGGTTCGCCGACGAAATCGCGACCGTGGAGATCGCATCGCGCAAGGGTCCGGTGATGTTCAACACCGACGAGTATCCGCGCCACGGCTCGACGCTCGAATCGATGGCGAGCCTGAAGGCGGCGTTCAAGAAGGACGGAACCGTGACCGCCGGAAATGCGTCGGGCATCAATGACGGGGCGGCGGTGGTGCTGTTGACCTCGGCGCGCAAGGCCAAAGAACTTGGCCTCAAGGCGCTCGCGCGGATCAAGGCTTACGCGTCGGCCGGCGTCGATCCGAAATACATGGGCATGGGCCCGGTGCCGGCTTCGAAGCGCTGCCTCGCGCGCGCGGGCTGGGAGCCGAAAGACCTCGACTTGATGGAGATCAACGAGGCATTCGCCGCACAGGCCATAGCGGTAAACCGGCAGATGGGCTGGGATACCTCCAAGGTCAACGTCAATGGCGGCGCGATAGCGCTCGGCCACCCGATCGGCGCGTCGGGTTGCCGCATCCTGGTCACGCTGCTGCATGAAATGGCGAAGCGCGACGCGAAGAAAGGCCTGGCGTCGCTGTGTATCGGCGGCGGCATGGGCGTCGCGTTGGCGGTCGAACGCTTCTAATCTCCCAAGAAATCTCCCAAGAGACAGATCGATGACGACGCAAGCAGAGCTGGCGGAGCGAACGAGCGACGCGGTGGAAGAATGGGCCGGAGAAGCGAAACGCGTGACCCCGCGCGTGGCGTTCATATCCGGCGGGATGGGCGGTATCGGCACCGCGGTCTGCAAGCGACTCGCGGCCGCCGGCCACAAGGTAGTGGCGGGCTGCCTGCCCGGATATGACAGGAAGGACGAGTGGCTGCACACGATGCGCAAGCGCGGCCACCAGGTCTGGGCGGCGGAAAGCAACGTCGAGGACTTCGCATCGTGCGCGGACATGTTCTACCGCGTGTCCGCCACGGTCGGACCGGTCGAGATTCTCGTGAACGCAGCCGGCATCACCCGCGACGGAGTGTTCAAGCGCATGTCGCCGAGCGATTGGTACTCGGTCATCAACACCAACCTGAATTCGGTGTTCAACGTGACGCGCCAGGTGATCGAGGGCATGACCGACCGCGGCTGGGGCCGCATCGTCAACATCTCTTCGGTCAACGCGCTGAAAGGGCAGTTCGGCCAGACCAACTATTCAGCGGCCAAGGCCGGCATGCACGGCTTCACCAAGGCCCTTGCGCAGGAGGTGGTCAAGAAGGGCGTGACCGTGAACACCATTTCGCCGGGCTACGTCGAAACGGATATGGTGCGCGCGATCCGCCCGGAAATCCTCAAGGCCATCGTCGAGCAGATCCCGATGGGGCGCCTTGCGCAGCCCGATGAGATCGCGACGCTGATTGCCTACCTCGTATCGGAAGAAGCCAGTTATATTACGGGTGCGAATATCGCGATCAACGGCGGCATGTACATGTCCTGAGCTTGTGGGGGCATCGGGGACAACCGCGGCGGGGACCAAGAACCAACGGAGGAGCGGCATGGCGCAACGAATTGCAGTGGTAACGGGTGGCATGGGAGGGCTGGGCGAATCGATCTCGACCAAGATGGCCGACGCCGGTTACAAGGTGGCGGTCACCTATTCGCCGAGCAATACCAAGTACAAGTCCTGGCTCGACGAGATGAAGTCCAAGGGCCACAGTTTTGCCGCCTATCCGGTGGACGTGGCCGACTTCGATGACTGCGCCGCGAAGGTCGCGCAGATGACCAAGGCCGTCGGCCCGATCGACATCCTGGTGAACAACGCAGGCATCACGCGCGACATGACGTTCAAGAAGATGACCAAGGCGGATTGGGACGCCGTGATGCACACCAACCTCGATTCCTGCTTCAACATGACCAAGCAGGTGATGGACGGCATGAGCGAGCGGGGTTGGGGGCGGGTGATCAACGTCTCGTCGGTCAACGGCCAGAAGGGGGCATTCGGGCAGACCAACTACTCGGCGGCGAAGGCCGGCATTCACGGCTTCACCAAGGCGCTGGCGCTGGAGGTTGCGCGCAAGAACGTGACCGTCAACACGATCTCGCCGGGCTATATCGGCACCAAGATGGTGACGGCGATCCCGAAGGAAATCCTCGACACCAAGATCCTGCCGCAGATCCCGGTCAACCGGCTGGGTAAACCTGACGAAGTGGCCGGATTGATCATCTACCTGTGCTCGGAAGAGGCCGCATTCGTGACCGGGGCGAACATCTCGATCAACGGCGGGCAGCACATGTATTGACAGTCAGACAAGGGCGGACCGCAAGACATGGACAACGAGCTGCGTTTG
>JBGOTT010000212.1:0-7362 GCA_041476585.1 Gammaproteobacteria bacterium | reverse complement strand
CGTACCCGACGCCGAGCCCGAGCGCGCTGCCCGCGACGCCAAGCATCGACGCTTCGGCCAGAACCATCTGCGCCAACTGCCTGCGTCGCAACCCCAGCACACGCAGCAGCCCGTGCTCGCCACGGCGGCGCGCTACTTCGAGGGCCTGCGCCGAGAACACCAGGAATCCGCCGGTGAACAGCGCCATCAGCGCGAGCACGTTCAAGTTGACGCGGTATGCGCGCGAGAGCCGCGCGCCCTGCCTCTCGACGATTTCGATGCGCGTGGCGAAAACGCCCGCGGGCAGCAGCGCCGCGATGCGCCCGAGCATCGCATCGGTATCGGTCCCTGGCTGCAGCCTCAGATCGATCCGGTTGAGGTTCCCGAGGCGAGCGAGCCGCCATTGCGCGGTGGCGAGGTCGGTAAGCGCCGTGCTGCCGTGCAGGCTGCCTTCGGGCAGCACCCCCGTAACCTCGAGCTCGATCGACTCCAGTCCTGCAACCAGCCGCAGCTTCGCGCCCGGGTCGAGTGCGAGTTTTCGCGCCGCCCCGGCTGCGAGCACCACCGTGTCCGGCCGCAGCAGCGTGAACAGGCGCGCCGGATCGTCGCCGAACAGCGCCGGCTGGACTTGCGACGCGCGCAATGGATCGAGCCCGATCAGGCGCAGGGTGCCCTCGCCGCCGGCAAGCCCCGCATCGACTTCCAGCACCGGGCTGGCGACCGCCACGCCCGGCAGCGTCGCCAACTGCGCGTAGAGCCGCTCGTCGAAGCCGCTACGCCCGCCGCGCACCTCCAGGTCGGCGTCCCCCGCGAGCGAGCGCACCGCCGCGCCGAACTCCTCGACCGCCGCGCGGTTGATCAGGTGCACTGCGAAACCGAGCGCCACGCCGAGCGCGATTCCCGCGAGCGAGAGCAGCGCGCGTCCGCGCCGGTGCGCGAATCGCGCATTGATCGCAAAGAAAAGACGCATCAAGGGTGTACCAAACACGGGTGTTTCGACAATACCACCAGCCGCGCGTTGACACTGGGTGCACGTCTCGCCATGATCCGCGCATGCCCCGCATTTCCGCCTCCCCCGCGCTCGAGCGCCTGCGCGTACTGGATCTGACACGGGTGCGCGCCGGCCCGACCTGCGTGCGCCAGTTCGCCGATTTCGGCGCGGACGTGATCAAGATCGAGAACACCGAACCGGAGGACATGGGCGGCGCGCGCGATGGCCCGGATTTCCAGAACCTGCACCGCAACAAGCGCTCGATCACGCTCAACCTCAAATCCGCGGAGGGCAAGGAAGTCTTCATGCGGCTGGCGCGGACCGCCGACGTGGTGGTGGAAAACTACCGTCCCGACGTGAAATTCCGCCTCGGCATCGATTACGAATCGCTGAAGAGGATCAATCCGCGCATCATCCTCGCCAGCATCTCGGGCTTCGGGCAGGACGGCCCTTATCGCGAACGACCCGGCTTCGACCAGATCGCGCAGGGGATGTGCGGCATCATGTCGGTGACCGGCGCGCCGGGCAAAGGGCCGATGCGCGTCGGCGCCGCGGTCGCGGACGTCTCGGCCGGACTTCTCGCGGCGCTCGGCGTCATGACCGCATTGCTCGAGCGCGAGCACTCGGGGGAAGGCCAGTGGGTGCAGTCGAACCTGCTGCAGGCGGGCATCACGCTGCTCGATTTCCAGGCCGCGCGCTATACCGTCGCAGGCGAGGTGCCTGAACAAGTGGGCAACGACCACCCCACCAGCATGCCGACCTCGGCCTACACCACCGCGGACGGCTTCATGAATGTCGCTGCGGCGGGCAAGGTCATCTGGCAGCGGCTGTGCGAAGCGATCGGCCGCAACGACCTGTTCGACCATCCGGATTACCGCGATGCGAACGCGCGCTCGAAGAACCGCGCCAGCCTGAACGCCGAGATGAACCGGACGCTGGCGGCCAGGACCACCGCCGCGTGGGTGGAGATCCTGAACCAGGCGGGTGTGCCCTGCGGCGCGATCAATACCATGGACAAGGTATTCGCCGATCCGCAGGTGCAACACCTGCAGGCGGCCGCCGAGGTGAACCATCCGACGCTCGGCAAGGTAAAGCTGATCAACCAGGCGATAAAGCTCTCGCGCACGCCGGCGCGCCTTGCCACTGCAACGCCCGAACGCGGCGAGCACACCGACGAGCTGTTGCGCGAACTGGGTTACGACAAGGCCGGAATCGCCCGGCTGCGGAAAAGCAAGGTCATCTAGGCAAGCCCATGCCAGAACTCATCACCCGGCGCGAAGGCGCCCTCGCCACCGTCGTGTTTTCCAATCCGGCGAAAATGAACGCGGTGACCTACGACATGTGGAACGCGCTGCCGCCGGCGATCGCCGCGCTCGAAAAGGACCCCGACGTGCGTGCCATCGTCATTACGGGCGACGGCATGAAATCGTTCATCTCGGGCGCCGACATCTCGCAGTTCGAGAAGCTGCGCGGCACCGCAGATGCGCAGGCCGAGTACAACAAGGCGGTCGAGCGCGCCTACCTCGCACCGATGCAGTGCTCCAAGCCGGTGATCGCGAAAATCCGCGGCATCTGCATCGGCGGCGGTCTCGGGCTGGCGGCGGCCTGCGACGTGCGCGTCGCTTCGGCCGACTCGGTGTTTCGCATGCCCGCTGCGCGCCTCGGGCTGGGTTACAGCGCCACCGGGATACGCCGTTTCATGAACCTGATCGGCGCGGCCAACACGGTGGACATTTTCCTCTCGGCGCGCAAGTTCAACGCCGCGCAGGCGCTGCAGATGGGGTTCGCGAACCAGGTATTTCCGGTGGCCGAATTCGAGCGCGAGGCTACGGCCTACTGCACGATGGTTTCGGAGAATGCGCCGCTCACGCTCGCCGCCGCGAAGTTCGCCGTCCGGCAATGGTTGAAGGACCCGGCCGAGCGCGACCTCGCGGCCGCGACGAGGATGGTCGAAGCGTGCTTCGCCAGCGCCGACCACAAGGAGGGCCGCAATGCGTTCATGGAGAAGCGCACGCCGAAGTTCAGAGGAAGCTGAAATGGAGACCCGGGTGTCCAGATGGTTCCTTGCGCTTGCGCTCTCCGCGGCAAGCGTCGCAAGCCTCGCTCAAGCCTTTCCGACCAAGCCGATCCGGCTGGTCACCGGCTACCCGCCGGGAGGCTCGGCGGATTTCCTCACCCGACTGCTCGCCGACGAAATGGGCAGGGACCTTGGCGTGACGGTCCTCGCCGAGAACCGTCCCGGCGCGGGCGCCACCATCGCCTCCGAGGCGGTGGCCAAGGCGGCGCCCGACGGCTACACCCTGCTGAATGCCACGCATCACACGATCAACAAGGCGCTCTACAAGAAGCTGCCCTACGACCCGGACAAGGACTTCGCCGCGGTCACGCGTGTCGCCACCGGGCCGCTCGTCGTGGTCGTCAACAACCATGTGCCGATCAACAACCTGAGAGAGCTGATCGCCTACGCGAAGGCCAATCCGAACAAGCTGTTCAACGCCAATTCCGGCAACGGTTCGTCGCCGCACCTCGCGGCGGTGGAGTTCATGTCGGTCGCCGGCGTGCAGTTCACCTCGGTGCAGTTCAAGGGCGGCGGCCCTGCGGCGCAGTCGCTGCTCTCGGGCGATACCCAGGTGATGTTCGCGACCCCCCCGACGGTGATGGGCTTCATCCGTGGCGGGCGCATGCGCGCCATTTCGATCACCACGCGCGCCAATTCGCCTTCCGTGCCGGGGATCCCCGGTACGGCCGAAGCCGGCCTGCCGGAGTACAACCACAGCTTCTCGTTCGGCCTGTACGTGCCGGCGGGCACGCCGGCTGCGGTGATCAGGCGGCTGCACGAGGCGGCGGTCAAGGGACTTTCCAAGCCTGAGATCCGCGAGAAGATCGCCAACCAGGGCATGGACGCGACGCCTTCGAAGTCGCCGGAGGCGTTCGAAGCGGAGAACGGCATCGAAGCGCCGATGTGGGAGAAGGTGGTCAGGGACTCGGGGGCGCGTGTCGAGTAATATGAACTATGCCTTGCTTGGCGCCCTGATCGCGCTCCCGGCTTTCGGGCAGGAGCAGGCGATTCAGCGGGAACTGATCATGCGCCAGCAGCAATCGGACGCGTTCACGCTGCAATTGCGGCAGTCGCAGCAGCAGCTGCAAATTCCGTCCGGTGATCTTCGACGCAGGGTGGAGCTCGAAGCATCGCAGCTGCGCCAGCGCCAGGAGCTGGACAACCTCAGCGCGCGCCAGTTGACGGAGGCCGGCGGGGACACGCCGGCCGAGCTTCGACCCCTTGAACGCTTAAAGTTCGAAGAGCAGCGGCGAACGCTGCTGACGCCGCAACAAGCGTCAAATACGGGCGAGTCTCGTTGATCGTTGACTCAGGCGAATACTCTGCACCGGCGCCGAGGCGTAGCATTGGCCTTTCGACAACAGCGGACCGGAGGCTTGCATGAGCGCGCAACTTCAGCAGGGCGGAATTGCACGGCCGGCGGAATTCGCCGCGACCGACGCGACGCACCAAGTCACCAACCAGCCGCCGCCGCTCGCCGGCTACAACGCCTGGACGCAGGACCGCATCCTGGCCTCCGCGGCCAAACGCGCGCAAGCCGGGTGGATCGAGCGCGATGCTGCAGCGATGGGCGAACTCGTCGGTTCGGAGCGCATGCAGGTCCTTGCGGACCAGGCAAACCGCTACGGGCCGGTGCTCAGGACGCACGACCGGTTCGGCCATCGCATCGACGCAGTGGAATTCCATCCCGCATACCACGAGCTGATGTCGCTCGCATTCGGCGCCGGCTTGCATTCCCTCGCATGGACCGCCCGCAAGGAAGGTGCCTTTGCAGCGCGCGCGGCCCTGAATTATCTGTGGAACCAGGGTGAACAGGGCATCTCGTGCCCGGTCACCATGACCTTCGCCGGCGTCCAGGTTCTGCGGCGCCACGCGCCGGCACTCGCCGGCGTGTGGGAGCCGAAGCTCACCGCGAACGCCTACGACGCGCGCCCGCTGCCGATCGCGCAGAAAAACGGCGCCACAATCGGCATGGCGATGACCGAGAAACAGGGCGGCTCGGACTTGCGGGCCAACAGCAGCATCGCGACACCGGTCGACGGCGGCTATGTCCTTACCGGACACAAGTGGTTCTGCTCGGCGCCGATGTGCGACGGGTTCCTTGCGCTCGCACGGCTCGACGACCGAGTGACCTGCTTCCTGGTGCCGCGCTCGCTGCCCGACGGGACGCGCAATCCGTTTTACCTGCAGCGGCTCAAGGACAAGATCGGCAACCGTTCCAACGCGTCCTCCGAAATCGAGTTCAGGAACACCTTCGCGCACCTGGTCGGCCCCGCCGGCAAGGGCATCGCGACCATCATCGAAATGGCGCACCTCACGCGCTTCGACATCGTCGTCGCCACGGCGGGCATGATGCGCGCGGGGCTCAGCCAGGCGCTGCATCACTGCGAATACCGCAACGCCTTCGGCAGCCGGCTCGCCGAACACGCCGCGATGCAGAACGTGCTCGCCGACCTTGCGCTCGAATCCGAGGCAGCGACCCTCACGGCATTCCGGCTGGCGCAGGCATTCGACCGCGGGGCAAACGACGCCAACGAGCGGCTGCTCGCACGCATCATGACGCCGGTCGCCAAATACTGGCTGTGCAAGCGAAATCCCGTATTCACGGTGGAAGCGATGGAGTGCCTCGGCGGCAACGGGTTCGTCGAGGACGGCCCGTTCGGGCGCCTGTTCCGGGAATCGCCGCTGAACGGCATCTGGGAAGGCAGCGGCAACGTGATCTGCCTCGACGTGCTGCGCTCGGTCGAGCGCGAACCGGAATCGCTCGTGGCGCTGTTCGCGGAAATCGGCGCCGCCGGCGACAACCGTCACCTCAAGGCATTCCTCGGCAGGCTGCAGCGCGAATTCGCCGATCGCGCCGATCTGGAAATGCGCGCGCGCCGGCTGGTGGAAATGGCCGCGACCGCGCTGCAGGCGAGCCTGATGCTGCGCCACGCCGATGCGCGCGCGGCCGACGCGTTTTGCGCAAGCCGCCTCGGCGGGGACTGGGGCCACGTGCCGGGGACGCTGCCCGCGGGGACGGATTGCAAGGCGCTGAGCGAGCGCTTGCGGCTGGAGTTCTAGAACCCTTCGAGCACCAGCTTGCCGATGACGTGCCCGCCTTCAAGCAGCTTGTGCGCACGCTTGAGGTTGGCAGCGCAGATCTTCCCCAGGTGTTCCTTCAGCGTCGTCTTCAGCACACCCGCCTCCAGCAGGCCTGCCGCCTCGTTCAGCAACTCGTGTTGCGCGATTATGTCGGGCGTCTGGTAGGTCGAGCGCGTGAACATTCCTTCCATGCAGACGGCGATGCTCTTGTCGTGCAGGATCGACAGGTCCACCGGTTTCGTCACGCGCACGATCAGGCCGATCTTCCCCTGCGGCTTCACCAGCTTCGGGAACACCGGGTAGACCGCGTCGGTATTGGTGAAGCAGAGCAGGTAATCCACCTCCGGCGTGCCGAGCGCCGCCATCTGCTCGGGCAACGGCTTCGTGTGGTCCACCGTCGCGTCCGCCCCCATGCGCTTCGCCCAGGCGATCGATTCCGGCCTCGAGGCGGTGGCGAACACCTTCAGGTGCGCAAGCTTCTTCGCCAGCTGGATCGCGATCGAACCCACGCCACCCGCGCCGCCGAGGATCAGGACACTCCTGCTCGAACGCTCGCCCGTCTTCGAGATGCCCATGCGCTCGAACATCAGTTCCCACGCCGTGATCGTAGTGAGCGGCAGCGCCGCGGCCTCCGGAAACGACAGGTTTGCGGGCTTCCTCCCGACGATCCGTTCGTCGACCAGATGGAATTCGCAATTGGCCCCAGGACGGATCACGCTTCCCGCGTAGTACACCGCGTCGCCCGGTTTGAACAATTTCGCCTCCGGCCCGGCCGCCTTCACCATGCCCGCCGCGTCCCAGCCGAGGATCTTCGGCGCGGTTTCCACGACATCCTTGGGCGCCCTCCTCTTGGTGTCGACCGGATTCACCGAGATCGCCTTCACTTCCACAAGCAGGTCCCTCCCCGCCGCTTTGGGCGTGTCGATCTCTACGTCGAGCAGCGACTCGGGGTCGTCGATCGGGAGATAGCGGTACAGGCCTACGGCTTTCATATCAGCGCCGCCCGTGCGGGGATCGCATCGATTAACGAAACAGTTCGTCGAACTGCAGGACAAGATCCGGAAAGGCAAGCGAGGCGATGCGCTGGCCTCGCTCGATCCGGGTGACGCGCGCGTAGCCCTGCGCGCCCGGCGCGCGGAATACTTCGATCGCGACACCGCGCAGATTCACCAGCCAGACTTCCGCGATGCCGCTGCGCGCATACAGCGGAACTTTGGTGGTCCTGTCGTATTCCAGCGTCGCATCCGCG
>JBGOTT010000211.1:0-7411 GCA_041476585.1 Gammaproteobacteria bacterium | reverse complement strand
CGTGCTCGTGCCGCCATTCGATGCAGACGACGTCAGGCGACTGCTGCGGGGCCTGCGTATCGCGCCGCTGCTCGATGGTGTGCGCGGCGATCCGCCGCTGGATATCGATGCGCTGGCGGTAGCGGCGGTTGCCGTGGGCCGTCTGATCTGTGCCGCGCAAGACCGGATCGCATCGATCGACCTGAATCCGGTCTCCGTCGGGGCGGTCGGCGAGGGTGCAGTGGTGGTCGACGCGCTGGTCGAGCGGGCGCACCCGGGAACACTTGCCTGCACGGAGCAAGCAGGTACAGTATTGCCATCATTTGAGAATGGGCCAAGAGAATGAAACAAACTGGCTGGTCAATCGCCCGCAAAATCCTTCTGGTCGCAGGGTTGGCGCTCTCGCACGCAGCGCAGGCGGATTTCGAGCTCACCGGTCCGGACGGCCGTCGCATCCTGTTGAAGGACGATGGCACCTGGCGGTACGTGGAGGCAAAGGACAAAGCCGAGGACAAGGAACAGGCCAAGGACAAAGTCAAGGAGGCGGGCGAGGCGACTCTGCGGTTGGAAGCCAAGGCGGAGCGCGCCGGCACTTGCCGCTTCGTGCTTCGTCTGGTCAACAACCTGCCCTATCAGATCCGGAGTTTTGTGCCGGAGTTCTCGGCATATCGCGCCAACGGCGCGATCTACGACACCGTGTTCTCCGGATTTGCGTCCCTGAAGTCCGGCGACAACCAGCGCCGGGAAATTCAGTTCAGGGGAATCAGCTGTAAGGATATCGCCCGGGTGCGGGTCGGCGGAGGGGACCGTTGCGATATGGGCGAACTGGAAAAGTTCGCCGACGCGAGGGGACAGTGCCTGGCGCGGGTGCGTGTCGTGGAAAGCGACCTGGTGCGATTCGACAAATAGCCGCCGGTGGGCGGGTCCGCGCCGGCTTGAAGAACGGCTAGGCCATTTTCTTGCGCATCGCGCGACCTTCGTACAGGTCGCGTCCCGCGACCAGCGCGCGGATCTTGCCGTCGGCCATGTTGCGCTTCAGCATCCAGAAGCCGCAGTCGGGATGAATGTACTTCACGCGGCCGCGGCCGATCATTTTTTCGGCGCGCTCGATCGCGCGCGCGATGTCATCCGCCGTTTCCACCACGGTGCTCTTGATGTCGACCACGCCGAGGCCCATGCCGATGTCCTTCCTCAGGTCCTTGAACACCGCGAGTTCCGCAGGCGGCCGGTGCGCGTTTTCCATCACGATGTGGTCGACGCGCAACGCGTTGAGATAGTTCATCAGCTTGGCCCAGTTGCCGCGCTGGATGCTCTGCCCGCCGTAGTTGCCGAAGCACAGGTGCACGGCGGCCCTGGCGGTCTTCGGCACCGCGCCGAGCACGCGGTTGATCGCAGCTGCCGCCCACTTCCACTCATCCGGGCGCCCGGGGAGGTTCGCCTCGTCCAGTTGCACCACGTCGGCATTGAGGTGTTTCACCTGTTCGGCGAGAACTGCCGCGATCGCATGCGCGAGCTTTTCGGGATCGCGGTAATGCCGGTCGTGCATCGTTTTCGCCAGCATGTGCGGCCCGGTAATGGTGAACTTGAGCGGCCGGGATGCGAGCGCCTTCGCGCGCGCACAAGGGATCGGCAGGTTCAGCGTGCCCGCGCCGACCGGCCCCTCGACCACGCCCGGCGGCCGGGTGCGGAAACGCATCCCGGCGCCTTTCGAGTACGCGAGCCACTCCGAAAAGCCGATATCGCCGCGGATCCCGGACATCGGGCGCATGAAGTACTCGATCATGCCGTTGGTCTCGGGGTGGTTCAGATCGAAGCGGTAGAGTTCGCCGTCGCACACCAGATCGATGCCGGCCTGCTCCTGGATCGCGAGCACGACCCGCGTGGCATCGACAAGCGCCTGCTCGGAGGGCGCAGCCGCGAGCCAGTCCGGGACGGGATAGGAGCCGACGACGGTAGTCCTGATCATTGGGGCTTTCATCGCGTGCCATTATAATTCACCGGATGGTTAATACTATGGTCGGCGCCGAATTGCCGCAGGGCTTCGAGGATGTAGAGGCACTCGAGGAATACCTGACCCGGCCGAGCGCGAAGCTCGCCGCGGATCTCGCACGCGTGCGGGGCGACCTGATGGTACTCGGCGTGGGCGGCAAGATGGGCCCGACGCTCGCGCGCCTTGCGAAACGCACCGACCCGGCGCGGCGCGTGATCGGCGTCGCGCGTTTCTCGGAACGGGGCTTGCGCGAAAAGCTCCAGGCGCAGGGCATCGAATGCATTGCCTGCGATCTCCTCGAGCCCGCTGCAATCGAACGCCTTCCCCGCGCGGCCAACGTGGTGTTCATGGCCGGGCACAAGTTCGGCGCGACCGGGCAGAGCGAACTCACCTGGGCGATGAACGTCGGCGTGCCCTACGGCGTGGCAGAGAGCTTTCGCGCGGCGCGCATCGTCGCGTTCTCGACCGCGTGCGTCTACCCCTACGTGCCCGTGAACACTTCCGGCGCGACCGAAGAGGTGCCGACCACGCCCCCGCCGGGAGACTATGCCAACTCGTGCGTCGGACGCGAGAAGATGTTCGGGCACGGCTCGCGCCGGCACGGCACGCGCGTGGTCCTCGCGCGCCTGGAGTACGCGATCGACATGCGCTACGGCGTGCTGCACGACGTCGCGACCAAAGTGTTCGCCGGCAAGCCGGTGGACGTGACCATGGGCCATGTGAACGTGATCTGGCAGGGCAATGCCAACGAGCAGGCCTTGCGCCTGCTCGCGCATTGCGCTACTCCCGCGCTGCCGGTCAACGTCTCCGGACCGGAAGTGGTGAGCGTGCGCTGGCTCGCGAACGAGTTCGGCAAGCGTTTCGACCGGCGCGCGCAGATCACCGGCACCGAAGCGGCGAGCGCCTGGCTGGTGGACACGGCGCGCGCGCAAACCCTGTTCGGCAAGCCGCGCGTGCCGCTCGCGAAGATGATCGACTGGGTCGCCGACTGGGTCTCGCGCGACATGCCGAGCCTGGGCAAGGAGACCCATTTCTCGACACGCGATGGGAAGTACTGAACGGATTGCCGAAATCCGGCTCCGCGCGGAGCACATTCAGGACTGCCTCGCGCTATCGGCGGAGGCGCGCTGGAACCAGACCGCGGAGGACTGGCGCACGATGCTCGCGCTCGGCGAGGGCTTCGGGATCGTCGAACCCGGCGGAAGGATCGTCGCCACCTCCCTCGCGCTGCCATTTGCAAGCGGCGGCTTCGGCTGGATCAGCATGGTGCTGGTCACCGAATCGCAGCGTCGCCGGGGATTTGCCACCTTGCTGATGGAGCGCGCCATGCGCTCGCTCGAGCGCGACGGGCTGGTCGCGATCCTCGATGCGACGCCGGCCGGGCGCGAGGTCTACCGGTTGCTCGGTTTCGAGGACACCTGGGGCATCGAGCGCACGCAACAGTTGAACGCGTCGGCGCTGCCTGCGGCGCCGAATGTCGCCGTAAGGCCGATGACGGATACCGACTGGAGCGAAGTGCTCGCGCTGGATCGCGCCGCATTTGCGGCGGACCGTTCGGCGCTGCTGGTCGCGTTGCGCGAGCGCCTGCCGGCCGCCGCGCTCGTCGCGGAGCGCGCGGGCGGCATCGCCGGTTTTCTGCTGGGCCGCGACGGGCGTCGCGCGAACCAGCTCGGCCCCTGCGTCGCGGGCGACGAAGACACGGCGATCGCGCTACTCGCGGCGGGCTTGCGCAACGCGCCGCCACCGGTGTTTCTCGACGTTCCGGACGCGCACGCCGCGCTCGGCGCCTGGTTGCGCGCGGCGGGCTTCACCGTGCAACGTCCCTACACCCGCATGATCCTGAAACGCAAACAGCCGTTCAACGAGGTAAAGCGGCTGTTTGCGATCGCCGGGCCGGAGCTCGGCTGATCACGTGTCGCCCCCGCGCAGGCGGGGGCCCAGAAGTTCTGGATACCCGACTGCGCGGGGATGACGGCGCTACGCGCCGTCACTTGGTCATCTTGATCGACCGGTCGAGGAACTCGTTGGTGTACGCGGTTTTCACGTCGAACGGTTTGTCGAGGCCGATGTAGTCGCGCACCAGCTCGTAGTCGGCCTGCATGCGGGCGTCATCGTGGATCCCGAGCGCGACGGACTTTGAGGACTTGTCGCTCATCAGCACCTCGACCAGGGTCCAGTTGGTCAGTTCGTTATCGAACTTGAGCGCGCCGTTCGCGTCGATCAGCGCCTGCACGCACGGCTTGGGGTCGGCCACGCACGCCGCAAACGCCTTCTGCGTGACCTTGACGAACTTGTCCACCAGCGGCTTGTTCTTGGCGAGGAACGCGGCGTTCACGATGACCGAGTTGCCGTAGGGGTTGAGCCCGATGTCCCGCCAGGCGAGAAAACCCATGTCGTCGCCCAGTTCCCTCTGAAAGATGTGATGGATGTTGTAGAACGAGGTCGTGACGTCGATCGATTTCGATTTGAGCGAGGCGAGCTTTGCGTTGGCATCCACGTTCACCCAGATCACCGATTTCGGATCCAGGCCATTCGCCTTGGCCAGCGCCGGCCACATGGTGCGCGCGCCGTCGCCCGCCGGATTTCCGATCTTCTTGCCGGCGAAGTCCTTGATCCCCTTGATGCCCGAGCTCTTCAGCCAGTACAGGCCCTGCGGCGAGTTGGCGTACACATTGAAAATGCCGACGGCTTCAGCGCCCTTGCCGCGCAGCGTGAGCACGTTGCCCATGTCCGCCAGACCGATCGGGTTCTGTCCGGCGGCGACGCGTTGCACCGCGGGCGCCGAGCCCTTGCCCGGCTCGAGGTTGAGATCGATGCCCTCCTTTGCATACCAGCCCAGTTTCTTCGCGTAGTAATACGGCGCATGGTCGCCGCCGGGCACCCAGTTGAGGACGAAATCGAGCTTCTGTTGGGCGGCGGCAGGTAGCGCGACAAGTGCGGCAAGGGCCGCAATGATGGTTCTGCGCATATTGGCTTTCTCCGTAAGGCAGGCGCCGATGGTATTTCCGGCATCGAGGGGTGTCAATGGCGTTGCCGCGTGACCGGCGGTAACCGTTCGGTTAACATTTCCGCCAGCCATGTTCCTGCATTGGTCTGATTTGCCCGCAGCAGTGCTCGCAGAACTGCGGCGCGGCAGCGTGATTCCCGCCCATCCGCTCGCGCTCGACGCCGCGCGCAGGCTCGATCGGCGCCGCCAGCGCGCGCTCGCGCGCTACTACCTCGATGCCGGCGCGGGCGGCCTGGCGGTGGGCGTCCACGCCACGCAGTTCGCGATTCGCGAAACCGGTCTGTACGAGCCGGTGCTGCGACTGGCGATCGAAACGGCGCGCGACTGGGCGGGCGGCGAAAATGCGCGCGCGGTGGCCATGATTGCGGGCTTGTCCGGAAAGACCGCGCCGGCCAGAAGCGAGGCGCAACTCGCGCGCGGGCTCGGTTATCACGCGGGAATGCTCTCGCTTGCGGCGATGAACGGAGCGTCGGTCGACGAACTGATCGCCCACTGCGCGGCAGTGGCCGCGCAGATCCCTCTGGTGGGCTTCTACCTTCAGCCTGCGGTCGGCGGCATCGCGCTGCCGGAAGAATTCTGGCGCCGCTTCGCGGGCATCGAGAACGTGGTGGCGATCAAGATCGCGCCCTTCAACCGCTACCGGACGCTCGACGTGGTGCGCGGCGTGGTGGCGGCGCACGCCGAGGAACGCATCACGCTCTACACCGGCAATGACGATCACATCGTGCTCGATCTCGCGGTGCCGTTCGACGTAATACGCGGCGCCGAGCGGGTGCGCGTGCGCATCAAGGGCGGGTTGCTCGGACACTGGAGCGTGTGGACCAAGCGCGCGGTCGAACTGCATGCGCGCGTCCAGGCTGCCGTCGCTGCGGGAAGCGTGGACGCGGACCTGCTCGCGCTGGATGCGCGCGTGACCGACTGCAACAGCGCGTTGTTCGACGTGGCACACGATTTTGCCGGCTGCATCCCCGGTTGCCACGAGATCCTGCGGCGCCAGGGGCTGCTCGAGGGCATCTGGTGCCTCGACCCGAACGAGAAGCTCTCGCCGGGCCAGGGCGAGGAGATCGACCGGGTCTGCCGCGAGCACGCCGAGCTTTGCGACGACGATTTCGTGCGCGCGAACCTGGCGCGCTGGCTGGCATGAAGCCTGATGCCGTACGATGAGGCTGCATTTCCGCGCTCTACCCGAGGAGATCCGCCATGCCCCGTCTGAATGACGCCCTGCCGCGCTACGCGCTTGCCGTGCTGTCGCACGTCGCGCTGGTGGCGGCCTGGTACCTGTTCGTCAAGCTCGGCAACGTGCCGAAATTCGTCATGCCGTCGCCGGTCGAGACGCTGGATGCGCTGCTCGCGCCGAACTACGGCTGGTGGGCGAACATCGCCGTCACGGCGACCGAGATCTTCGCCGGCTATTTCCTCGCGCTGGTGGCGGGCGTGGTGCTGGCCCTGGTGTTCACCTGGTCGAAGACGCTGGAAGCGTTCTTCATGCCCTTGCTGATCTCGCTCAACATGATCCCCAAGGTGGCGCTCGGGCCGCTGATCATCGTGTGGTTCAAGTACGGCGTGCTGCCCAATTCGTTGATCGCGTTTTCGATCGCACTGTTTCCGATCCTGCTCACCACCGCGCGCGGCCTGCGCGAGATCGAGCCCGAACTGCTCGACCTGGTGCGCTCGCTGCGCGGCTCGCGCTGGCAGCTGTTCATCAAGATCCAGCTGCCGGGTGCGCTGCCCTACATCTTCTCCGGCATGAAGGTTGCGGCGATCCTCGCGGTGGCCGGCGCGATCGTCGGCGAGTTCCTCGGCTCCGACAGGGGGCTGGGCTACCTGATGCTGCAGGTTCAGGTCACGCTCGACACGCCGGCGATGTTCATGGCGGTGATCCTGATCACGCTGATCGGCGTAGCGCTGTACGGCATCGTGCTCGCCCTCGAGAGGTTGCTGGTGGTGAAAGACGCGCGGTTGGACTGAAAAGGTGAACTGATGGCCGAACCGTTCATACATTTGCGCAACGTCAGGAAGGTGTATCGCCGCGGGCGCGGGGAATTCCTCGCGATTTCCGACGCGACCTTCGACGTCATGCCCGGGGAGCTGGTAGCGCTGGTCGGGCCGTCGGGCTGCGGCAAGTCCACGCTGCTCAAGATCCTGGCGGGCCTGCACGGCCACGACGGTGGCGAGGTGAAGATCGGCTCGACAGCGCATGCATTCGACCCGTCGCGCGACGTCGGCATGGTGTTCCAGTCGCCGCTGCTGCTGAAGTGGCGGCGAATTCTGGAAAACGTGCTGCTGCCGGCCGAAATCCTCGGGTTGCCGATGGCCGCGGCGCGCGACCGCGCGAAAGGCCTGCTCGCGCTGGTCGGCCTCACCGGCTACGAGGACAAGTACCCATACGAACTGTCCGGCGGCATGCAGCAGCGCGCGGCGATCGCGCGGGCGCT
>JBGOTT010000210.1:0-7413 GCA_041476585.1 Gammaproteobacteria bacterium | reverse complement strand
GTACGGATCGGCGGCTTCGTGCTGCTGCTGCTGGTGCTGGTCGCGTTCGCTGCGCCGTGGCTGGGCACGGTGGACCCGACCCTGTTCGACGCCGGCAGCCGCGACTTGAGGCCCGGCGAATCCGGCGAGATCGTCACGCTCGAAGGCGAGACGATCAGGCACACCTTCCTGATGGGTTCGGACTCGTTCGGCCGCGACATCTACAGCCGGGTGGTCTACGGGACGCGGGTATCACTCGCCGTCGGCCTTGCGGCCGCCGCGCTCGCGCTGGTCTTCGGCATCACGTGCGGGCTCGCCTCCGGCTACCTGCGCTGGCTGGACGGCGTGCTGATGCGGTTCATGGACGGCCTGATGGCGATTCCCGCAATCCTGATCGCGATCGCGCTGATCGCGCTGTGGCGCGGCAGCTTCTTCACGGTGATCATCGCGATCGCGATTCCGGAGATCCCGCGCGTGACGCGTCTGGTGCGCTCGCTGGTGCTCACCATCCGCGAGGACCCTTACGTCGAGGCGGCGGTGTCGCTCGGCACGCCGGCGCTGAAGATCATGTTCGCCCATATTCTGCCGAACACCATCGCGCCGCTGGTCGTGCAGGGTACCTACATCTGCGGCGCGGCGATCCTGGTCGAGGCGATCCTGTCGTTCCTCGGTGTCGGGCTGCCGCCGGACATCCCGACCTGGGGAAACATCATGGCCGAGGGACGCGTGCAGTTCGTCTCCTACCCGCACAACGTGTTCTTCCCGGGCGTGGTCCTCGCCGCCACGGTGCTGGCCGTCAACATTCTCGGCGACGGGCTACGCGACACGCTGGATCCGAAGATGGCCAAAAGAGTATGAGCGCGGTACTCGAGGTGCGCGATCTCGCGATCGCGCTGCCCGGCGGCGGCGACCGCTCGCATGCGGTTTCGCGCGTCTCGTTCACCGTGAACAGCGGCGAGATCGTCTGCCTGGTGGGAGAGTCCGGCTCGGGCAAGTCGGTGATCGCGCAGGGCATCATGGGCCTGCTGGCGAAGGGATTGGCGGTGACCGCCGGCAGCATCCTGCTGGAGGGCGAAGACATCACCCATGCGCTTCCCGAGCGGCTGCGCGCGCTGCGCGCCGCGCGCATGTCGATGGTATTCCAGGAGCCGATGACCGCGCTCAACCCGGTCATGACCTGCGGCGAGCAGATCGAAGAAGTGCTGCGCGAGCACGCCGCGCTCGGGCTGCCCGAGCGGCGCGCGAAGATTCTCGCGATCCTGCGCGAAGTGAGCCTGCCTGACCCGGAGCGCATCGTCGCCGCCTACCCGCACCAGCTTTCCGGCGGCCAGCGCCAGCGCATCATGATTGCGATGGCGCTGGTGCTCGAGCCGGCGCTGCTGATCGCCGATGAGCCCACCACCGCGCTCGATGTCACCACGCAGGCGCAGATCCTGCGGCTGATCGCGGACCTGCAGTCCCGCCATGGCACCGGGGTGCTGTTCATCACCCATGATTTCGGCGTGGTCGCCGAAATCGCGCACCGGGTGGCGGTGCTGCGCCTGGGCGAACTGGTCGAACTGGGCACCAAACAGGACGTGCTGACGCGGCCGCAACACGCCTACACGCGGATGCTGATCGGCTCGGTGCCTTCACTGCGGCCGCGCACCCGGCAAGCCTACGCGAATGCGCCGGTGGTGCTCTCGACGCACGGGCTGGGCAAGACCTACCGCGACCGCCGCTGGTTCGGCAAGCGCCGCGACGTACGCGCGGCCGACAACGTCACGCTCGAAATCCGGCGCGGCCAGACGCTCGGCATCGTCGGCGAATCGGGCTCCGGGAAATCCACCGTGGCGCGCTGCGTGGTGCGCCTGATCGACCCTACCGAGGGCGACATCCGGCTCTCCGGCCAGGACATCGCGACGCTCGGCGCAGCGGCGCTGCGCCCGCTGCGGCGCAAGGTGCAGATCGTTTTTCAGGACCCCTACCGCTCGCTCAATCCGCGCCGCACCGTAGAGGAAGCAGTCATCGAAGGACCGCTCAACTACGGCGTGCCCCGGCGCGAGGCGCTCGAGCGCGCGCGGCGCCTGATGGAACTGGTGCGCATGGATCCGGCAGTGCTCGCGCGCTATCCGCACCAGTTCTCCGGCGGCCAGCGCCAGCGCATCTGCATCGCGCGGGCGCTGGCGATGGAGCCGGAACTGCTGATTGCCGATGAAGCGGTTTCCGCGCTCGATGTATCGGTGCAGGCGCAGGTGCTCGAGCTGCTCGAGGAAATCCGCGAGCGGCTCAGCCTCGCGATGCTGTTCATCACCCACGACCTGAGGGTGGCGGCGCAGATCTGCGACCAGATCGCGGTCATGTCGAATGGACGGGTGGTCGAGTACGGCCCCTCGGCATCGGTGTTCGGGGCGCCCAAGCACGAATACACGCGCGCGTTGTTCGATGCGGCGCCCGGGCGCGGATTCGAGTTCGCGGCGGCCTGAACCGCGCGCCTTCGGCTAGCATTGCGCTCAATGCCGCTCGACGATCTCGATCCCGCCGCCGTCTCGGCCTGCCTCGCCCGCGAAGGCGAGCCGCTCGAGGTGGAAGTGCTCGATTCCTGCAGCTCTACCAACAGCGTGCTGCTCGAGCGCGCGCACGAGCCTCGAGCGCTGCTGCTGATCGCCGACGCGCAGAGCGCGGGCCGCGGCCGGCGCGGCCGGCGCTGGACCACGCAGCCCGGCGCGGCGCTGACGTTTTCCCTGCGCTGGCGTTTTCCCGCCCCGGCCCAGGCGCTGCGCGGCCTTTCGCTTGCCGTTGGCGTCGCGCTCGCCCGCGCGCTGCACTCGCTCGGCGCGAGCGAGGTCGGACTGAAGTGGCCGAATGACCTGCTGTCCACGGGTCGAAATGCGGGCGCGAAGCTTGGCGGCATCCTGATCGAGACGCGCAGCGCCGGAGAGGGCGTCGCGGCAATCATCGGTGTCGGCCTGAATTGCCGCGTCGTTCCGGGCCTGGAGGACCGCCTGCGCCGGCGCCTCGCCGCGCTCGAGGAACTGGTGCAGCCGCTGCCGCGACGCGACAAAATTGTGGCATGCCTAGCAGCGGAACTCTCTCGCGCCTTGCGCGTTTTCGAGTCCGGCGGGCTGGCGGCGTTCAGCGAGGAATGGGAGTCGCTGCACGCCTTGCGCGGCCAGCGCCTGCGCGTCAGCACCGATCACGGCCGGGTGGTTTCGGGGTACGCCGACGGTCTGGCGGCCGACGGCGGGCTGCGGTTGCGCACCCGCAGCGGCATGCGCACGGTCTACAACGGCAGCGTGGTGATGGCGAGGCCCGCATGATCCTCGCGATCGATGCAGGCAATTCGCGCGTCAAGTGGGGATGGCACGACGGCGCCGGATGGACCAGCCTCGCCACCGTGTCGCTGATCGAGTTCGCCGCCGCCAACCACGACATCAACCCGTTCGCCGCGACGCACGAAAATCCCGAGCGCATCGTCATCTCCAATGTGGCGGGCGAAGGCGTGCACCAGCTGCTGATCAACTGGACCAGCATTTTCGAGACCGAGCCGCACTGGCTGCGCGGCGAGGCCGAACGCTGCGGCGTCACCAGCTGCTACGAGCGGCCCGAGCAGCTCGGCCCGGACCGCTGGGCGGCGCTGGTGGCGGCGCACGCGCTGCACTCCGGAGCTTGCCTGGTGGTCAATGCGGGCACCGCCACCACCGTCGATCTGCTCTCGGCGCAGGGCGCGTTCGAAGGCGGGGTGATCCTGCCCGGCATCGACCTGATGCGCTTCGTGCTGCACGAGCACACCGGGCGCCTGCCTCTGCAGGAAGGCGACTACGTGCGCTCGCCGCGCAATACCGTGGACGCCATCGAGACCGGCTGCCGGCACGCGCAGGCCGGCGCGGTCGAGCGCATGTTCCGCCTGCTCGGCGCAGACGCGCAGTGCATCGTCTCCGGCGGCGGCGGCCCGGCGTTGATCGAGAAGCTCGAGGCCGTGCCTTGCCGCTTCGTCGACACGCTGGTGCTCGAAGGTCTCGCGCGGATTGCGCTGGACGAATCGATGCGCGCTCGCCGATGAGGGCCCTGTTTCTCCTTCTGCTGCTCGCGAACCTGGGGTTTTTCGCCTGGGCGCGGTACTTCGGCGGCGACGGCGAGCAGCGCGACCCGCGCCCGCTGCAACCGCAGATCGCTGCCGATCAGGTGCGTATCCTGAGCGCGCGCGAGCTCGGCGCGCCGGAGCCGGCAAAACCCGAGCCGCCCAAGCCCGCGCCAGAAGCCGAGCCGCGCGCCTGCGTCGAATGGGGCAGCTTCACGGTGACTGACACGGCGCGGGCCGAAAAGGCGCTCGAGCCGCTCGCGCTCGGCGCGCGGCTTGCGCAGCGTCGCATCGAGGAGACCGCCGGATGGTGGGTTTATATCGCGCCGCAGGTTAGCCGCCAGACCGCCGCGAAGAAAGCACTCGAGTTGAAGAATATCGGTATCGAGGACTATTTCGTCGTGCTGGAGGAAGGCCGCTGGCGCTGGGCGATTTCGCTGGGCGTTTTCAAGAGCGAGGAAGCCGCCAACAGCCGTCTGGCGATGCTGCGCGCAAAGGGTGTGCGCACGGCCCTGCTCGGCCAGCGCGATACGCAGGTGCAGAAAGTGCTGTTCCAGGTGCGCGGCGTCGACACCGCTCTCGCCGCGCGGCTCGCGGAACTGGCGCAGGCATTCCCGGGGAGCGAGCTGAAAGATTGTCCGGCGCCCGACGCGCCCGCGCGCAGCGGCTGAAGGCGAGCGTCTAGCGTTCGCGTGGCAAATGCTGCGCGACCAGCGCGACGAGCTGGTCGGCGCGCACCGGCTTGGTCAGATACCCGACCGCGCCCAGTTCCTTGCCGCGGTGGTCGCCGTCATCCCTCGAAGTCAGGAAAATCACCGGGATGTACGGCAGCGTCGGGTCGGACTTCAGCGCCGCGACGAACTCGAAGCCGTCCATGTGCGGCAAGTTGACGTCGGTGATGATCAGGTCCGGCGCCTGTTTCAGCACCAGGTGGCCCGCGACGATCGCATCCTCGGCAACGCGCACTTCATAGCCGGCCGAGGCCAGATGCAGCCTGAGCAGCTCGCGCAGGCTTTCGTCGTCATCGATGATCAGGATCGTGGCCATCGGCGTTGAATTGCGAAAGATGCTGCATCGGCGACCGCTCCCATCGGTCGTGTGCTGCGATCCTGGTGCTGGCGCGCGGAGTCGAACCGCGGACCTACTGATTACGAATCAGTTGCTCTACCAACTGAGCTACGCCAGCGATCGGCGAGCGGCGCATTATACGCCCCTCGCCGCAGTGCGCCAAAACCCTCAGGCGCCGCGCCGGATGCGTGAACCAGTTCCGCTATTCTCGCCGCGGCCATGCCGTTCGGCCCTGCAAACGCGCCGTTCATCGCGCGCGTTTGCCGCCCGCGCGGCGGATGCCTAGGATTCCACCCACCAAGAAGGGAGTTGCCATGCGCCGTACGCACGGATTCACGCTGATCGAACTGATGATCGTCGTCGCCATCATCGGCATCCTGGCGATGATCGCCTTGCCGGCCTACAACGATTACATCACGCGCAGCAAGATCCAGGAGGCGACCTCGCAACTGTCCGACCTGCGGGTGAAGATGGAGTCGAGCTACATGGACAACCGGATGTACGGCACGGCCACAGTCTGCGGCATTTCAACCCTGCTGCCCGCGCCTGCCGGCACAAAGTACTTCACCTACACGTGCGTTTCGGGCAACGCCAACGCCACCGGCGACCAGACCTACACGATCACCGCCGTGGGCGCGCCCACACAGGGGATGGCGGGGTTCAATTTCACCATCGACCAGTCGCAGAATAAAACCACCGTCATCGATGGCGGTTCGGCTGCCGCCACGGCGGGTTATGCGGGCGCAGCCTGCTGGATCCAGAAGAAGCCCAGCCAATGCTGATGCGCCATCCTCGCGCCGTGGCGGGCTTCACCCTGATCGAGCTGATGATCGCAGTGGCGGTGATGGCCATCGCGTTGGCGCTCGGCCTGCCGAACGTCGCCGTGTGGATACAGAACACCCAGCTCAAGACCGCCGCCGAGGGCGTGGTGAGCGGCCTGCAGCTCGCGCGCGCCGAGGCATTGCGGCGCAATACGAACGTTCGGTTCGCGCTGGTCAACAGCCTGGACAACGCCTGCGCGCTGGTGGGCACGGGTCCGAACTGGGTCGTCAACGTGGACGATCCGGCTGATGCGACCGATCCGGCCGGCGCCTGCGGCACGGCGGCTTCGGACACGGTTGCGCCGTTCATCGTGCAGAAAAAATCGGGCGCCGAAGGCTCGCCCAACGCAACGGTGGCGGCGAACGCCAGTGCGGCAGTGTTCAGCGGACTCGGCCGCCTCAACCCCCTTTTTGTGAATATCGCGCAGATCAACATCAGAAACCCCACCGGGGGAGCGTGCCAGCCGCCCTTCGGGACCGCCGGGGGCGGACCGATGCGCTGCTTGAGCATCCTGGTCAGTCCCGGCGGTCAGGTGCGCATGTGCGACCCGGCGGTGACCGACGTTAACGATTCGAGGTCCTGCGGGGCCGGATTTGCATTCGTACCATGACGCGCACACCGAAATCCCAAAACGGCGTGATCCTGATCGAGGCGCTGATCGGCATCCTGATCTTCTCCATCGGCATCCTGGCGCTGATCGGCATGCAGGCGGCCGCGATGAAGAACACCACCGACGCGAAGTACCGCAGCGAGGCCGCGTTTCTCGCCAACCAGATCATCGGCCAGATATGGGTCGACCGCGGCAACCTCTCGCAATATGACGACGCGGTGGCCGCCTACGCGCCGCGCATCCAGTGGGACGCGGACGTCGCGGCCCTGCTGCCCGGCACAAACCTGACGACCATCGTGGCCCCGGCGACCCGCAATCCATCGATCGTGGTGCCTGCGTTAAGCGGCAACATGGTGACCATCACGATCCAGTGGCGCCAGCCGGGCGAAACCACCGACCGCAAGGTCCAGATGACCAACTGGATCAACGGATGAAGCGAGCGCACGCCATGCGGTTTCCCACTTGCGCCCGGCAGGCCGGACTGAGTCTGGTCGAACTGATGGTCGGCATGATGGTCGGCCTGATCGGCATCATCATCATTTCGCACCTGTACATCACCAACGAGCAGTACAAGCGCTCGACCACCGGCTCCGGCGCGGCGCAGGTCAACGGCGCGGTCGCGCTGTACACCATCGAGCGTGATCTGCGCATGGCGGGTTACGGCATCAACAATACCGGCGCGCTGGGCTGCGGCT
The DNA here is from genome assembly GCA_041476585.1 of Gammaproteobacteria bacterium. Taxonomy (GTDB): domain Bacteria; phylum Pseudomonadota; class Gammaproteobacteria; order Burkholderiales; family SG8-39; genus JADGRQ01. Next base: position 179 of record JBGOTT010000210.1, on the reverse strand, counting down.
GCATCCCTACCACCCCCCCCAATGATCCGTGCAGCCCGGTGCAGTATTACTTCAACGGCACCTATTCGTCCCCGCCCGCCGCCCCCCACCCCCCCGGCAGCGGGCTGCGCACGCTCCAGATCGCGCCGGTGGTGATCGTCAAGAACCTTATCCAGCCCCAGCCCGACAGCATCACCGTC
>JBGOTT010000209.1:0-7496 GCA_041476585.1 Gammaproteobacteria bacterium | reverse complement strand
CCATCGTCGGCAAGCCCTGCGTCGCATATGCTGCGCTGCTGGAGTGCCCGCCGCTCGAGCGGGATCTTGCGCAGCCGGGCGATGGATGCGCGATCTTCACCACTTCGGGCACCACGCGGGCGCCGAAATTCGTGCTCCACGACCAACAGACGCTGATTCGTCACGGATCCGACGTGGCGGAGGGCTACTGTATCGGTGCGCAGAGCGTGGTGCTCCTCGCCCCGCCGCTGTGCGGCATCTTCGGCTTCTGCTCTTTCATGGCGGCGCTCTCAGCCGGGCGGCCCCTGGTGATGTCGCCCGCGTGGAACGCAGCCGACGCGGCGCGCTTGATCGACGCGCATCGCGTCACGCACGCCAACGCCACGGACGAAGCCGTGGAGCAGCTGCTGGCGCACAGCGCCGATGCAATGCCGTTCCGCAGCCTGTCGTTCATCGGTTACGCCGCCTTCAATCCGTCGCTGGGCGACATCGTCGCGCGCGCCGCGAAGCGCGGCGTGCGCCTCGTCGGCCTGTACGGCGCGAGCGAAGTCCAGGCGCTGTTCTCCAGGCAAAGCGAATCGGACAGCATCGAGGAGCGCTCGCTCGCCGGCGGCAGGCCGGTGAACCCGGCGGCACGGGTGCGCGCCCGCGACCCCGACTCGGGCCAGGTGCTGCCGCATGGCGAATCCGGGGAACTCGAATTCCATGCTGCGAGCCGCATGCAGGGCTACTTTGCAGATCCGGAAGCCACGCACGGTGCGTTCACCGGCGACGGCTACTATCGCTCAGGAGACCTCGGCTACACCACCGGCGACGGCCGCTTCGTCTATCTCACACGCATCAACGACTCGCTGCGGCTCGGCGGATTTCTGGTGAGCCCGCTCGAGATCGAAGGCGTGGTGCAGGAGCACGCCAGCGTCGCTGCCTGCCAGGTGGTCGGCGTGCCGCGCGCCGAAGGATTGAAACCGGTCGCGTTCGTGATCCTGGCACCCGGTGCGGCGCTCGACGAATCCGCAATACTCGCGCACGTCGCCGCGAAGCTCGCGAAGTACAAGGTGCCCGCGCGCGTATTCGCAGTGGGCGAATTTCCGGTCACCCCCGGGGCGAACGCGACCAAGATCCAGAAGCATAAGCTGCGCGAAGAAGCCGAACGACGGATGACCAAGTGAGCTTCGGATTTACGAACTCGTCATTCCCGCTTGCGCGGGGACGACGAGATCAAAGGATCCTTAACGCGTCCGCTCACGTCGCAACCCCTCCTCTGTGCGTCACCGCGCCGCGGTTCGCCGGGCCGACCAGCGCCGCGTATTTCTCCAGCACGCCGGTGAGTGTCGCGCGTGGCGGCGCCTGCCACCGGGCCCTGCGCCGCGCGAGTTCCTCATCCGGGACGTTCAGCTCGAGCGTCCCCGCCTGTGCGTCGATTGCGATTCGTTCGCCTTCGCGCACCAGCGCGATCGGCCCGCCGTCGCAGGCTTCGGGACAGCAATGGCCGATCATCATGCCGCGCGTCGCGCCCGAAAAGCGCCCGTCGGTGAGCAGCGCCACCTTTTCGCCCATGCCCTGCCCGTACAGCAAGGCTGTGACGCCGAGCATCTCGCGCATGCCCGGTCCGCCCCTGGGCCCTTCGTAGCGGATCACCAGCACGTCGCCGGCCGCGTAGCTCCGGTTGCGCACCACTTCCGCGCAGGCTTCCTCGCAATCGAACACGCGCGCGCGGCCTTCGAATCGGAGCGCCTTCAGGCCCGCCACCTTGATCAGCGCGCCTTGCGGCGCGAGGTTGCCCTTCAGCATCACCAGTCCTCCGGTCGGCAGGATCGGCACGCGGCGCACGACTTCGCCGTCCGCCGCGGGAGCGGAGGAAAGCCAGTCTGCCATCGTCTGTCCCGACAGCGTGAGGCAGTCGCCGTGCAGCACGCCGCGTGCCAGCAACTCTTTCAGCACCGCAGCCACGCCGCCGGCCGCGTGCAGGTCGCGCGCAAGAAAGCGCCCGCCCGGCTTCATGTCGGCGATGAGCGGCGTGCGGCCCGCAACGCGGGCGAAGTCCTCCAGCGTGAATTCGATTCCCGCCTCGTGCGCGATCGCCGGAATGTGCAGCGCCGCGTTGGTCGAGCCGCCGGTCGCGGCGACCGTCGCGCAGGCATTCTCGAGGCTCTCGCGCGTCACCAGCTCGCGCGGCAGCGGCCCGCCGCACTCGAGGATCTGCATCACCGTGCGGCCCGCCTCCTGCGCGAGGCGCGCGCGCTGGGGATCCACCGCCGGCAGCGTTGCGCTGCCAGGCGGCGCGAGCCCGAGCGTCTCGCCGACCATCGCCATGGTGTTCGCGCTGAACTGGCCCGGGCAGGACCCTATCGTCGGCAGGCAAGCGCGCTCCAGTTCATCGAGCTCCGCCTGCTGCAGGTCGCCCGCCATCACCGCGCCCACCGCTTCGTAGGTGTCGAGCACCGTCACGTCCTTGCCGCGCCATCTGCCCGGCAACGCGGCGCCGCCATATACGAACACCGCCGGCAGGTTCAGCCGCACCATCGCCATCATCATTCCGGGCAGCGTCTTGTCGCAGCCGGCGACAGTCACCAGCCCATCATAGGCATGGCCGCGCACCACCGCCTCGACGCCATCGGCGATGATCTCGCGCGAGACCAGCGAAAAGCGCATGCCGCCGTGGTTCATCGACATCGAATCGGCCACCGAAATCGAGGTGAATTCGAACGGCGTTCCGCCCGCCTCCCGCACCGCGGCCGCGCTCTCGGCCGCCTGCGCCCCCAACCCTGCGTTGCACGGCGTGACATTGCCCTGCGTCGTAACGATGCCGATGAACGGCTGGCCGATGTCGGCGTCGGTCAGCCCCAGGCCGCGCAGGAACGCACGATGCGGCGCCCGCTCGAGCCCTTCGACCGTGATGCGCGAAACGAGCTTGCGGGTCATGCGTCCAGTCTAGCGCAACCGGAACTGTGTCCGCTCGGCGTGAGCGCCGGATGCATCAGTCGATCCGGATGCCGACTTGCTTGAACAGCCTGCCGTAGCGCGCGAGCTGCTCGCGCGTCGCCTGTCCGAGTTCTTCGGGCGAGGAGGCGCGTACGGTGAATCCCTGCGCCACCAGCTTTTCGCGCACGTCGGGCGCGTTTGCCGCCTTCGCCACCTCGGCATTGAGCCGCGCGACGATGTCCTTCGGCGTTCCGGCCGGCGCAACGATGCCGAACCACGAGTTGAACTGGAATCCGGGCAGGCCGGATTCCGAGATCGTCGGCGTGTCGGGGAACAACGGCGAGCGTCGCGCGCTCGCGATGCCGATCACGTTCAGCTTGCCGCCCTTGATCATCGAGAACACCGTGGGCAGCCCGGAGAAATGCACCTGCACCTGCCCCGAGGCGGCGTCCACCGCGGCGGCGGTCGCGCCGCGATACGGAATGTGCGTCATATACACGCCCGCGCCCGACTTGAATACTTCCATCGCGATGTGCTGCGGACTGCCGTTGCCACCCGATGAAAAGTTGAGCGCGCCCGGCTTCGCCCTGGCGGCGGCGATCACGTCACCCGCGGTCCGGTACGGCGAGGACGGCGGCACCACCAGCGCCCACTCCATCGTCGACACCAGCGACACCGGCTCGAAGTCCTTGAGGATGTCCCAGGGCATCTTCGCATGCAGGTTCGGCAGCATGGTCATGATGCTGTCGTTGAAGCCGCCGATCGTGTAGCCGTCCGGCGCGGCCTTGGCGACCTTCTCCGTGCCGATCAGCCCGGCGGCCCCCGGCTGGTTCTCGATCACGATCTGCTGGCCCATGTTCTCCGACATGCGTTGCGCGACCACGCGCGCCGCGTTGTCCACGGCGCTGGCCGCCTGCAACGGCACCAGCATCAGGATCGGTTTGCGCGGATAGCCGGACTGCGCGATGGCAACTGTCGTGCAGACCGCATACGCGATGCCGAGCAGGAAACGGCTGAGAGTCGCTGCGCGCTGCATCGCCGCGATGATGCTTTCGGGGATGACGTGGCTGTGGAAGTCGATGCGCTTCATCGTCGCACGTACTCACGTATGGATCGCGATATCCCGCTCAATCGGGCAGCGTGAACGCAACCACGGTATTGCCCAGTCTCGTGTCCATGCCCGGCGCCCCGCCGGTCGCGATCACGACAAACTGCTTGCCGGTTTTGCTCAGGCGATAGGTCATCGGCGTCGCGTGGGCACTGAAGGGCAGCCTGGTGCTCCACAGTTCCTTTCCCGACTGCGTGTCGAAGGCGCGGAACATCTCGTCCGCGCTGGCGCCAACGAAGGCCAGTCCGGATGCGGTCTGCATGGTACCGCCGATGACCGGCACGCCTACATTGAGCCAGGAGCCAATGAGCGGGATGTGCCCATTCATCGAACCGAGCGGCTTGCGCCAGAGTTCCCGACCGGTCTTGAGGTCGATGGCCATGATCGATCCCCAGGGCAGCTTGATGCACGGGAATTTTTTTTCGGAAAAAAACATTTCCCGATGCAGCTTGTAGGGGGTGCCGTACTGGGGTGCGTCAAAAAAAGATAGTGGATTGTCATCAGCCTCGGCGGTCCTGCCATCCGTGCGCGGAATCAGCTTGATGACGAAAGGCAGGTTGAGGTAGGTCGTCACAAGGGTTCCGGTCTGGGGATTGATCGACCCGCTTCCCCAGTTGAAGCCGCCCATCGGGCCCGGGCTCGAAAGCGTGCCTTGCAACGAGGGCGGCGTGAACAGGCCTTCGTTGCGCAGCGATTGCAATTTCTCACTGCAACCCTTCGAGAAGAACGGATAGTCGTGCAGATCCTTCTCCGTCAGACGACCCGCGAGAACGGGTTCCGGCAGGGTCGGGAACGGCTGGGTCGGGGAATTCCATTCACCCGGCACATCGGTGGCGGGCACCGGTCGTTCCTCGACCGGAAACACCGGCTTTCCGGTCAGCCGATTGAGCAAAAAAATATGGCCTGGCTTGGTTGCGACCGCCAACGCGGGGATCTTGCCCGCGTGCTCGTACAGTACCGGTTGGCCGCCGATGTCATAGTCCCAGAGATCGTGGTGCACCGTCTGGAAGCTCCATACCACCTTGCCGCTGGTGGCATCCAGCGCAACCACCGATGAGCCGTAGGCATCGATGTCGCGTCGCGCACCTTTGAAATAATCCAAGGGGGCGTTGCCGGTCGGCAGGTAGATCAGACCGCGTTCGAGATCGGCCGACATGAACGACCAGACGTTCGGCGTGCCGCGCGTGAACGTCTTGCCTGCCGCCACGTCTTCCGCCGTGACCGGCTGCATGCCCGGCCCCACGGCGTCCCAGGCCCAAACCAGCTTGCCGGACCGGACATCCCAGGCCCGCACCACGCCACCCGCGATATCCTTGCGGAAGTCATCACGCACCCCCGACCCCGCGAGCACCAGATCGTTGACGACCAGAGGCGGTGCTGTCTGGAAGTACTCCGTGGGCTTGATCGGTCCCAGACCCTGCTTCATGTCTACTTCACCGTTGCTGCCGAAATCCTGGCAAGGCCGGCCGCTCTCCAGGTCAAGCGCAACCAGGCGACCATCGCCCGTGGTGGAGAACACGCGACTCCCGCAAACCGTCCTGTTGTCCGCCTCCGGCCCATGCCAACTGGCAACGCCGCGGCAGGTATTGACGGGGGTCGCCGGATCAATTTTCGGATCGTAATTCCACAGCTCCCGGCCGGTCATCGGGTCGAGCGCGATGACCCGATGCCGCGGCGTGCATAACAGCATCCTGCCCCCGGCAATGATGGGGGTGTTCTCCACGATTGCAGATGCGCGTGCGGAACCGGACTGACTGGATGCTCCCTTCGATGGATCCCGTCCACCGGCGGGATCCGGCGCCTGATACGTCCAGGCGACGTGCAAACGATGGACGTTGCTCTTGTCGATCTGCGTCAGCGGCGAAAATTGTCCGCCGCCTTTCGTTCCCGTCGCCTCATCCCAGCCGGCCACGGGGCCGCTGTAATCGATTGAGCCGCCCTGGTGGCAGCCGCAAACAAGAAGCGCAGGCAGAAGCAATCGTGAATGGAGAATTCGCATGAAACTTTTTCCACTCCCGTCAGAAGCGGCCGTCTCAGCGAAACACGTGGCTGTAGAATTCGATGCGCTTCATCCAGGTGCGTGCTTCGCCACTTGAACGCACCCAGAAAGCAAAAGCCCCGCTCTCGCGGGACTTTCCTTTTCAGACGGGAACCGCGTCCGGCTGCGTCTGCGGTTGCCGCTCCGGTTTCTGCTCCGGATTCAATTTCCCGGGCGGAACCAGGTTTTCAGCCGACCGCCTCAGCTTGTCGGCTTCCTCCCGGGCCAGTCTGAAGCGCTCCGCAAGCTGTCGTTCTTCCCACCAGTCGTCACACATGGCAAGACTCCTTTCCGGTTGACACGCCGCTACTGCCCTCGCCGTTGATCGAGGTGCCCGAAGCATGCTACGCCCCGCTGAAGCTGCTTTCAAGGCGGCTGTTTCACCGCCTGAAGCTGTTCACACCCCGACGGACGCTTGTTGCACCTCGGGCAGCGCAATCCGGTGATCGGTGCTGTAGAGGTAATCCCGGAACACATGCTCGGCCGTCAGCAATTGGTAGCTTCCGTCGGGCAACCGGTGCGTCGTATCCTTGAGCAGGTAGACCTTGTGGCCGCAGGTCCAGCAGTCGAAATTGCGCATTGCGGTGCACAGGCAGGTCTTGTCCGGCACCGACAGGGTCTTTTCATCCGGATTCAGTTCGAGCGCGCGGTTGAAGGCGTCGATATACGCGCAATGGCCTGAAGCGTCGAGCAGATAGCCATAGGCTTCGCAGTTGGGCCGGATGCCGGAGCCGATCGCCGGGCTCGCCTTCAACATGCGCATCGGGTAGCCCGTCGGCGAAATCAGGTTGACCTCGACGTCCTGTTCTTCGGCCTTGAAGTATTCCTGCTTGACCTTGTCCGGCAGGCCGCATTCGATGGTGCCGGTGAAGCGCGTCGCGACCTGGACCGCTGCTGCGCCCGCCTCGAGGAATTCCACCGCATCGCTGCCGGTGAAGATCCCGCCCGCCGGAATCAAAGGGATGGTCAGTCCCTCCTGCTTGAGATAGCGATGAATTTCTTCGACGATCGTCTTGAGGTCGTACTGCGCCCAGTCCATGCCGAAGCCGAGGTGCCCGCCGGCCAGCGGCCCTTCGACAATGATGTAATCGGGCAGGCGGTCGAGCCGGGCGCTCTTGCGCAGGAACAAGAGCAGCGCGCGCAGCGACGAAACGATGATGCCGAATTTCACATCGCGAAAGCGCGGATGATCCTGCACCAGCGCGAGCGACCCCAGGTGCAGCCCGGCGCTCAGCGTGATGCCGTCGATGCCTCCGTCCATCGCTGCCGACAGGCGCACGCGCAGCGTGTCGCGCGGGCTGCCCATCGTGAGCTTTTCCATGCAGTTGACGAAGATCAGGCCGTCGCCGCGCTTTGCCTCCATGGTGCGACCCACGTGCAGCTTGGTCGCCTCGGCCAGCCGCTCGAGGTCGAACTGCACCACCGACTTGTCGGTGTTGAAGACGTTGT
>JBGOTT010000208.1:0-7505 GCA_041476585.1 Gammaproteobacteria bacterium | reverse complement strand
GGCGTCAGCACGGCTTCGGCCGCGCAGGCCACGATCGCGAAGTCGCCGTGCCGCTGGGCGATCTCGGCAAACGCCCAGCTCGCACCGTTTCTATGTTTGGGCCAGATGAGCGCCGTAAGCAGTTCATCCGGTGCGCGCGCCGTGGTGAGCACGTCGAGAAAGAACTCGCGCGCCGCAATGCGCCGCATGCCGCGCCTGGACTGCAGCTCGACCGAGCCTCCGAGCGTGACGAGCGCGAGCGGAATCTCGGAACTCGGATCGGCATGAGCCACCGAGCCGCCGAGCGTGCCGCGGTTGCGCGTCTGGAAATGACCGACGTGCGGCAGCGCCCGCGCAAGCAGCGGTACGGCCCGCATCAGCGCCGGATCGCCGAGCGCCGCAGCCTGCCGGAGCGTCGCGCCGGTTCGCACTTCGCCATTGATCGAGACCGCGTCGAGTCCGGGCACTCGCTTGATATCGAGTACCGCAGCGGGCCTCACCAACCGCATGTTGAGCATCGCGCCGAGCGACATTCCGCCGGCGAGCACGCTCGCCTCGGCGCCGAACTCCTCGAGCAGCTCAAGCGCTTCGGCGAGCGTGTCCGGACGGCAGTATTCGAACGCGACCGGCTTCATGGCTTCCGTCCGTTGGCGAGTTCCCACACGCGGTTCAGCGCGAGCGGAAGCTCGATGTCTTCCCGGCCGAGCGCATCGGCCGCCGCGTTGGCGAGGGCGGCGGGCGCAAGCATCGCACTTCCGTCGCCCATGCCCTTCGCGCCGGTCAGGTTGGCCGGCGAGGGCGTGGACTTGTGGCCGATGTCCAGGCGCGGCATCTCCGGCGCGGTCGGGCACAGGTATTCCGCGAAGCTGCCGGAAATGAAGTTGCCGGCCCGGTCGTGCACCAGTTCCTCGTAGAGCGCCGCGCCGAGGCCGTGGGCGAAACCCCCGCTGATCTGCCCCTCGACGATCAGCGGATTCAACATCGTGCCTACGTCGTGCACCGAAACGTATTTCACGATCTCGATGCGCCCGGTAGCCTTGTCGATCTCGACGGCTGCCAGATCGGCGACGAAGCCGTATGTTATCGCCGATGCAATGCGATCGGCATCGTCCGGGCTCGCGAGCGCGGGCGCATCGAGCACGAAGGTCTCGTGCATCCCCGCCGGGATGCCTGCCGGCATGCCCGCCGGATTCCAGTGCGCGCGGGCCGCGAGCCTGCCCACGCCGATCGCCTGCCCGGGATTGCGCTTCACGCGCGCAGCGCCGTCGGCCAGTTCGATTTCCTCCACGCCAACCTTGAAGTCCTGCGCCGCCATCTGTCGAAGCTTTTCGACGACTTTGCGCGCGCAGGCGAGCACCGCGCTCGTAACCGCAGATGCGAAGCGATTGGAGTAGTTGCCAGAGGCGATGCTCCAGGCGATTGCGCGCGTGTCGACCTCAGTGAGCACGTCTACATCCTCCGGCCGCACGCCCAGTTCCTGTGCAACGATTTGCGCCGCCACCGTTGCATGTCCCTGTCCGTTGGGCGTGCTGTCGAGCTGCACCGTGATACCGCCGCTCGGATCGATCGCGATCGTCACCGATGCATTGGCGCCGGACTTCGGCTCGGCCTTGCTGCGCTGCTCGGCCGTCTGCGCAAGGCCGACATAGGCCATGTTCGACCCCGACGGCTCGACACCGAGCGCGAAGCCGATACCGAACAGCTTGCCGTCCCTGCGGGCCGCATCGCGCCGGGCGAGCAGCGCCCCATAGTCGGCAAGACGCAGCACTTCGTCCAGACAGGCTTCGTAATCGCCCGAATCGAGCTGCGAGCCGGCCGGGCAGTCGTAAGGAAACTCGTCCTTGCGCACCAGGTTCCTGCGGCGCAGTTCGGCGGCATCGAGCCCCAGGCCGCGCGCTGCGATATCCATGATGCGCTCGAGCGCAAAGTAGAACTGCGGTCCGCCATAGCCGCGGTTGAGGCCTGCGGGCATTCGATTGGTGACGACCAGCACGTTGTCGATGGCGAGGTTTCTCACCCGGTACGCGCCGTTGGAGGTCGAGTGCATGCGATAGACCGACGCCGGTTCTGGTGCCCGGATGTAGGCGCCGAGGTTCACCACGTTGCGATAGCGCAGGCCGAGCAGTTCACCGTCGTGCGAAAACGCGGCCTCGACCTCGCCCGTGCGGTCGGTGGCGCTCGATGAGGCCATCAGGTGCTCGAGGCGGTCCTCGGTCCACTTCACCGGCACGCCGACCAGGCGCGACACCGCGGCGAGCAGCACCATGTAGGCGTATACCGCCTGCTTGATGCCGAAACTGCCTCCGGAATTCGGTGGAGTGACGATGCGCAGCCGGTTGCCCGGGACGTTCAGCGCGCCGGCCATCAGCGGCTGCAGCACGAACGGCCCCTGGAAGTTCGACCAGATCGTGTAGCGGTCCGGATGCGGCTCGAACTGCGCGATCACGCCATAGGTCTCCATCGGCGTGGCGATCGAACGCGGAAAGCGGTATGCGTGGCGAAAGGTCCGGTCCGCGCGCGCGAATGCGCCGTCGGGATCGCCGTACTTGAACGAGCGGTGCTGCGCAACGTTGGACCCGGCTTCCTCGAACAGCAGCGGCGCATCCGGCCTCAACGCGTCATCGAGGTGCGCTACGCCGGGCAGCGGTTCGTAGTCCACCTCGATCAGTTCGAGGGCATCTTCGGCAACATAGCGGTCTTCGGCCACCACCACCGCTACCGGCTCGCCGCAATAGCGCACCTTGGTCGTCGCGCAGACCTGGAAACGCATCTTCGAGCGCACTACGCTCGGAATGATGCCGGCGACCTGCGCAATCTGCGCGCCGGTGACCACGCCGATCACGCCGCGCAACTCCTCGGCGCGACGCGTCTCGATGGAGCGAACGCGTGCATGCGGATGCGGCGAACGCAGGATCGCCGCATGACGCAATCCGGCCACCGGCTCGAGGTCGTCGATGAAGCGCGCGCTTCCGGTTAGAAGCGCTTCGTCCTCCTTGCGCGGCAACGCCGCACCGACCCAGCGTTGCGCTGCGTTCGAGTCCATTCGAGCGATTCTAAACCACGCTCAACTCAGTCCTGCCGGCCGCTCACGGCCGCACGCCGGGCGTCTCCATCTTCATCTCGCGCGCCCGCCACATCAGGTAGAGCTCGAGATCGACGAACTCGTCGGCGCCGTACGCGGGTGCTTGCGCGCGGATTCCGACCAGGCAGTTGCGCAATCGCCGCTGCAGCGAGCCGACGCCCTGCCACTCGAGGCGGTAGAGCGGGTACCCGGTCGGGTGCGCCTGCGGAATCACGCTGCCTGCAAGCCGCTTGCCCCAATTGTCGTCGTGGCATTGCGCGCAGGCGAGGTTGAGTTGGCCTTGGCGGCGCAGGAACATCGCGCGGCCGGCATCGAGGAACGGCCTGCTTCGCTCGTCGATCGCGACGGCGATCGGCAGCCCGCGCGATTGCCGCGCGACATACGCAGTCAGCGCGAGCAGGTCCCTGCTTTCATATGAGAGCGGCGGCGCCTGCTGCCGATCGGTGCGGCAGGCGTTGATGCGCTGCTCGAGATTGATCGGGCGGGCGCGTACGCTGTCGAAGGCCGGATAGCGCGCCGCGACACCTTTCATGCTTGCGCTTGCATCGCCGTGGCAGTCCTGGCACGCGCGGCCGGCAGTGCCGGTCTTCCTGTTCCACAGTGTTTCGCCTTCTAGCACCCAGAGCATGCCGGGATTGGCCGCGTCGTCGTCCTGCATCGAGCGAGTCTCGCGGCTCATCAAGTCGTAGCCCGAACGGCGCTCGGACTGCGGGATCTCGGCGGCGAACGCCGGGATTGCGACCGCAGCCGCGAGTGCCGCGAGGACGAACGTGCTCAACCGACGCGAACGGCGGCGGACTCGGTGACCGAGTAGCCGTTGTCGCCCGTCCATGTGAAGGCGAGCGTGCCGCTCTCGATGGCGACGGTCCAAAACGCGATAAACGGATTCGCAGCGATCGCCGGATGGAACTCGGCGCGGAACACCTCCACACCGTTATAGGTGCACACGAACTGCCTGATGATGTCGCGCGGGATCAGCGCGCCGAGCTGCGTGCGGCGGTACCCCGTTTCCATAATATGCGAAACCAGCGCCTTGATCTCGACGACCTCGCCGCGCTTCGCCGTCGCGGGCACATTGACGAGCGCACGCGCCACGCTCAGATCTCCTCGAGGCAGGCCGCGAGAGTCACGACGGTATTCGCGCTACCGGACCAGAACGAGCCGTCGCTCAGCTCGCAGATCGCGATCACGGTCTGCGTATCGGCAAGCCGGATCCGCGTGGCGACGCTTGCGCGGCCGGCGCGCGGCCCGAGGTGAAAAGCAGCGACGTCGGGCTGCGGATTCTTCTCGGTGAATACGTGGATCGCCTTCACATGCTCGGCCTCGGTCATCGGGCTGTCGACGCGGACGGCGAGCGACACTGCGTTGCCGTTGTCGACCAGCGCCGGCAGATCGAGCGTCACCTTGCCCTTGTTGATCCGCGCCGTGCCGACCACCCTGCGGATGGCCTCCTGCGTTGCCGCAGGCGCACCCGGCACCTGGGCTGCGACAGTCGCAGGCAGCGCGATCCCCGCAGCGAGGCCGCCGGCCACGACAAGGAAATTCCTGCGGGAAGTTCGCCTATTCATTCAATGTTTTCAAAAATTCCACCACGTCCTCGATCTGCTCCGCGCTCAGCACGGGCCTGCCTTGAAACACGGGCGCGACCCGCGTCAGTCCCTCGGTCCGATAATAAGCCGGCATGATCGTCGCCGGATTGACGCGGCCCGAGTCGATGATTCTGAGCCGCAACTGGCCTTCAGACAACCGGCGTCCCGCGCCGTTCAAAGCCGGCGCAAGATCGCCTTGAAACCGCTCTTCCGGAAACGGCCCGCTGTGGCACAACAGGCACAGCCCGACCTGCCGGTCGGCGACGATCGCCCGCCCTCGCGCCGGGTCGCCTTTGGCGCCGGTGAGTGAATTCGGAATCGAATCTTCGCCGGCGGCATTGGCGGCAAAACACACCAAGGCCGCAACGACCATTCGCCTCAACCGAAGACCTCGCCGGTGATGGTGCGAAACCAGGCCTCGGCGTACTGCGCTTCGAGAGCGCGTGTCGCGCGCGGCGCATCCATGGGGCTTACGCCGCCCGCCCCGGGCACATCCGCGAGTTGCCCGTCTGCCGGGCGGTAGACACCTGCAACCGTAATTCCATAGTCGGGTGCGACGAGGCTGTAGCAGGTGTTGATCAGCTTTGGCGCAGAGGGCACCCGGCCGGTCACGAGCGCGGCCACGACCTCCGCGCAGACCTTGGCCTGTGAATTGGCGGCGAAGGCCGACTTCGGCATCGCTCCCGCGATCGCCGCGTCGCCGATGACGTGTATGCCGGCCTGCTGCTTCGACTCGAACGTCGCCGGGTCGATCGGGCACCAGCCGCTGCGGTCGGCGACGCCTGCGACATCGGCAATGCTCCCGGCCTTTTGCGGCGGGATGACGTTGACGACGGCGGCCTGGTGTCGGCCAAAATCCGTCACCAGCGTATTGGTTGCGGCGTCCACCGAGATCACCTTGCCGCCTTTGGAGAGCGACACCCATTCGAGCAGTCCCGGGTACAGCTCAGCCCAGGCATTCTGGAACAGGCGCTGCTTCGAAAACACGTCCTTCGCATCGAGCACGATCAGCTTCGAGCGCGGCTTCCTCATCTTGAGGTAGTGCGCAATCAGGCTTGCGCGCTCGTAGGGCCCGGGCGGGCAGCGAAATGGATTGGGCGGCGCCGCGATCACGACCAGGCCGCCGTCCTCCATCGCTTCGAGTTGGCGGCGCAACAGCAGGGTCTGTTCCCCCGCCTTCCAAGCGTGCGGCATGCGCTCGGCCGCCGACTCGCCGTAACCCGGCAATGCGTCCCAGCGGATGTCGATGCCCGGCGCGAGCACCAGCCGGTCGTAAGCCAGGCGCGTGCCGTCCGCAAGCGTGACCGAGCGCGCCTGCGCATCGATCGCGCTGGCGCTCGTCCGCACCAGGGTGATGCCATCGGCGGTGACCTTCTCGTAGGTGAATTGCTGTGCTTTCAGCTCGCGCAAGCCGGCGATGACGGCGTTGCTGAACGGACAGGCGGTGAATGTGGCGTTCGGTTCGACGAGCGTGACTGCAATGCGCGGATCGGCCTTCCTGAGCGCACGCGCACAACTTGCGCCGGCGAAGCCTCCGCCCACGACCACGACGCGCGGGGCGGCCTGCGCAATCAGGGTGGGCGCGAACAGGCCCGCCGACACCGCGGCGGTGGATTTAAGGAATTTGCGGCGATTCATGTTCACCGCTGCATCGCGTACCAGGCGGCGATGGCCTGGATCTCGTCGTCGGTGAAACCCTTCGCAATTCTGTCCATGATCGTCGCGGGCCGCTTGCCTGTGCGGAATTCCTGCATCGCGTTGACGATGTCCGCCGCATCACGCCCGACGAGTCGCGGCCCCGGAGACACGATCGCCGCGGACGCGGCGTGACAGCCCGAACAGGCTGCGGCGCCCGCGGGAGGCGCCCCGGATGCCGGGGCGATCCATGCCAATACGACCACAGCCGCAATCCACACGCGCACGTGTTGCCTCCCTGCTTGCCTACACCATCGTCATGCCGTGGTTCTTCAGCGGGAACGAGCGAATGCGCTTGCCGGTCGCCGAAAAGATCGCGTTGAGCACGGCTGGCGCGGCCACGCAGATCGTGGGCTCGCCGACACCGCCCCAGAATCCGCCGGAGGGCATGACGATCGACTCGACCGTGGGCATCTGTGCGATGCGCATCGAGTTGTAGGCGTCGAAATTCTCCTGCTCCATGCGGCCGTCCTTGACCGTGCACTCCTGGTCGAACAACGCGGACAACCCATAGACGAACGAACCGGCAATCTGCCGCTCGATCTGGGCAGGATTCACGGCATAGCCGGGATCCGTAGCCGCGACGATGCGGTGAATCTTCACCTTGTTTCCGTCCTTGACGGAAATTTCGGCGCACGCCGCGACATAGCTGCCGAAGGTCCTGAAGTGAGCCAGCCCGCGGTGCACTCCTTGCGGCGCGGGCTTCCCCCAGCCGCCCTTGTCGGCCACCGCATTCAGCACCGCGAGAGACCTCGGATGCGGCGCCATCAGCTTGCGCCGGAATTCGAGCGCATCCTGGCCCGCCGCATGGGCAAGCTCGTCCATGAAGCACTCGAGGAAGATGGCATTCTGATTGATGTTCACGCCGCGCCAGAAGCCCGGCGGCACGTGCGTGTTGCGCATCGCATGGTCGATCAGCAGGTTCGGGATCGAGTATTCGAGCGAGTGCTCCCCGGACGGCCAGAAGCCCTGGAACGAGAGGGGGTCCTTTCCGTTCTGCAGGGCCTGCGGGAAGACCGCCGCGAGGATCGACTGTCCCGACAGCCGAATTCGCAATGCGGTGAGATTTCCGCTCGCATCGAGCGCGCCGGTGAGCATCGCCTGCATGACCGGGTGGTACATGCCGTGCAGCATGTCTTCCTCGCGTGTCCAGAGTAGCT